>JBEDHL010000055.1:0-19759 GCA_041174145.1 Pseudomonadota bacterium
GGGCAGCCATGCCGGTCAGCGCCGGAGCAAGTGCCGGCGGCGGCGGCGCGCCACGCGGCGCGCTGCCGGGCAGCGCGCCAAGCGGTTCCCTGCTTGCCTCTCTCTGCCCCGTCAGCCCAGCAGCCAAGGCTTCACGCGCCGCCATATCCGGGGTCTCTGGCCGCGGTGGCACTGTTCCCAAATTGGGGAAGGGCGTATTGGCGCCGGGTGGCGAAGGGCGGCCTTCATTCGCCGGGCCCCAGGCACGATCCCAGAATTTTCCCACCGCCCGGCCGGGTTGCGTTTCACACCCAGCAAGGAATAGGGCCAGAAAGGCGCAAAGCCGCGCTTGATTGGCTCCGCGGTGCCTCCTAGGTTGGGAATTGGTCTCGGTTGTCCTGCTATGCTCGCTCATGCACCCCTGCCTACGGCAAAGGGGTAGCCTGAAACGGGCCCGGCGCGAAGCTTCCGGGCAGAAAAAGCCAGGAGGCCCCGATGGCCGAAAGCGATCAGCCCCCGTTCCGCATGCCAGACCCGGCATTGGTCAGCCGCACCATGGCCGATGTGGCGGAACGCAGCCAACGCATCGTGGCCGATTTCCTGAAGCGCCAAACTGATAACCCCACCGAACCAGATCCGATGCATATCGGTAATGCTTTTCTGGATATGACAACGCGGCTAATGGCCAACCCCGCGCGGTTGGTGCAGGCGCAGATCGGCTTTTGGCAGGATTATTTGACGCTGTGGCAAAATACCGCCCGGCGCATGATGGGCGAACCCGCACCCGCCGTGATAGCGGAAGACCAAAAGGATAAGCGCTTCAAGGATGAGGCATGGCGCGACAATGAAGTGTTTGACTTCATCCGCCAAAGCTACCTGCTTTCCGCGCGTTATATGCAGCGCCTGGTGCATGATGCCGAAGGGCTGGATGATAAGACCGCCCAGAAGGTGGATTTCTACACCCGCCAATTCGTGGATGCGATGAGCCCCACGAATTTCGTCATGACCAATCCGGAAGTGCTGCGCCGCACAGCGGAAACGGGCGGCGAAAATCTGCTGAAGGGCTTGTCCAATCTGCTGACAGACCTGGAACGCGGCCAGGGCAATCTTCGCATCCGCATGACGGATGAAAGCAAGTTCAAGGTGGGTGAAAATATCGCCGTAACACCCGGCAAGGTCATCTATCAGAACGATTTGATGCAGTTGATCCAGTATACGCCCACCACGGAAAAGGTGCTGAAGCGCCCGCTGCTGATCCTGCCGCCCTGGATCAACAAATTCTATATTCTGGATCTGCGCCCAAAAAATTCCTTTATCCGCTGGGCGGTGGATCAGGGGCATACGGTTTTTGTGGTTTCCTGGGTCAATCCGGATGCGAAGCTCGCTGAAAAGGGCTTTGAAGATTACATGCTGGAAGGCCCCTATGCCGCGCTGGACGCGATTGAAAAAGCCACCGGCGAAAAGGCAGTGAATGCCATTGGCTATTGCCTGGGCGGCACGCTGCTTTCAGCGACCCTGGCGCATATGTCGGCCAAGAAAGACACGCGCATCAAATCCGCGACCTTCTTCACCACCATGGTGGATTTTACGGAATCGGGCGAACTTGGCGTTTTCATTGATGAAGAACAATTGAAAGCGCTGGAGACAAAAATGCAAAAGCGCGGCTTCCTGGAAGGCCGCGAAATGGCGACCACCTTCAATATGCTGCGCGCCAATGATCTGATCTGGTCCTTCGTGGTGAATAACTACCTGCTGGGTCAGGACCCCTTCCCGTTCGACCTGCTCTATTGGAATGATGATTCCACACGCATGCCGGCGCGTATGCATTCCTTCTATCTCAGGCGCATGTATCAGCAGAATGATTTGATCAAGCCGGGCGGGGTTGAATTGCTGGGCGTGAAGCTTGATCTGCGCAAAATCAAGCTGCCCACCTACATCCTTTCAACGCGGGAAGACCACATCGCGCCCTGGGCTTCCACCTATCGCGCGACGCAAACCTATACGGGCGATATCCGCTTTGTGCTGGCGGCATCGGGCCATATCGCCGGCGTGGTTAATCCGCCGGATGCGGGCAAATACAGCCATTGGGTCAATACGGAATTACCCGCAACGCCTGAAGCCTGGCTGGCTGGGTCCACGGAACTTGCCGGTTCCTGGTGGCCGGATTGGCAGCGCTGGGTGACGGGGCAGGAACCCGCGCAAGTGCCGGCACGCCAGCCGAAACATGCGCTTGAAGATGCGCCTGGCAGCTATGTGAAAGTCATGGCGCAGGATTGAAGCGCGCCCGCGCTTCAGTGCAATGGCAGACGCAGGATAAAGCTGGCGCCACCGCCCGGTGTATCTTCCAGATCAAGCCTGCCGCCATGCGCGCGCGCCAAGGCGCGGCATAATGCAAGGCCAACGCCGGTGCCTTTTTCCGGTGGCTTGGTGGTGAAGAAAGGTTCAAAAATACGTTCGCGTAATTCCGCCGGCACGCCGGGGCCATTATCCGCGATCCGGATCATCATATCATCGCCTGCCATCTCCACCGATACACCAAGGCGCTTTGGTCCTGGCATTCTGGCCGCTTCAAGCGCCTGCGTGGCGTTGGAAACAAGATTGGAAACAACATGCGCGATCTGTTCAGGATCGCCATAGGGCTTGGGCAGTTTCGGCGGGATATCCAGGGTGAAATCAAGCCAGGGCGGCGGCCCATCATTCCAGGCAAGGTCCAAAGCCAGTTGAATACTGGCGGAAATATCCAATGGTTCATAACGCTGTTCGCGGCGCCGGGCGCTGCGCATCAGGCTATGGACGATTTTCGCGCCACGGTCAGCCGCGTCATTAATGGCTTCAATCCGCTGGCGGGATTTCGCATCCTGGGTTTCGCGCAGCAGCAGGCTGGCCTGCGCCATAATGGCGGCAAGCGGGTTGTTGATTTCATGCCCCAGCCCGGCCAGCAGCGTTGCATTGGTTTCCATCTGCGCCATACGCTGCATGGCTTCAATCTGGGCGCGCCGGGCGCGATCCGCTTCATATTTCGCCGTAATATCCGTATGCGTGATCAGAAGGCTTCCATCCGGCAGACGCCGCCGGCGTATATTCATCCAGCGCCCGCGGACAAGCTGGATAGAATGGGCTTCCTTCTTGATGTGGCGATGGGATTCAACACGCGCGCGCACAAGGTCTTCTATAGGTTCCGCGAGGTTTTCATCAGAATAGGCAACACCCCTTTGAAGGCGGTGGCGCACAAACACGTCCAGCCCAGTGCCGGGCTTATTCAGCGATTCAGGATAACCCATCAGTTCCAGGTAACCTGAATTACACATTACCAGACGCATGTCTGAATCAAACATCACCACCGCATCATCAATTTCCTGCAATACCACTTCAAGCTGTTGCCCGCGCTGCAGCAATTCTTCCTTCTGGCGCTGTTCATCAGTCAAATCACGCACAAGGACGAAATAACCATCCATGGTGCCGTTTGGATGAAACAGGGGAATGAAGACGCTTTCCACATAGCGCCGCCCCAGGCCCTTATATTGCCGCCAACCTTCGGTGCGCGCGGTCTCCCCACGCCTGACGGCCTGCACCTGCGGCAGTGTTTCCGCTGAAGCGTGGCGCCCCAATACCTGCGCCACGCTGCGCCCAATGGTTTGTTCCGGCGTCATTCCGGTGAACCGGTAAAATTCCTGATTATTATAACGAAATTTTCTGTGTTTATCGAAATACGAAACCCGCGCGGGCATCGCATCCAAAATGCCGCGCATGACATGGGCATCGGTAAAGGGCAGCAAAATTTGCACCGCACCCGCCGCTTGGCCGTTAGGCTTGGCGTTTGCCGTCTGGGTCGAAGACATAGCCTGCTCCTCTCACGGTGCGGATGATGCGGGGGTTGGTGGGGTCTGCTTCCAGCTTGCGGCGAATGCGCGCGATGCGAACATCAATTGATCGATCAAAGGCTTCCTCGCCATTCGGATGCGCAAGATCAAGCAGCCTTTCACGCGTCAGCACACGGCCAGGACGCGCGGCAAAAGCCGCCAGCAGATCATATTCACGCGGGTGCAACGCCAGCCTTTGCTGGTCTGGGCCGATCAGGCAGCGGTCTTCCAGATCCAGGGTTTTATCGCCCATCCGCACCAGGGCAGGCGCGGCTTCAGGCATTTGCGCCTTATTGCGCCGGCGCAACACCGCGCGGATGCGGGCCAGCAATTCACGCGGGTCACAGGGCTTGGCCACGTAATCATCCGCGCCCACTTCAAGCCCCGCCACACGGTCCACAACATCGGCAGCGCCGGTCAGCATAATGATGGCGGGGTCGCCAAATCCCACCCCGCGTAAGGCCCGCGCCAGGGAAAGCCCATCTTCGCCCGGCATGTTCAGATCAAGCACCACAAGGTCTGCCGGGGCGGCACGCAAGGCATCCTTCAGCGCCGCGCCATCACCCACGCTGCGGACATTCAGCCCGTGCAGACGCAAATATTCAGCCAAAACCCCGCAAAGCGCGGCATCATCATCGGCGATGATGAGTTCAACGCTCACGGCATGGCCGGGGCGGGTGCGGCAGGGCGAAATCGCTTGGGGTCAAAAGCCTGTCGCTCAGCCCCAAAGAACGCCGCCGCCTTTTGGCGAAACGCGAACATGTGCATAACAACCTTCTGAAATTGTCTTTTTGAATCTTTCTAAGTGGAATTTAATTGATGCATACACCGTATACGGTTTTTGCATAACCATTTAAATCCCCTTGGAACCAATTAAATCCCATCACATTTTCGCGAAATTCGCGCTTTGGTTGACAGCAAAGCCCCTTTGGAACCAATTTTTCGGATGGTGATAGGTCGCGCTACCAACGCATAGCTGCGGCCCGGGCGCGCTGCGCCCATTGATTTCGGAGGGGAAGCCACATGGCCGGTAGATTGGCGGGTAAGCTTTGTTTCGTGACGGCCGCAGGCCAGGGCATCGGCCGGGCCACGGCGCTGGCCATGGCCGCCGAAGGCGCGCGCGTGGTGGCAACAGACCGAGACCCAGCGCTGCTCGCGACACTCGCCGCCCCGGGCCTGACAACCGCACCGCTGGATGTGCTGGATGATGCGGCCATCACCGCCGCCGCCAAGGCCGCCGGGCCGGTGGATATCCTGTTCAATTGCGCGGGCTATGTGCATCAGAACACCATCCTGACCTGCACGGACCAGGAATGGGATTTCGGCTTTGCGCTTAATGTGCGGGCCATGTGGAAGGTGGCGCAGGCCTTCATCCCCGGCATGCTTGCCAAGGGCGGGGGCAGCATTGTGAATATGTCTTCCGCCTGTTCTTCCGTGAAAGGTGCGCCCAACCGCTTTTTGTATGGCACCACCAAGGCGGCCGTGGTTGGCCTCACGAAATCCATCGCTACCGAATATGTGGCCCAGGGGATTCGCTGTAATTGCCTTTGCCCCGGCACGGTGGACACGCCTTCCCTGCATGATCGCATCGCCGCCAATGCCGCCGCTGCCGGTTCGGTGGAAGCCGCCCGTACGGCCTTTGTCGCCCGCCAAGCCATGGGCCGGCTGGCCACCGCGCCGGAAATGGCCGCGCTGATGGTCTATTTAGCGTCCGATGAGGCCGCTTTTGTCACCGGTCAGCCCATTGTGATTGACGGCGGCTGGACATTGTAGGAAGCCATCAGCGCTTTTCCCCCTAACTCCCCCAAGGAGAATGAAATGGCCAGTGAATTTGCCGTGCCGATGATGGGCGCGATGGGTGCCGTGATACTCGCCGGCATTAACGAGGATATGGCGATGCCCGCCTATATGATGCTGGGTTCCATCGCCATGCTGATCGCCCTGCTGCTTGCCGCCGGCGCCGTCACCCTGCCGCTGAATAGCATTCAGGCGCTGGCCTTTGGCGGCATCGGCTTGGCATTTTTCGGGCATGTCCGTGCCCGCCGTTCCAATTGAGGGAGGCTTAAATGAAGCTTTTGCGTTACGGCCCCGCGGGCCAAGAAAAGCCGGGCATTCTGGATGCCGCCGGCGCCGTTCGTGACCTTTCCGGCGTGATCCCAGACATTACGGGCGATGTGCTTTCCCCCGCCGCGCTGGCCAAGATTGCCGCGCTGGATGTGAATAGCCTGCCCAAGGTCGCGGGCAGCCCGCGCCTTGGCCCGCCGGTCACGGGCATGAAGAATTTGATTTGCATCGGGTTGAACTACGCCGATCACGCGGCGGAAACCGGCGCGCCAATTCCGAAGGAACCGATTGTGTTCCTGAAGTCGCTCAATGCGCTGCAAGGGCCGAATGATGATGTCGTGATCCCCCGCGGTTCGGTGAAGACCGATTACGAGGTGGAACTTTGCATCATCATCGGCACGCGCGCGAAATATGTCTCGGAAGATCAGGCGCTCGATTATGTCGCGGGCTATGCGGTCGGCAATGACGTGTCTGAGCGTGAATGGCAGGCGGAACGCGGCGGCGCTTGGGATAAGGGCAAGGGCTTCGATACCTTTGGTCCGCTTGGCCCCTGGCTGGTGACCAAGGATGAAATCCCGGATCCGCAGAACCTTGCCATGTATTGCGATGTGGATGGCGTGCGCGAACAGAATGGCTCCACCAAGACCATGATCTTCGGTGTGAAGCAGATTGTTGCCTATGTCAGCCAATGCATCACGCTGAACCCGGGCGATGTGATCTTTACCGGCACGCCGCCCGGCGTGGGCCTTGGCAAGAAGCCGGTGCCAATCTTCCTGAAAGCCGGCCAGACCATGAAGCTTGGCATTGCCGGGCTTGGTGAGCAGACGCAGAAGCTTGTCGCCTCAGCCTGATACAGCAACGCTGGTGATCTTCGACTTCCCTGCCCGGAAACCGGGCGGGGAGGAACAACGCCGCGCTTTGCGTGCTCTGGCGGAAGACATCGCCGCCGAGCCTGACCTGCTTTGGAAAATCTGGACCGAGGATAAGGCAGCCGGGCGTTCCGGCGGGGTTTATCTGTTCCGCAATCGCGCAGCTGCGGAAGCCTATCACGCCAAGCATGCCGCGCGACTTACTGCGGCTGGTGTCACCGGGATTGAGGCTGTGTACCGGACCTATAACGCGGAACTCACCGCGATTACGCGCGGGCCTGTCAGCGAAATCTAGCCGCCTCGCCCATACCCCGCGAAATGCGTCGCTGCTTGGGCCAATTCAGCATCCGTCAGCAAAACGGGCTTCAGCCCCGCCGCCAATAAATCCAGATATTGCCCCGCGAGGTTTTCAACCTCCAATGCCAGCGCATGGGCGCCAGCAAGTGTCGCACCCGCAGCAACAACACCATGATTGGCAAGCAGCACGGCCCGCCGCCCGGCCATGGCGCTGACGGCGTTTTCCGCCAAGGCCTGCGTGCCAGCAGTGGCGTGTTCCGCGCAGGCAATCGGCCCGCCCGCGAGCAGCACCATGTAATGAAAGGGCGGAATGCCCTTACGCGCACAGGAAAGCGCAGTGGCGCGCGGGGAATGTGTGTGCACCACCGCCATCACTTCGGGCCGCGCCGCGTAAATCGCCGCATGCAGCCGCCATTCGGAAGAAGGCCGATGGGGCGCCGTGCCCACCGGCTGCCCATCCATGGCGGTTGCCACCAGATCATCTGCGCTGCTGCGCGCATAAGCCAGGCCAGCGGGGGTAATGATGAAGCCCTGGCCATCCCGCGCCGATACATTGCCGGATTTGGAGGGCATCATCCCCGCCTGATCGAGCGATTGCGCGACGCGCAAAATCTCTCGCCTGGTTTCCGCCTTGGTCACATTGTTGCTCCGAGCATCCAGGGCGCGAATTCCTGCGCGCCGAAGCCAAGCGCTTCGCTTTTGGTGGGTTCACCAGAAGCCGTGCGTAACATCAAATCAAAAATGCGTTGGCCGCATTCCTGCACGCTTTCACCACCCGTCAGCACCGTACCGCAATTGATATCCATATCCTCGGCCAGGCGATCATACATGGTGGTATTGGTCGCAAGCTTGATGGAAGGCGCGGGCTTCATGCCAAAAACACTGCCGCGCCCGGTGGTGAAGCACACCAGATTGGCACCGCCCGCCACCTGTCCCGTGGCACCGACTGGATCATAGCCAGGCGTGTCCATGAAAACAAAACCCTTCGCCGTCACAGGTTCGGCATAGCGATAGACGTCCACCAGATTGGTGGTGCCGGCCTTCGCCATGGCGCCTAGCGATTTTTCCAGAATGGTCGTCAGCCCGCCGGCCTTATTGCCCGGCGATGGGTTGGCATTCATCTCCGCACCCTGGCGGGCCGTGTAGTCTTCCCACCAATGCATCACATCAACAAGCTTTTGGCCCACTTCGCGGGAGGTCGCGCGGCGCGTCAGCAAATGTTCCGCGCCATAGGTTTCCGGGCTTTCGGAAAGGATCACGGTGCCGCCATGGCGCACCAGCAAATCAGAAGCGGCGCCAAGGGCGGGATTGGCGGTGATACCGGAATAACCATCAGACCCGCCGCATTGCAGTGCGACGCAAAGTTCAGATGCGGGGACAGCTTCACGCTTGGCGGTATTGGATTCCGTCAGCACTTCCTTGACGAAATCTATGCCCTTCATCACGGTCGCGCGCGCGCCGCTATCCTGAATATCCATGCTGCGCAGCCGCCCGGTCAGGCGCTGTTCTTCCAGCATGGGGGCAAGCTGGTTCACCTCGCAGCCAAGGCCAATCGCAATCACATGGGAAAAATTCGCGTGCCGCGCAAAGCCCGCCAGAGTCCGACGCAGCAGGCGGAGCGGTTCATCCATGGTCATGCCGCAACCGGTTTTATGCGTCAGCGCCACCACGCCATCCACATTGGCCCAGGGCGCCAAGGGATCGTCGCCCGTGATCGGGTTTTTTTCAAACTGCCGCGCGATCAGTTCCGCGACATGGGCGGAACAATTCACGGATGTGATGATGCCGATGTAATTGCGTGTCGCCACGCGGCCATCGGCGCGGCGAATACCCATGAAGCTTGCCGGCACATCAACATAATCGGTGGGCTTCGCGTCCTGGCCCCAGGCGTAATCCCGCGCGAAATCGCCCATTTCGCAATTATGCGTATGCACCCAGGCGCCAGGTTCAATCGCATCCGTGGCAAAGCCAATAATCTGGCCATAGCGGCGAATGGGCTCGCCCTTCGCATGCGGGCGGATCGCAACCTTATGCCCGGGCGGGATGCGCCTTTCGCCCACGCTGATACCCGGCGCCACTTCGGTGCCAGGCGTCAGCGGAATGCGCGCAATCACCACACCATCTTGCGGGTGCAGGCGAATAACGGATGGCAGGGCAATGGTGCTGGACATGGGCGCTCCCCTTTTCGGTTCTGTGGCCCATTCTAGCCTGTGCGCGCCGCCGCGCCACCTTGACCCTTGCAGAATAACCTCCCCAGGCGCAGTTTACGGCCTGAGACACCTGGGGGAGCCCTTTTGGGGCTGAGAGGCGGGCTTCACCCGCGACCCCTGGAACCTGACCCGGTTCGGACCGGCGTAGGGAACGGTGCATCGCCCGTTCGCTCGCGTTTTGCGCCCCTTGGCGGGTGCTGGCGCGTGCTGGGCCAAAGCCCCCTTCCCCGCGTCATCCGACAGGAAACGAAGGATATGGGTATGCAACGCCGTACATTTCTTGCAACCACGCTCGCCGTGCCCTTGGCCGCGCCCTTGGCGCGCCCCGCTTTGGCCCAGGCCAGCCGCGCGCGCACGCTGCGCTTCATGCCACAAGCGGCCTTGGCCAATCTGGACCCAATCTTCAGCCCCAGCACCATCATCACCACGCATGGCTATTGCGTGTTTGACACGCTCTATGGCGCCAATCGCGCGCTTCAGCCGCGCCCGCAAATGGCCGCGGGCCATAGCGTGGAAGATGACGGCAAGCTGGTAAAAATCCGCCTGCGCGATGGCCTGCGTTGGCATGATGGTGAACCCGTGCGCGCCGCCGATTGCGTGGCCAGCATCAAGCGCTGGGCGAGCCGCGATGGCTTCGGCCAAATCCTGATGCGCGCAACGGCCGAGCTTTCCGCGCTTGATGATCGCACCATCCAATTCCGCCTGCATCGGCGCTTCCCCGCGCTGTTTGATGCCTTGGCCAAGCCTGGTGCTTCGCCCTGTTTCATGATGCCGGAACGCATCGCCAGCCTGCCCGGCGATCGTTCACTCGGCCTGGAACATATGATCGGCAGCGGGCCGTGGCGCTTTATTGCCGGTGACTATGTGCAAGGCAGCCGCAGCCATTATGCGCGCAATGATGCCTATGTGCCGCGTGACGAACCCGCCGAAGCGGCTTCCGGCGGCAAGCGCGTGCATTTCGACAGGCTTGAGCTGATCTGGATTCCGGATGGCGGCACGGCGGCGGCGGCCCTGCGCACCGGGGAGATTGACTGGATAGAATACCCGCTGCCGGATCTGGTGCCGGTGCTGGAACGTGACCGCAACACACAAACCCAGATTTACGACCCGAATGGCTTTCTTGGTTTTCTGCGCTTCAATCATTTGCACGCGCCGTTCAATGATGTGCGGGTGCGCCGGGCCATTCGCGATGTGATTGTGCAATCGGATTACATGTCCGCAGTTGCGTTAGAAGGTGACTGGCAGGAATGCCACGCCATGTTCCCCTGCGGCCTGCCGAGTGTGGTGGAATTCCCGCCCGCCGCGCGCGGCGAAGCCGCCATGGACCGCGCCCGCGCCGCGCTGCGCGATGCGGGGTATAATGGTGAGCCCATTATTCACATCAACCCAAGCGACTTCCCTGCGGTCACGCAGCAAGGGCGGCTCACGGTTGAATTGATGCGCAAGCTTGGTGTGAATATGCAGCCCATCGAGTCAGATTGGGCCACCATTTTGGCACGGCGCGCCAATCGTAACCCACCGGCGCAAGGGGGTTGGCATTTGCACAATACCAATGGCCCGGCGGCAACCATCGCCAATCCCGCAGTGAGTTTTGCCATTCGCATGAATGGGCAAGCCGCCTGGCCTGGTTGGCCAACAGACGCTGATGCGGAAGCGCAGGTGGAAGCCTGGATCAATGCGGATGATCAGGCCGGGCAGGATGCCGCGATGCGCCGCTTGCAGGAAATCACCTGGGAATCGCTGCCCTTCGCGCCGACCGGTCTGTTCCGCCTGCGCACGGCCTTCCGGCGTGACTTATCCGGCGTGCTGCAAGGGCCGAATCCCTTCCTGTGGAATTTGCGGCGGGCGTGAGCATTTTCAAGCCAAGTGGAGACACTTGGCGACTCGGAAAATGCGATCAGAAACTGAGCATTTTCAAGCCAAGTGAAATCACTTGGCGGCTCGGAAAATACGATCAAATCAAAATTTGGTGCGTGTCTGGTGAACGAATGTGAACCGGGCGCGCACCAAAGGTTTCAGCAACCGCCGGGCGCGTCTTCCAGCTTCATCAGCTTGGCGCGCACGGTAAACTCGCCGAAATCCATGATCATGTCATCCGCCACGCCATTTTCGAAATAGCGGAGAGAGACTTCATAGGAAGGCGTGCGCGCCCCGCCCGCCTGTTCACCATCGGGTTCGAAAAACGCAATCCGCATCCGCGATGAACCAAGCGAAGCAAGGCTCGGCGCTTCAGGCATGGGTGTGGCGCCCTGCCAGGGCGCCAGCACGGTCGTGCTTTCCTGCGCGCCATCGGCGGAAGTGCCATCGAAAATCGGCGCGACCAGAATGCGCTGGCCGGCGCGCGCGGCATTCAGCGCGGCGATGGTATGGGTATTGGGCAAAAGCGTGCCGGGTGGGATGGCCACTTCCTTTTCTTCCGGTTCGCTATAGCGCGCTGTACCGCTGCCATCCGCGCGCAATTCTGCCTGCCCGGCCACATTGCTCGTGATCGCGCCTTGCGTCATTTGCCTCAGGCTGAAGCGCAGATTTTTGCCATCCATGGATTCCAGCGTGGCGTAGTCAGACCCTGTTTCAAGTTCAGTGCCTTCGCGGTTACGCAGCGTCATGGTGAAGCGCTGGCGCGTGGTCCAGCTTTCGCAGGCATCAATCAATTCATAGAGCATGGCGCCAGAGACTTCGACAATCCCGGCATTCTCCCGCGCGCGATCCAGCGTCAGGCTGTAAATGCCGCGATGGGATGCCAGCGCGCGCGCGGTCAGCGGCGCCAGCGGCGCGGTGGCCGCAGGCGCATCCTTGGCCCCCTGGGTAAAGCCAGGCGCAGCAGGCAGGATCAGCGCGAGCGCGAGAAGGGCAGGAAACCGCATGGGATGCTCCGGGCGGCAAGGGCCGCTCATGGCTGGTATACCCGATTCCAGCGTGGCGGAATCGGGTTTTCGCAAGAAAGTTTTGCGGCCGGCGGATCAGCCCGGCTTGCCACCCTTCACCGGCGGCAGGTCGAGCTTGATGTGCAATTCCTTGAGCCTTTCCGGCGGCACGCGGGCCGGCGCGCCCATCATCAAATCTTCCGCCTGCTGGTTCATGGGGAACAGGATCACTTCGCGGATCGCGGGTTCATCGGCGATCAGCATCACAATCCGGTCAATGCCAGGCGCCGAGCCACCATGCGGCGGCGCGCCATAGCGGAAGGCATTCAACATGCCGCCGAAGCGATGTTCCACTTCTTCCGCCGGATAGCCCGCGATTTCAAAGGCACGGATCATGATATCCGGGCGATGATTGCGGATGGCACCCGATGAAAGCTCAATCCCGTTGCAGACGATGTCGTATTGGAAGGCCTTGATGTCCAAGGGGTCCATGGAATTCAGCGCTTCCAGCCCGCCTTGCGGCATGGAAAACGGGTTATGGCTGAATTCGATCTGACCTGTATCCTCATTGCGTTCATACATGGGGAAATCGGTCACCCAGCAGAAGCGGAAGGCGTTTTCTTCGAGCAAGCCAAGATCACGCCCAACGCGATTGCGCACCGCGCCGGAGAATTTCGCAGCATCGGCTTCCTTATTCGCCACAAAGAAGACCGCATCACCCGCGCCAAGCCCGCAGGCGGCGGCAATGGCGGCAACGCGATCCGCTTCCAGGTTCTTGGCAATCGGTCCCTTCGCGCCATCGGCATCCCAGGCGATATAACCAAGCCCGCCTTGGCCTTCCGCACGGGCCCATTCATTCAGCCCATCAAAGAAGGACCGCGGACGGCCCGCCGCGCCAGGCGCCGGAATGGCACGCACGACACCACCCGAAGCGGTAACCCTCGCAAACAAGCCAAAGCCGCCACCCGCGAAATGTGTGCTGACATCGGTGATCTTGATCGGATTGCGCAAATCCGGCTTGTCCGAACCATATTCCAGCATCGCCTGCTGATAGGGAATGCGCGGGAAGGGTGCGGGTGTGACGGCGCGCTTCGTGCCGGACCAATCGGAGAATTCCTCAAACACGCCAGCCAGCACGGGCTCAATCGCGGCGAAGACATCTTCCTGCGTCACAAAGGACATTTCGAAATCAAGCTGGTAGAATTCGCCTGGGCTGCGATCCGCGCGGGATGCTTCATCACGAAAGCACGGCGCGATTTGGAAGTAGCGATCAAACCCCGCAACCATGCAGAGCTGCTTGAATTGCTGCGGCGCCTGCGGCAGCGCGTAGAACTTGCCCGGATGCAACCTGGCGGGCACCAAAAAGTCGCGCGCGCCTTCGGGGCTGGATGCGGTCAGGATCGGGGTTTGGAATTCGGTAAAGCCCTGATCAATCATCCGCCGGCGGATCGATGAAATCACTTGGCTCCGCAACATCAAATTGCGATGCTGGCGATCACGCCGCAAATCCAAAAAGCGATAGCGCAGCCGCAATTCCTCGGGGAATTCCGCATCACCCGCCACTTGAATGGGCAGCACTTCAGCGGATGATTGCACTTCCACTTCACGCACGCGGAGTTCAATCGCACCCGTCGGTAGCTTGGCATTCACTGTGCCGGCTTCACGCGGCACCACATCGCCCGTCACGGTAATCACGCTTTCGGGGCGGAGTTCTTCCAGCAGTTTCAGCACCGGTGAACCCTGCGCCACGACGCATTGCGTCATGCCGTAATGGTCGCGCAAATCAATGAACAGCAAGCCGCCATGATCGCGCTTGCGATGCACCCAGCCAGAAAGCCGCGCGGTGGAGCCGGCATCGGTGGCGCGGAGCGCGCCGCAATGATGGGTACGATAAGCGTGCATGGCGAAACAATCATCCAAAGGGGGCGGAAAGGCGGGGGAAAGCGCATCAGGGCGCGCTTTCTGTCAACCCCACCGCTTTCCCCAGGCCCGCCGCGCCTGTATGGAACCCCCATGAACCGCCGCCATGCCGCCCCGGCAGCCGAAGCCTCGCCCGCCCTGATCACCGATACGGGGAGCCTCGCCGCGCTCTGCGAAAGGCTGAAATCCGAGCCCTTCGTGACCGTGGACACGGAATTCATGCGGGAAAAGACCTATTGGCCAGAGCTTTGCCTGGTGCAATTGGCCGGCCAGCATGAGGTCGCGCTGGTGGATGCCCTGGCGCCGGGGCTGGATCTTGGCCCTCTCGGGGAATTGATGGCGCTACCTTCGGTGGTGAAGGTGTTTCACGCGGCACGGCAGGATGTGGAAATCTTTTTGCTGAAATTCGGCGCCGTGCCGACCCCGCTATTTGATACCCAAATCGCCGCCATGGTGGCCGGTTTTGGCGACCAGGCATCTTACGATTCCCTTTGCCGGTCTCTGGCCGGGGTGCAGATCGATAAGGCGCATCGCTTCAGCGATTGGTCCGCCCGGCCGCTTTCCGAAAGCCAATTGGCTTATGCGGCGGCGGATGTGACCCATTTGCGCAAGATTTTCGTCTCCCTCACGCTCAGGCTGGAAAAGGAAGGGCGCATTGAATGGGTGGGGCAGGAAATGGGCGCGCTCGCCGATCCCGCCACCTATTTGACTGATCCCGATACGGCCTGGGAAAGGCTTCGCCCCCGCACCTCAAACCGCCGGTTCCTGGGCGTTTTGCGGGCGCTTGCCGCCTGGCGGGAACGTGAAGCCCAGCGCATCAATATCCCCCGCCAGCGCCTGGTGAAGGATGACACGCTGCTGGAAATCGCCGCCACCATGCCCGATGGGCCGGCTGAATTGGCCCGCGCGCGGGGGATTTCGGAGAATTTCGCCAAAGGCAAGACCGGAGAGGGCTTGCTCGCCGCCATCCGCCAGGCCCGTGCGCTGCGTGAAGAAGAATTGCCGCAATTGCAGAAGGAGAAGGCCGGCCCGCCGCCATCGCCGGCGCTGGTTGCCTTGCTCAAGGTGCTGCTGGCCGCGAAATCCGAAGAACATGATGTCGCGCCACGGCTGCTCGCTTCCGGCGATGATCTGGAAAAGCTCGCCACCGGGCAGGAAGATGTCCCGGCGCTTCATGGCTGGCGGCGAGAGGTTTTCGGCAATGCGGCGCTGGCACTACGGTCTGGCCAGTTGGCGCTTGGCGTTGATGGCAGACGCGTGAAGCTGATCCCGGCGGGTTAAAGGCCCATTCCGGGGCCAAGTCCTTCGATCAGGATAATCGCCGCCGCAGCCAAGCCCAGCGCGCAGAACAGCATGGAAAGCATAGGCCAGGCATCGCGCGGCCCGCGCATGGCTATCACGCCATTGGCCGCCAGCGAAACCATGGTCGCCGCAATCGGCTGAGACCAGTGCAATTCGCGGAACCCCCAAACAATCAGCGCCACCCAGGCAATCAGCGTCGCCCGCGCCAGCCAGCGCCAGAATTCGGATGCGGCTTCAGAAGCCGGGCGCATTTCCGGCGCCGGGCTTTTGGAATGGATGAAGGCGCCGATCGAAAGCAGCACCATGGCGGCGTAATAGAGCGTCATTACCCCCCTCATGCCGTTGAGATCCGCCGCCGGCAAGGGGTTTGTCCATCCAATATCGCCCTTGGCGCCATTCCGGGCTAACCACAAACCATGAACGCCCCGCCACCTGCCATTCTGCAAGTGCTGCCCGCGCTCCGTTCCGGGGGCGTGGAGCGCGGCACTTTGGAAATCGCTGAGGCGCAAATCGCTGCCGGCTTCCGCGCCATCGTGGCTTCCGCAGGCGGTGAGATGGTGCCGGCCTTGGAAGCGCTGGGCGCCAAGCACATCACTTTGCCGCTCACCGCCAAAGCCCCTTGGGCCATTTGGCGCAATGCGGCGTCCTTGGCGGCTCTGGCGCGGGCGGAAGGGGTGGCCCTGATCCATGCGCGGTCCCGCGCCCCGGCCTGGTGTGCGCTGATCGCGACCAGGCGGCTCGGGCTGCCCTTCGTCACCACCTATCATGGCGCCTATAATGAAGGCTTCCCTGGCAAGCGGCTCTATAATTCGGTGATGGCGCGGGGTGATCGCGTGATCGCCATCAGCCATTTCATCGCGGAGCTGATCCGCGCCCGGCATGGTGTGGCGGAAGCGCGGCTGCGCGTCATTCCGCGCGGGGTGGACCTGCGCCGCTTCGATCCTGCCCTGGTCAGCCCCGCAAGGCTGGCCGCTTTGCGCGCCGCCTGGGAGGTGCCGGAAGGACAGCCCATCACCATGCTGCCGGCGCGCGTGACGCGCTGGAAGGGGCAGATGGTGCTGGTGGAAGCCATGGCGCAGCTAGCCGGCGATTCGCTTGCCCTGCTGGTGGGCGATGCGGCGGAACGCCCAGCCTTCCAGGCCGAATTGCAGGCGCGCATCGCTGGCCTTGGCTTGCAGGATCGCGTGCGCCTGGTGGGCCATGCCACCGATATGCCGGCGGCGCTGATGCTGGCGGATGTGGTGGTGCATGCCTCCACCGATGCCGAGGCCTTTGGCCGCACGGTGATTGAAGCCCAGGCCATGGCGCGGCCCGTAATCGCCAGCGACCTTGGCGCCCCGCGCGAGACGGTGGCTGAGGGCATCACGGGCTGGCGCACCCCGCCCGGCGATGCCGCGGCCCTCGCCGCCGCCCTTTCCCGCGCCTTGGCCATGACGGATTCGGAACGGGCCGCCCTTGGCGCGCGGGCGCGGGCCGCCGTGCTTTCGGGCTATACCACCGCCGCCATGCAGGCAGCGACCATCGCCGTCTATCGGGAATTGCTGCGATGAGGCCGCGCATCCTGGTCATCAAGCTCGGCGCATTAGGGGATTTCGCGCAGGCCTTCGGGCCTTTCGCGGCGATCAGGGCGCATCATCCGGGCGCCGAGATCACCCTGCTGACGACACCGCCCTTCGCACCTTTGGCCCGCCAGGCGCCCTGGTTTGACCGGGTTTGGGATCATGGCCGGCCGCGTGGGCTGGCCGCGCTTTGGGCGCTAGCCCGGCAATTACGCGCGGCGCGGTTTGACCGGGTTTATGATTTGCAGACCTCGGCCCGGTCTTCGCGCTATCGCTGGCTGGTCGGGCGCGGCGCCGAATGGTCCGGCATCGCCCCCGGCGCTTCCCACCCCCATGCCAATCCGCGGCGCGATTTCATGCACACGGTCGAACGCCAGCGGGAGCAGTTGGAAATGGCCGGGATCAGCCATTTCCCGGCGCCCGAGCTTGGCTGGCTGGATGCCGATATCGGGCGCTTCGCCCTGCCGGCGCGCTTTGCCCTGCTGATCCCGGGCGCTTCGCCAACCCGCCCCGCCAAGCGCTGGCCCGCGCCGCGTTTCGCTGAAATCGCCGCCGGGCTGGATATCCCGGCCGTTATCCTGGGCGGCCCGGCCGAAGCTGGCTTGGGCGCTGAGATCGCCCGCGCCGCCCCCGGCGCGCGGGACCTGACGGGGCAGACCAGCTTCGCTGAAATCGCTGCCCTGGCGCGCCGCGCCGAGTTTTGCCTTGGCAATGATACCGGCCCGACGCACCTCGCCGCCGTGGCCGGCTGCCGAACCCTTGCCCTGTTCGGTGAGGATAGCGACCCGGCGCTTTGCGCCCCGCGCGGGCCGCATGTGGCGGTGTTGCGCCACCAGCCCCTCGCCACGCTGGAAGTGGCGGCGGTAAAGGCCGCGCTTCAGGATTTGATGCGCGAATCAACCACAACCGCTTGACCCGGAAGGGGCCTCTGCCCATGGTCCGGCCGCGTTTTGACCGAATAGGATAAGCTATGCCCGCGATAACCCTGCCCGATGGTTCCATCCGCCAATTTGACGGCGCGGTGACGGGCACCACTATCGCCGCCGCGATTGGCCCGGGCCTCGCCAAGGCGGCGCTTGCCATGGAAGTGGATGGCAAGCTGCGCGATCTTTCCGCGACAATCGAACATGACGCCAAGCTGCGCTTCATCACGCGGCGCGATCCCGAAGCGCTGGAGATGATCCGCCATGATTGCGCCCATGTGCTGGCCGAAGCCGTGCAGGAGCTTTTCCCAGGCACGCAGGTCACCATCGGCCCTTCGATTGAAAACGGTTTCTATTACGATTTCGCGCGCAATGAGCCTTTCAAGCCGGAAGACTTCGCCGCGATTGAGGCCAAGATGCGCGAAATCATTGCGCGCAATGACGCCTTTATGCGTGAGGAATGGGACCGCGAGGATGCGATTCGCTTCTTCACCGACAAGGGTGAACGCTACAAGGCCGAATTGATCCAGGATTTGCCGAAATCTGAAATCATCAGCATCTACAAGCAAGGCGCCTGGACCGATTTGTGCCGCGGCCCGCATATGCGCGGCACGGGCGATATCGGCACGGCCTTCAAGCTGATGAAAGTGGCCGGCGCCTATTGGCGCGGCGATCATCGCAACGCGATGTTGAGCCGGATTTATGGCACTGCCTGGCGCGACCAGAAGGAACTCGACGCCTATTTGTTGCAGTTGGAAGAAGCCGAAAAACGCGACCACCGCAAGATCGGCAAGGAAATGGGGCTATTCCACCTGCAGGATGAAGCGGTGGGCTCGGTGTTCTGGCACCCTAAGGGTTGGCGGCTTTATCGCACCGTGGAAGCCTATATGCGCCGCCGGCTGGATATCGCCGATTACCAGGAAGTGAAGACGCCGCAGCTTGTGGATCGCAAGCTATGGGAAGCTTCCGGCCATTGGGAGAAATTCCGCGAAAACATGTTTGTGGCGCGCGTGGAAGATGAAGACGAAAAAGACCGCGTGCTGGCGTTAAAGCCGATGAATTGCCCCTGCCATGTGCAGATTTTCAATCAGGGTTTACGTTCCTATCGCGAATTGCCGCTGCGGATGGCGGAATTCGGCGCTTGCCATCGCTACGAACCATCCGGCGCGCTGCACGGCATCATGCGCGTGCGCAGCTTCGTCCAGGATGATGCGCATATCTTCTGCGCCGAGGAACAGATCGCGGATGAAACCGTGCGTTTCGTCGCACTTTTGTCCTCCATCTACCGTGATTTCGGCTTTTCCGAATTCCGCGTGAAATTCTCCGACCGCCCGGCGCGGCGCGCGGGCACGGATGCGGTGTGGGATCAGGCGGAAGGCGCGCTGAAGGAAGCCTGCCGCATTGCCGGGGTTGAGTATGAATTGAACCCCGGGGAAGGCGCCTTCTATGGCCCCAAGCTGGAATTCGTGCTGCGCGATGCGATTGGCCGGGATTGGCAATGCGGCACGCTGCAAGTGGATTTCGTGCTTCCGGAACGCCTGGATGCCGAATATGTCGCCGAAGATGGCTCGCGCCGCCGCCCCGTCATGCTGCACCGGGCGATTCTGGGCTCCTTTGAGCGTTTCCTTGGCATTTTGATCGAAGAACATGCCGGGCGCTTCCCGCTTTGGCTCGCCCCCGTTCAGGTGGTGGTGGCGACCATTGTGGATGAAGCCGCCCCCTTCGCGCGTGAAGCCGCCGCCGCTTTGCAAAAGGCCGGGGTCGCGGTTTCCCTTGATCTCAGAAATGAGAAAATCAACCGCAAGGTCGTGGACCATATTGACCAGCGCGTCCCTGTTTTGGCCGTGATTGGCCGGCGAGAGGCTGAGGAAGTCACCATTGTGCTGCGCCGCTTGCCGGGGCGGGATCAGGA
>JBEDHL010000056.1:0-3407 GCA_041174145.1 Pseudomonadota bacterium
ATCTTGGCCGGATTGAGCCCGCCCAGCCGCGCGATGGGCTCATCCGGCACCAGCGGCATCACCAGCAAGCTCATGGAAAGCAGCACGAGCGCGGATCGCAGTTCAGCCCAGGTGATGCGCGTCATCAGCTCATGCAGGGATTCCCGAGCAGCCAGGATGGCGGTCATGGCTACCGCCGCCGCGCCCGCCACCGCCATATCCCCCAGCACCGCCATGGCGCCCAGGCTATAGGTGCCAAGGGCCGCGACCAGACCAGTGGCGGAAACCTTGTTCTCGGCATCGGCTTCACGCAGCGCGAAGGGCAATTGCGCCGCCAAAAGCGCCACCAAGCCAAGCCCGAGCAGCAGGGCCGCGCCAACCTCGCCCAAGGGGCCCGCCAGAACCGCCATGATGCCGCCCAAAAGCCCGGTCAGCGCAAAGGTCCGCACGCCGGCGGTGCGGCGGCCCGCGGCTTCCTGCCTTTCGCGCCAATGGCGTTCCGTACCAACCAAAAGGCCAATGGCCAGCGCGGCGGCCAGGCGGCGTATCAGTTCTTCCGCGTCCATCGCGGCATAAGACGCGCAGCAAAGGCGCATCGCAAGCAACGTTCTTGCGTCTGGGCCGCCATCACGGCCATATGTTCATGATGTCTCTCTCCTTCACCCGCACCGAGCTTCAGCGTTATTCGCGCCATATCCTGTTGCAGGAGGTCGGCGCTATCGGCCAGGCCAAGCTGCGCGCGGCGCGCGTGCTGATTGTGGGCGCGGGGGGCTTGGGCTCGCCACTCGCGCTTTATCTGGCGGCGGCGGGCATCGGCACGCTCGGCCTTGTGGATCATGATGTGCTGGAGCTTTCCAATCTGCAGCGCCAGGTGGCGCATAGCACAGCGCGGATTGGCGAAAACAAGGCGGCGAGTGCGGCGGAAACCCTGGCCGCGCTGAACCCCGAAGTGACGGTTGATATCCATGCACGGCGGATGGATGCGGCGGCGGCGCGGGATCTGATCCCCCACTATGATGTTATTTGCGATGGGACGGATAATTTCGAAACCCGCTTTCTGCTGGGCGATGCCTGCCAGTTGCTGGGCAAGCCCTTGGTGAGTGCCGCGGTGCTGCGGTTTGAAGGCCAGCTTTCGGTGTTTCATGGCCATGATGGCACCAGCCCCTGCCATCGCTGCCTGCACCCGGAACCGCCACCGCCGGGGCTGGTGCCCACCTGTTCCGAAGCCGGCGTACTGGGCGCCGTGACGGGCGTGATGGGCACGCTGCAAGCGACTGAGGTTTTGAAGCTGATCCTTGGCATTGGCGATCCCTTGATTGGCCGCCTGCTGCTCTGGGATGCGCTGGATGCGCGGTTTCGCACCGTGCGACTGAAGCGCGACCCGGCCTGCGCCCTGTGCGGCCCTGAACCTTCCATCCGCGACCTTGCCGCCCATGAAAACGTGGCAGAACCGGCCTGCCGCCCATGAGCGAAAAGCGCCCCCCGCTTGGCATTCTGCTGCTGGATGGCGGGCATGAACGCGCCCATTACGCCCTGGTGATGGCGAGCGGCGCGGCGGCTTTGGGGCGCGATGTCGTGCTTTTCGCCACTAATGCCGGCTGCCGCCTGCTGCTGGCCGATTGCCCCTTATTACGGGACCCACGCGAAGCGCATCTCGCTGCCCGGGGCGTTGCTGGGATTGGCACGCTGCTATCGGCCATCTCCGCCCTTGGCGTGCAGCGCATGGTCTGTGAGGCTGGGCTGAAGGCCGAGGATTTGGCCGCCGAACCCCTCGCCCCCGGCGTGGAACGGGCGGGGGTGGCGAGTTTTCTGGCCGCGGTCGGCGCAGGGCAGATCATCAGCTTGTGACATCTGGGATACGGTTGTTGCGGGAGAACCTACATGTCGCACAGAAAAGCTTTGAATTAATTTGGTATTCTGCCCTCGGTCCGCCTAAATCTTGTCATGATTAGCGTGGCAAAATCCCCACATGCTGTGGGCATCAAGTAACGCTTGACCGGCCCGTTTCAAATGGCTTAGGCGGAATAGTCACGATCATGTTTCTGGATGTTTCAAACGGCCAGGCAGGATCAGCGTCGCGGCTTGGGGCTAGGCAATGCGGGGGCATTGACTGGTTACTTGGGGGGCCGCCTCGGGACAGGTTTTTTCCCAGACCCGATGGAGTTTAGGGGATGCGCGGGTTTCGACTGGGCTATGGCCGGTTTTTGGTTTTTGGGCTGCTGTTGGCGGTGCTTTCAGCATGCGCCGATGGTAGCGCGCGACACGCCAATGGGCCCTTCTATAACCGTCCTGACAGCACCTCCCCGCCGGGCCCACCCAATGATCCCTGGGGGCCATGGATCCGCGATGCCTCCCGCCGCTTTGATGTGCCGGACCTTTGGATCCGCGAAGTGATGCGCCAGGAAAGCGGGGGCCGCGCCAGTGCGACATCCCGCGTGGGTGCCATGGGGTTGATGCAGGTGATGCCCGGCACCTACCGCGAATTGGCCCAGCGCTACAATCTGGGACCGGACCCTTATCACCCCTATGATAACCTCCAGGCGGGTGCGGCCTATATCCGCGAAATGTATCAGCTTTACGGCTCTCCGGCCTTCCTGGCGGCTTATAATGCCGGGCCGCGCCGCCTTGAGGATTACCTCTGGGGCAGTCGCGGGCTGCCGGATGAAACGCGCAATTATGTGGCGCGTATAGGGCCGCGTATCGCAAGCGCCGCGCCGGCCCGCCGCGCGCCAGCTGAGGTTTATGCCGCTGCCGATATCGGCACCAATATCCCGCGCGGGCCGCGCCGGATGGATGGCGGCACGATGCTGGCGCTGCGCGAACAGCGCAACTCAACGCCCAGCATGCAGGTGGCGCAGGCCGCCGCGCCTGCACCGGCCGCACCGCCCAGCACGCAGGTGGCCAGCCTTAACCCCGTTGTGCGCATGGACCCCATCCCGGATGGCAGCACCTATTCGGCCACGGAGCGCCGGCGCGCCGGGCTTGATGCTGGGGGAACGGCGCTAAATCAGGCCTCCGTCGCGCCGCCTGCGCCACGCCAAGCGCCGGCAGCCGTGCCATCGCGTGGTGGCATGAGCCTGATCGGTTCAGCCAATGCGGCGCCCGCCCGTCCCGCGCCTGTTGCTGCGGCGGCGGGCGGTGGAAATGGCTGGTCCGTGAACCTGGGGCGCTTTGCGTCCGAGAACCTTGCCCGCAGCGCGGCTTCATCCGCCCGCTCCGGCGCGGGCAGCAATGCACAAACCGAAGTGGTACGCATTGCGCAGGGGAATTCGAATGTCTTCACCGCGCGGGTCCGGGGGCTTTCGCGCGCGCAAGCCGAACAGGCCTGCCAGAGGCTACGCGCCACCGGCAATTGCACCTGGGTTGCGCCAGGGGTCTGATTATCCCCTTAAGTGACCCGTGACAAAGCGCTTGTTCACGGGCGTGAC
>JBEDHL010000057.1:0-23815 GCA_041174145.1 Pseudomonadota bacterium
AGCGCGTGCCGTTTGTGATCACCTCGCTTGGCGCGGTGTCAGAGGTGGTGGATGCCATTCATGGCTATGGCGGGCTGGTATTCCATGATGTGATCAATTTGCGCCATGCGCGGAAGGCCGCCGAAGCCGGCGTTGATGGGCTGATTGCGGTTTGCGCCGGCGCAGGCGGGCATGCCGGCACCTATAACCCCTTCGCCTTTGTGCAGGAGATCCGGCAGTTCTATCAGGGCACCATCATCCTATCGGGTGCCATGTCCACCGGGGCGCATGTGGTGGCGGCGCGGGCGGCGGGGGCAGATTTCGCTTATCTGGGCACAAGGTTCATCGCCACCACGGAAAGCCGCGCGCCAGAGGATTACAAGCAAATGATCCTTGCTGCGACGGCCAAGGATATTGTCTATACCAATGCCATCAGCGGCGTGAATGGCAATTTCCTGCGCGCATCTCTGGAAGTGGCGGGGCTTGATCCCGACAACCTGCCCGAATTCAACCGAGAACTGCATTTGGGCAGCAGCGAAAAACGCGCCTGGAAGAATATCTGGTCCGCTGGCCAGGGGGTTGGCGCCATTCACGATGTGCCGAGCACGGCGGAATTGGTGGCGCGGCTCAGGCGAGAATATGCGGAGGCGATTGCGGGGTTGAACCGGGGGTTTGCCGACTGATTCACATTGTCGCGGATCGTCGCCGATCCGCCCTCAAACGCCGGCGCGCGCCTCCGCGCGCTTGGCTTCGCCGCATAAGCGGCGTCGCCCATTCGGGCTCGCGCCCGCCTTCGGCGGTCGTCAGGGTCTTTAGCTGGTAGGCGGCACCGCTACTTTCTAAGCTCCATCTGTATCGGCCCTTCACGCTCACCACGCGCGAATTGGTCCACCATGGCATTGCCGGTTTCGCCAAGCCTTGCCGCTTGGCCGGTCCAGACAATGCGGCCCTTATGGATCATGGCGGCGTCATCGCCGATGCGCCGGGCACTGGCCATGTCATGCGTGATGGAAACCGCTGTGGCCCCCAGGCGCTGCACCACATCCACAATCAGCCCATCAATCACCGCGCCCATGATGGGATCAAGCCCGGTTGTCGGTTCATCGAAGAAAATGATTTCAGGTTCGGCGGCGATGGCGCGCGCCAGTGCCACACGCTTTTGCATCCCGCCCGAAAGTTCTGATGGCGAAAGATCACCAACGGAAGCGGCCAGGCCGACCAGCGCCAAAACCTCGGCGGCCTTGTCGCGGGCGCGGGCGCGGGTGATGCGCTTTTGTGCCAGCAGCTTGAAGCAGACATTTTCCCAGACCGGCAGGCTGTCAAACAAGGCGCCATTCTGAAACAGCATGCCGATGCGGTCATTCAGCGCTTCACGGTCCCGCCGCGGCAGCTTCAGAATATCCTGCCCGTCAATTTCAATGCTGCCGGCATCGGGTTCAATCAGACCCAGAATGCATTTGATGGTGACAGATTTGCCGGAACCAGACCCGCCAAGAATCACCATCCCATGGCGGGCGCGGATATCCAAATCCACCCCATCCAGCACCTGCTTCGGCCCAAACGCCTTGGAAAGCCCGCGCAGGCGGATTTTCGGTGCCTCGCTCATCGCGCGAAGAACATTTCGGTGATGATGTAATCCAGCGCCAGGATCAGGATGGAAGAAGCCACCACTGCCGAGGTCGTTGCCGCCCCCACGCCCTGCGCGCCGCCCTTGCTGTTATAACCGCACCAGCAGCCCATCAGCGCGATCAGAAAACCAAACACGGCGGCTTTCACAAGGCCAGAGACCACATCCATGGTCTGCATGAAATCCAGCGTGGCGCGCAAATAGCCCGCCGAACTGAAGCCAAGCTTCGCCGTGCCGATCAGCCAGCCACCCATCACACCCAGCACATCGGCAATCAGCACCAGGAAGGGCAGCGCCATGGCGCCCGCCAAAAGCCGAGGCGCCACAAGATACTTCATCGGGTTAGTGGAAAGCGTGGTCAGCGCATCTATCTGATCCGTCACGCGCATGGTGCCGATTTCGGCCGCGAAGGAAGCACCGATGCGCCCGGCCACCATCAGCCCGGCAATCACCGGCCCCAATTCGCGCGTGATGGAAAGCACGACAACATTCGCAACCGCCCCTTCGGCGTTGAAACGCGCAAAACCCGTATAGGTTTGCAGCGCCAGCACCATGCCGGTGAAAATCGCCGTCAGCGCCACCACGGGCAGGGAGAAATAGCCAATCTCAATCACATGGCGCAGGAACAACCGCCCGTAGAAAGGCGGGCGAAACAAGTGTGAAATGCCTTGCAGCGCAAACAGCACCAGGGCGCCGGTTGCTTGCAGCGCGCCCAGCACGCCGCGCCCCAGCGCCGCGACAGGGTTCAGGATCGCGCCCAAGCTCAGCCCGCCCCATAGGCGCGGCGATACCGCGCGCCGAAGGATGTCAGGATTTCATAGCCAATCGTGCCCGCCCGCGCCGCCAGATCATCCGGCGAAGGGGCAGCGCCGCCGATCAAGGTCACGGTATCGCCAGGCACCAAGCCCGGCGCATCCGTGACATCCAGCGTGATCAAATCCATGGAAACGCGCCCCACCATGGGCAGGATCAGGCCGCGATAAGCCGCCCCCGCCTGCCCGGAAAGGCTTCTGAGGTAGCCGTCCGCGTAGCCAACCGCAATGGTGGCGATGCGGCTTGGCCGCGCCGCCACGAAGGAAGCGCCATAGCCCACACTTGCCCCGGCCGGGATATCGCGGATTTGCAGCACCGGCGCTTCCAGCCGCAGCACCTGCCGCATGGGGTTCGGCGCCCCAGGCGTGGGGTTGATGCCATAAAGCGCGCAGCCGGGCCGGGCGAGGTCTGATGCGTAATCGCTGCCCAGAAACAGGCCGGAAGAATTGGCGAAGGACCGCCTAAGTTTAGGCAGGGCCGCGCAGGCGCGCGCAAACCGCGCCGCCTGTTCCGTATTCAGCGCGTGGTCCGCTTCATCCGCGCAGGCCAGATGCGTCATGACATAAAGCAGATCGAGCCCCGCCAGCAGGGAATGATCCGCGGCAAGCCGCGCCTGTTCCGCCGCATCCAGCCCAAGCCGCGCCATGCCCGTATCCAGATGCAGCAGCGCCCGCCTTGCCTGACCGACGCTGCGCCCGGCGGCGGCATGGGAATGCACATCACCAAGGCTATTCAGCACCGGGACCAGTGCCGCATCGCCATCCGCGCCCGGCGCAAAACCATTCAGCACGGCAATCATCGGCCCCGGGCCAAGTGTTTCGCGCAGCGCGATCCCTTCGGCCAGATGCGCCACAAAGAAATGCCGGCAACCGGCGGCTTGCAAGGCCGGCGCCACCCTATCGGCACCCAGCCCATAGGCATTGGCCTTCACCACGCCCGCCACCGCGCCCGGTGCGCCACGCGCGGCCAGCAGGCGCCAATTTTCCGCAATGGCAGCCAGATCAATATGCAGAATGGCGGAGGGATCCATCAGCAGGAACCAGGATCAGCCGCCATAGCCATCATCATGCTGCGTATCCAAATCACCAAAGCGGGTGAATTCGGCTTCAAAGAACAGCTTGATGGTGCCGGTGGGGCCATGGCGCTGCTTGGCGATGATTAATTCCGCCTTGTTATGCGCTTCTTCCATATCCTTCTGCCACTTATCCAAGGCACCCTGGAATTTTTCGGCATTGTCGTAGGAAAGTTCCTTCGGCGCGCGCTGCATCAGGTAATATTCGTCGCGATAGACAAACATCACCACATCGGCATCCTGTTCGATCGAACCCGATTCACGCAAATCCGAAAGCTGCGGGCGCTTATCCTCTCGGCTTTCTACGGCGCGCGAAAGCTGGGAAAGCGCGATCACGGGCACCGATAATTCCTTGGCCAAGGCCTTCAGCCCCTGGGTGATCATGCTGATTTCCAAGACGCGGCTTTCCGGGCGTGTGCCCGCGGCGGGGCGCATCAGTTGCAGATAATCCACCACAATCAGATCAAGCCCCTTGGTGCGCTGCAAACGCCGGCAGCGCGTACGCAGCGCCGAAATGCTGATCGCCGGCGTGTCATCAATATGCAGCGGCAGGGATGCCAATTCGCGGCTGACTTCCAGGAAGCGATCAAAATCACGCTGGCTGATTTCACCACGCCGGATGCGGTCCCCGGAAATGCGCGATTCTTCGGCAAGCAAGCGCGTTGCCAATTGATCCGCGCTCATTTCCAGCGAAAACAGCGCAACCCCGCCCTTGGGCACTGCGTTGGGGTCGGCTTCCTGGGCGCTGCGCAGCACTGCCTTCGCCGCGCCGAAGGCAATTTTAGTAGCCAGCGCGGTTTTGCCCATCCCTGGGCGCCCCGCGATAATCAGCAGATCCGAAGGATGCAGCCCGCCGGTTTTGGTATCCAAATCGCGCAAGCCCGTGGGTAGGCCAGAAACCCCGCCCGGCGTGGTGAAGGCCTTTTCGGCGTGTTGCACGGCAATGGTCAGGGCGCGTTCGAAGGTAAGGAAGCCCCCCTCACCCGCGCCGCCTTCTTTCGCCAATTCAAACAAAGCCTGTTCGGCTGATTCCAATTGCCCCTTGGCGTCCAATTCGGCTTCCGAACCGAAGGCCCGGTTCACCACCACTTCGCCCAAATCCACTAATTGCCGGCGCAGCCAGGCATCATAAATCACCTGGCCATATTCGCCGGCATTGATGACACCAACCATGGCGGACAGAAGCTGCGCCAAATAGGCGGGGCCGCCGACCTCATCCAACAAGCCGGAATGTTCAAATTCGGCGCGCAAAGTCACCGCATCGGCAAGCTGGCCCGCTTCCACGCGGCGCTTGATGGCGTGGAAAATCCGCCCATGCACCGGATCGGCGAAATGTTCGGGCGCCAGATATTCGCCCACACGTTCAAACGCCTTGTTATTGGCCAAAAGCGCGCCCAGCAGCGCCTGTTCGGCCGCCAGGTTGGAAGGCGGCACGCGCTGGGAAAGGCCGAGCAACCCGGCCCCCGGAGAGGCGCCGGGCATGGCTTCAAAACTGTTCATACCCCCTTATAGCGCGGCCCCGGCAAATTGCCCCCTGGGGATTACGGGGATGGTGGGGATTGGCTGTGAATTCCGCCCCCGGTTAGCGCCCGGATCACAGATTGACGCTCAGTCTGCCAAATATAGTCCCGCGTGGTGGGTAGCGCGGCTTGTTCGCGCGTAAGTTGCAATTGCCAATTCATATGTCCCATGCGCCGAAAGGCGAGTTCCGCCCCGGACAGGTAGAATTCAAACATCCGGCAGAAACGCTCATCGTAAAGCGAGGCAATGGCATCCCGATTGCCGGCAAAGCGGGCCCGCCAATGGGCGATGGTTTTCGCATAATGCAAGCGGAGGATTTCGATATCCGTCACGGAAAGCCCGGATTTTTCCACCGCCGGCAGAACTTCCGAAAGGGCGGGGGAATAGCCGCCCGGGAAGATATATTTCGCAAACCAAGGATTGGTGGAACCCGGCCCATCCGCGCGGCCTATGGCATGGATCAAGGCCACGCCCTGCGGCTTCAGCGCGCGGCGGATCAGGCGGAAAAAGCCCGGGTAATGCTGCAAGCCCACATGTTCAAACATGCCAACGGAGACAATGCGATCCACGGGCTGGCGCCAATCCCGATAATCCATCAGCGCAAAGCGCACCTGCCGGGAAAGCCCGGCTTCTTCCGCCCGCGCACGCGCCACCGCCAATTGTTCGGTGGATAGCGTAATGCCGGTGACCTGCGCGCCCCATTCCCGCGCCAAGGTTAACGCCATGCCACCCCAACCGCAGCCAATATCCAAAACCTCCAACCCTGGGCGGTCCAGCTTCAGCTTGGCGGCGATATGGCGCTTTTTCGCCATCTGCGCTTCTTCCAGGCTTTCATTACCTGTCTGGAAATAGGCGCAGGAATATTGCCGGTCCCGGTCCAGAAACAGCGCATAAAGCCGCCCATTCAAATCATAGTGATGCGCAACATTACGCCGCGCGCGTGGCGCGGGGTTGAACTGGTCCAGCCGCCGCTTCGCCCAGCGCGCCCATTCCAGCGCCTTTTCCGCCGGGTGGGTGCCACCATTCATCAGATTGAGCGTCAGCAAATCCAGCACTTCATGCAGCGTGCAATCTTCTGGCTGGATATCGCCTTCCATATAGGCTTCCCCAAAAGCCAAGGCGGGGTTGAGCCCAAGGCGATGCAGCACAGCGCGGGAACGCACGGAAAATCCCGCCACCGGCCCCTGGCCAGTGCCATAGGATCGCACCTCACCCTGCGGCAGGCGCACATGGAGCGTGCCGTGTTGCATCAGGCGCTTCATGGAAAGATCGAACAACACTGCGCGTTTCCCTTGCCGATGCGGTGATATCCGCATCAGCAAGGCGCTTTGCGCAACACAAGAAGCCGTGAGGGTTTCTTGTTACTCGGCCGCGCCTCGCAGCCCATCCCACCAGGGGCAGGCGCCAGGCATCAGGGTGTGATTGCCGGGCAGCACCTGTACCGGTGCCCTTTCGCCGCGCGCAGCGGCTGCCATGCGCATCTCCCGCCCCTTGGCCACCGCCTCCGGCCCGGCCCAATGCCGGTCATGGCCCCAAAGGCTTGGCCCGCTATCCATGCGTTCCGCGCGCCAGGTTGCGGGTTCAATATGCCGTCCGCCCCAGCCATATTCGACCAGAAAGCCCCCAGGCGTGCGCGCGTAGAAGCTCGTCATCCAATCATTGGTATGGCGGCCAAGCGTGGTGCCGATGCGCCCTTCTTCAGACAGCGCAATATCATAGCCCTGCCCCACATCATCCAGGCTGAGGCATTCCATCATCAAATGGTGCAAGGAAGCCTTGCCGGTTTCGATCAAGGCCAGAGAATGATGCCGGCCATTCACATGCATGAAATAGGCGCGGAAGGGGTTTTCCACCCAATCAGAAAGGCCAAAGCCCAGCACTTCCCGATAGAAGGGCAGCACATCTTCAACGTGCGGCACATTCAACACCGCATGGCCCATGCCAAGCGGCCCGGTGCGAAAACCCGAAATCGCGCGGCCAGGAATGAAGGGCTTTTCCGCCACTTCCGGCCCATGGAACAATTCCACGCGATTGCCGAGCGGATCAGCGGTGACAATCACTTCCGCCACGTGCCGCCGCGCGGCGAGCGCAGCACTGCCAAGTGCCACGCGATGCCCCGCCGCTTCCAGCCGTGCCGCCATGGCCTGCAGCGCCGCAGCATCCGCGACTTCCCAGCCAAAGGCGCCAAGCCCGTCATGCGCATCGGCGCTGATGATCACGCGCTGGCGCCGATCATCCATCCGGAAGGCGATTTCGGTTGCGGATTTTTCGGCGAGCATCAGGCCAAGCAGGCGTGGGCCGAAGCCAGCCCAATCATCCAATTGGCTGGCGCGCAATTCCAGATAGCCCAATGCGGTAATGGCCATGGCGCGGTCCTTTTTCCCACGCGCATCATGGCGTGAAAATCAGGCAACCGCAATCTGGGGGCAGTGGCCCACCCCCAGAAGCATAAAGATACCGCGGCTTCAGGAAAGTGTCGTTAAATCCTGGAACCAATGCTGCGCCTGGGTATAGCCACGCACATTGCGGCCAAGCGCGCGCGGGTTGGTATCATGCACCACAAATACCAATAGCGCTTCATTCACCGCCTTTTCATGCACCCTGGCCATCAGCCGATCCACCTCGGCCTCATCAAAGGTATTGAGGGCGGTATCAATCAACCGATCCATTTCCGCATCGCGGTAATGCGACCAATTCACGCCTGTTGGCGCGATCTGGTTGGAATGGAAGAAGCGGATCAGCGCATAAAGCGGGTCACTGGTGACATAGGCGACATTATTGGCTGTCACGTTATTGGTGCGCGCCAATTCACCCGCCGCGCCCTGGCGCCAGCAGGTATAAAGCACTTCCAATTCCACCGGCACGAATTCCACTTCGATCCCCACTTCACGCCAGCTTTGCTGGATGAATTCATTGATCGGCATGGAAAGCATCTGCCCGCTGCCACCCGTGGCCACGATGAATTTCGTGCGCAAGGGATTGCGCGGCGTGAAGCCGGCGGCGGAAAGCAGGCGCCGCGCCTCGGCCGGGTCATGCCTGATCTTGAAGCTTGGATTGCCAAACCAGGGGGATGATGGGTCCACCACGCCAACGGCAGGTTTCGCCAGCCCATTCATCAGCGCCACCACGCCGGCGCGATCAATCGCCAAATTCGCCGCCTGTCGCAGGCGGATATCGCGCCAGGGGGAGCCTTCCAGCAGGCTCAAATGATAATTCCAGACATGTGGCGTGACATTTTCCATCACCCGCGCACCGGATTGGCGAATACGGCCCACAATATCGGGCGCCGGCGTTTCAATCAGATCCACCTGGCCGGTCAGCAGCGCATTGGAACGGGTGACAGCTTCTGGCGCGCAGACCAGCACAATGCGATCAAGCTTCGCCATGCGCGCGGGGTTCCAATAGCTGGCATTGCGCAGTAATTCGACACTCGCGCGCGGTACCAAGCGCCCCATGCGGAAGGGGCCCGTGCCGGAAGGTTCATTGGCAAAGCGTTCCCAGGAACGGCCAAGCTTTTCATATTGCGCCGGCGAGGAAATCAGGAACCACAGCATCTGATAGGGGAAGATGCTGTCCACGGTTTTGGTGGTGACTTCCACCGTCATGGCATCAATCTTCCGCCAGGCGGCGACGGAAGGCAGGCGCGGTCGCACCTGCGCGGCCTGACGATTATCAAAGTGTGGCGCCTGCGGATTGAGCACTTTTTCGAAATTCCAGATCACCGCATCGGCATCGAAATCCGACCCGTCGTGGAATTTCACGCCCGGGCGCAGCTTGAAAATCCAGCGCTTGCGGTCCGCCGGATCAGTCTCCCACGATGTTGCGAGGCCCGGCATCAGCTTGCCCGGGCGGTCCGCCACATCCATTTCCCAGGCCACCAGCGGGTCATAAAGCGTATAGCCGGTGAATTGATAGGCACCCGCGCCGCGATCCGGCTGGCCGGTAGTTTGCGGAATATCGGCCATGGAAATGCCATAGCGCAGCGTTCTTTCGCCTGCGCCTTGGGCAAAAGCCGGGCTGAACGCCTCAGGAATCAGCGGCAGGGTAAGGCCGGAAGCGCCAGCCCCCAGCAGAGCACGGCGCGAAAAGCGAGAAATAGACATGGTTTAAAGCCCCGGAGTTGTTTTTCTGGGGCTTGCTCAGCAAAGACCGTGCCGCGCAGTTTCAGTCCACGGCTACCCCGGCGGCGCGGGCCTTTTCCACCATATAGCCGCGCGCCCATTGCATATCTTCCAGCGTGCCAAAGGCATTGGTGTAATGCCCCGTAAAGCCGCGCGCTTCGATCAGGCGGAACATATCGCCGAAATCGAAATCCCCCTGGCCGGGCACCAGATGTTCCTCATGGCCATTGCGCCAGCAATCCGCCAGCCGCACCTCGCGCACACGGTCCATCGGAATACCCGCCACCCAAGCAGCGACACCATCGGGCATCAGATGTGCATGATTGGCCGTGAAGGAAAGTGCGAAGGCGGGCGAATGGATGGCATCATAATAATAGCGCCATTCTTCCTGGGTATGGGCCAGGTAATGCACTTCCGCTGTTGGCGGTTCCACATTCAGGTTTTCAAGCAACAATAGCGCGCCATGCTGTTCCGCGTGCTTTACCATCCGTTGCAGCCTATCCCGCCCCGCTTCCATGCGCATCGGCACATCCGCAGTGAAGTGATAGCCGGCATGGACCACAATCCATTCCGCTGCGAGCTTGGGCGCCACTTCAATATAGGCTCGCATATAAGCATCCACCGCTTCCGACAGAAAGGGCGAATATTCGCCGACATTCACGGCCGAGAGCGTGTGCAAAGCAAGCTTAACGCCATTGGCGCGGGCGGAAGCGACAATGGCGCGGCAGCGTGCATCATCGAACATATTCACCTTATTGGCGCCGGTATCCAATTGGATGTCGATATGGCGCACCTGATTGCGCGCCGCCCATTCAATGGCGTCTTCCAGCTTCAGCTTGCGCCCAACATCCACCCCGATACGATCAATCAATGCCATGAGGAGCCTCCCTGTTTTCGGCATGGTTTACAGGCTTCCGGCAGGGTGGCAAGCTTCCTCAAAACTGAACCGGAGCGCCCAGAGGCGCCCGAAACCCCGGGGGAGGAAGCAAGCAATGATGATGATTGATCGTCGCGGTATGCTGGCGCTTGGCGCCTGGGCCGCCGCCACCAGCAAGGCCTTTGCCCAAGGCCCAATGCCCGAGCATGAGCGGGTTTTGTATGAGGCCGCGAAGCGCGAGGGCGAAATCACCTGGTATTCCGGCCAATATAGCGCCGAGGCTTCGGAAGCCGCCGGCCGCGCCTTCAATGAACGCTACCCGGGGGTGCGCTGCAATGTGGTGCGCAGCACATCACAAGTGGCCTTCCAGCGGCTTTCGCAGGATTTGCGTGCCGGGGTGGCGCAATGTGATGTGCTGTCTTCCACCAATGGCGGGCATTATGTGCAGCTGAAGCGCCAGAATCGGCTGATGCAATTCCGTCCGAAAAATGCGGATGGGCTGCTGCCGGATTTGCGTGTGGCCGATCCGGATAATTTCTATCAGACCAGCTTTCTTGGCATTTATCTGCTGGCGCATAATACGCGCATGTTGGCAGAGGCTGATGCGCCGAAATCCTGGAAAGATCTGCTTGATCCGAAATGGAAGGACAAGCTTGCGGTCGGCCATCCCGGCTTCAGCGGCGCGATTGGGCTTTGGGCCATGGAAATGCGCCGGCTTTACGGCTGGGATTACTTCAAGCAGCTGGAACGCAACAAACCGCAGATCGGCCGTTCTTCCATTGATCCGGTCACTACCATGAATGCGGGCGAACGCGCGGTTGGCGTCGCAGTGCCTTCCGCCTCTGCTCTGTTCAGCATGTCGCGCGGCAATCCGCTGAAGCTTATCTATCCGGAAGAAGGCGTGCTGGCCGCGCTTTCGCCTTCTGCCATTATCCGCAATGCGCCACACCCGAATGCAGCGAAACTATTCATGGAATTCCAGACCGGTGTTGGGCTTTCCACAGCGGTGCGGGAATTGTTCAATGAAAGCATCCGCCCGGACGTGCCGCCCCCCGATGGTTCGCGCCCGCTGGATCAGGTGAAAATGCTGGCACCCACCATCGAAGATGCTGAAAAAGGCGTGCCCGAAGTGCGCGATGCTTGGCGCGAAACCTTTGGCGTCTGACGCAGCGCATGGCTGAAGGCGCTGTCATGGCGGCGGCACCACGCGCAGGTTTCCGCGCGCGGCTTCGCATGCTGGAACCGGTTACGCTGCTTTGGCTGCTGCTGGTTGCGGGGCTGATTTTCCTGGTGGCGGCGCCACTCCTCAAAATGCTGCTAATCAGCTTTGAGGAGCAGGATACCGGCGACTTTACCTTAATGAATTACGCCACAGCCTATGGCCGGCAGCGCTATCTGGATGCCTTGCGCAATTCACTCCTGCTTGGGCTTTTGACCGCGGCGATTTCCACCATCATCGCGGTCCCCATGGCCTGGGCGGTTTCGCGCACTGATATGCCGGGCAAGGGTTTTACCTGGGCCATGGTCTTGGCGGCCTTTGTGATGCCGCCCTATCTTGGTGCCATTGGCTGGATTTTGCTGGCGGGGCCCAATTCCGGCTGGATCAATCAGGTCTGGCGTGCCGTGACCGGCGCGCAAGATCCGCTGATGAATGTCTATACCTTCGGTGGCATGGCTTTTGTGATTGCGCTGCATTCCTTCCCGCTGGTGTTCATTTTCGTCAAATCCGCGCTGGATTTGATTTCCTCCGAAATGGAGGACGCGGCGAATATCATGGGCGCTGGTACCTGGACCACCATGCGCAAGGTAACGCTGCCTTTGGTATGGCCTTCCATTCTAGGGGGGTTTATTCTGATTTTCCTGGAAACCATCGCACTTTTCGGCACGCCCGCCATTATCGGTATTCCCGCGCGCATCAATGTGGTGACCACCCAGCTTTGGCAGTTTTTTGAAGACCCGGTGCGCGTGGAAGTGGCTGCCGCCTATTCCATTCCGCTGCTGCTGATCACGGTAGCGCTGATTGGCGTGCAGAAGCTCATGCTCTCCCGCAAGGGGTTTGTTTCGCAAACCGGCAAGGGGGGCGAAAGGCGGCAGATCAAGCTTGGCCCGTGGCGTTGGGTGTTGTTTGCCTGGTGCTTTAGCGTAGCGTTGCTCGCGGTGCTGAAGCCGCTATTGGTGCTGTTGCAAGCATCTTTTGCCAAGGCCTGGGGGCGCGGGTTTTCGCTGGATAACCTGACGTTCCGCAATTACCAGATGCTGCTGTTTGAACATGACATGGCGCTGCGATCGGTGTGGAACACCATCTGGTTTTCCGCCGCCTCTGCCGGGCTTGCGCTGATTTTGGCGCTTCTGGTTGCCTATATCGTGGTGCGCCGCCTGATCCGCTTTGCTGATGGGCTGGCCTTCCTTGCCATGGCGCCCTTCGTCATTCCGGGCATTGTCATGGCCATTGGCTTTTACGCCGCCTATGCGGGCCCGCCGCTGATGCTCTATGGCAGCGCACTACTGATTATTCTGGCCTTTACCGCGCGCTTCCTGCCGATTGCCTATGCCAATGCGCAAGCTTCCATCCGCGCTGTGCATCCGGAAATGGAAGAAGCCGCGCGCATTCTGGGCAGCGGGCGGCTGCAAACCATCCGTCGCATCACCGCGCCCTTGCTGAAAACATCCCTGCTAGGTGGGTGGCTGATTGTTTTCATCGTTGCCTCACGCGAATTATCGGCCGCCATATTCCTGGTCGGGCCGCGCACGCGCACCATGTCTGTGCTGCTTTATGATCTTAGCGAGCAAGGCAATTTCGAATTGGTTTCCGCCTTTGGCGGCATTTTGCTGGTGATCACCATGGTCTTTGTCGGCATCGGCATGAAGCTGGTTGGCCGCGATTTCATGCTGCGGAGGGATTGATATGCCGCGCCTCACGCTCTCAGGTCTCACCAAGGCCTATGGCAAGAATATTGTCGTGGACAATATTGATCTGACGCTGGAGGAAGGTGAATTCCTCTCCCTGCTCGGTCCATCGGGCTGTGGTAAGACCACCACGCTGCGCATGATCGCCGGCTTCGTGGAACCCAATGCGGGTTCAATTTCCGTGGATGGGCGTGTGCTCTCCGCGCCAGGTGCCGTGCTGCCGCCGGAAAAGCGTGGCATGTCCATGATTTTCCAATCCTACGCCATTTGGCCGAATATGACGGTGGCCGAGAATGTTGGCTTCGGGCTAACGCTGCGCAAACTGCCCAGCGATGAAATCAAGCGCCGTGTCGCTGAGATTTTGGATGTGGTGAAAATGGGCCATCTGGCCGGGCGCTATCCGGCGGAGCTTTCCGGCGGGCAGCAGCAGCGCGTGGCCCTTGCCCGCGCCATTGTGGTGAAGCCCGCCGTGCTGCTGCTGGATGAACCGCTTTCCAATCTGGATGCCAATTTGCGGGAAGAAATGCGCTTCGAAATCCGCCGCCTGCATGATGAATTCCGCATCACCACTGTTTATGTCACGCACGACCAATCGGAAGCCATGGCCACATCAGACCGCATTGCGGTGATGAATGCAGGCAAAATTGAACAGGTTGATGCGCCGCATTTGCTCTATACCAAGCCGCGCACCCGCTTTGTCGCGGGCTTTGTGGGACGCACCAATCTGCTTGAAGCGCGTGTTGAAGCCGGCGCCTTACTGCTGGGCAGCCTATCGCTTGGCCCGGCGGCAGCGGCTGGCATCGCACCGGATGTTTCGGGCAATATCCTGCTTTCCCTTCGTCCCCAGGCCATGAGCCTGCATGTCACGGAACCCGCGCGTGAAAGCGCGGCACTGATCATGCCCGTGACCATCCTTGAACGCACCTATTTGGGTGAGGCCTGGGATTATGTGCTACGCCCTGAAGGGGCGGAATTGCGGCTGCGCGCCGCCGCCCCGCCACTCGCCGCGCATGAGATTGGCGCCAAGCTGTGGCTCCGCATAGATCCGCAGCAAATCGCCGTGGTGCAATAGGGCTAATGGATCGGCAGGCTGATCGGCGAGATTTCATCGCCGCTCCGCCCGCGATAATCCCGCCCCACTGAATCGCGCAGCATCTTGGCCTGGCTTTCGGCAAGGATGCCGGCGGCGTCAGCGACATTCAGTTTGGTTGGTTTGCCATTGGCATAAATTGTCTCACCGCCCACCATCACGCGCTGCACGGCGCGATCCGCGGCATGGAATACCAAAGCACGCAGGGGGTCGCGCGGCGGGGTCATTAGCGGATGCGCCAAGTCCACCAGCACAATATCCGCCGCAGCACCCACATGCAGCCGCCCAAGATCAGGCCGCCCAAGCGCGGTCGCGCCGCCAATCGTCGCCGCATGGAAAACGCTGCCTGTATCAGCGGCGGCGATATCACGGCAGGCATTGCGCGCCAGAATGATCGCCAAGCGCATTTCCTCGATCAGATTATGCGGTGCGCAATCCGTGCCGAACCCCAAATTCACGCCGCGCGCGCGATATTTGCCGAAATGGCGCAAATGCTCCCCGTAGCGCGCGAAGGGCGATGGGCAATGGGCGACTGTCGCCCCTGTATCGGCGATCAGCCCAACATCCTTCGCGGTATGCCAACCTATCGAGATATGCTCATCCACAAAAATCGCATGGCCCAGAATGCTGCGCGGCGTCAGCAAGCCAATATCAGCCGCCCATTGAATGGGGGTGACGCCGTGGCGGCTGATAATCTCCCGCACCTCCACCACGGATTGCGCGATATGCGTGGTGAAGGGCCGGCCCGTCTCAGCAGCATAGGCGATGCTTTCGCGCAGCATGTCTTCTTCCACCGTGTCTATCTGCGCGGGAAAGACAATGCCGGAAAGCCGGCCTGAGGGATCCGCTTCGGCCTCCTTCATGAATTGCTTGGCGGCATCGAATTGCCGGCGGGCATCTTCACGGTTCCACATCCAGGTCACGGTTTGCGGCGCTGACATGCCCCAACGCGCCGCAGCATAACCGGCGCCAGCCCAACCGCGCAGCCCGCTTTCCGCCATGATGGAAAGCCAGGAAGGAAAAGGTGGCGAAAGATCAACCACGCTGGTCACACCTGCCGACATCAATTCCGCATAGGCAAGGCGCATTGCCGCTGCCTGGCCTTGTTGATCCAGCTTGAAAGCTTGCAGGCGTTCAAACAGGCCGGTCATTTGCTGTTCCGGCACGCCATGATCTTCGCGCACGCCACGCCCGGCGGGTTCTGTTGTCGGGTGCGTGTGGATATTGATCAGCCCCGGCATCACCAACAGTTTGCTGGCATCAATCACTTCAGCGCCAGCAGGCGACGGCGCATTGGGATCATGCGGTGTGATGGCGGCAATGCGCCCATCGGCCAGCAAAACATCCTTGCCCTGGCCGTAGAAATGCCCCCCGGCGGCGGCATCCCATTCGGCGGTCCAGGCGGCGTTACGGATCAGGGTAGTTGCGGGCATAGAGGCCTCCTGGCTTGCGGATCGTAGTGAATACCGCAAGCCAAGCGCGAAGCGCGCAGCCTTTCAAGCGAAAAGAAGGCGCGATTCAGGCTTCCGCATACGCCGGAGCAGCGCGGGCGATGCCGCCATAGGCATCCAGCATCCTCTCCCGCCAGGCATAAACCGCATCATCTTGGGCCAGCAGCGGGAAGGCGCTGACACAGCGCGCCCATTGGAAACCGCCAAAGACAATCATATCCGCATAACCCGGCGCATCCCCATGCAGGAAGGGCGCCGAACGCAGCGCGATCCGCAAGGGCATCAGGCTATCACGAAATGCCTTCACCCGTTCGGCACGATCAGCCGTCACGGCTTCCAGCGTCATGCCAAAGCGCTTTTCACGATCCGGCACAAAATAGGCCGCATCCTTGGGCGCCAGATGCTGCGGAATGTCCGAGACCACCAGCCGCGCGATCCCGGCATGCAGCACCGCATCCCCCCAGGCATTGATGAAGCGCGCCAGAGCGCGGCCACCCGCGCCACCAAACAAGGAAGGCCGATCCGGGTAGGTATCTTCCAGATATTCAGCAATCGCCCAGGAATCGACAATGGCGCGGCCATTATCCAGCATCACCGGCACTTTTTGCGCGCCATGCGCGCCAATCGCCTCCCTGTCGGTGAAGCGCCAGGGAATGGTTTCCATTGCCAGGCCCTTATGGGCCAGCGCCAGACGGCTCCGCCAGCAATAGGGGCTGAAGCGCCGGGCTGGGTCAGCACCGCAGAGTTCGAAAAGCTGAATGGCCATCGCGGAATCTCCTTTCCCGCATTATGCTCTGCCCGGAAAGGAAAGGCCACGGCATGACGACCCCCCTGCTGCTTGCGCTTGATCAGGGCACAACCTCCACGCGCAGCATCGCCTTCAGCGCTGATCTTGCGCCGCGCGCCACGGCGCAGATGGAATTGCCGCAGCATTTCCCAAGCCCTGGTTGGGTTGAGCATGAGCCGGAAGATATCTGGCAGGGCGCCATCACCACCCTGCGCCAGGCTTTGGAAAAGGCCGGCGGTAGCGCGGCCGATGTGGCCGGCATTGGCATTACCAATCAGCGCGAAACCACGCTGCTATGGGATCGTGCAACCGGGCGCTGCCTGCATCGCGCCATTGTCTGGCAGGATCGCCGCACGGCCGAGGCTTGCGCGAATCTGCGCGCCGAGGGGCATGAGGCGCTGCTGACAGAACGCACGGGGCTGCTGGCGGACCCCTATTTCTCCGCGACCAAGCTCGCTTGGTTGCTGGATAATATCGCGGGCGCGCGGCCAGCAGCGGAGCGTGGCGCGCTGGCCTTCGGCACGGTGGATTGCTTTCTGCTCTGGCGCCTGACGGGCGGGCGCGTGCATGCGACGGACGCCACTAATGCCGCGCGCACCATGTTGTTCGATATCCGGCGCGGCGTTTGGGATGCAGATTTACTGAGGCTTTTTCGTATCCCCGAAGCCATTTTGCCAGAAGTGCGCGATTGCGCCGGAGATTTTGGCGCCACCGATCCCGCGCTGTTGGGTGCCGCCATTCCCATTCGCGGCATGGCGGGGGATCAGCAGGCGGCAACAATCGGCCAGGGTTGCTTCGCGCCGGGCATGGTGAAATCCACTTATGGCACGGGGTGTTTTGCGTTGTTGAATACAGGAGAATCCCCTGTCGTATCGCGCAATCGGCTCCTGACGACCATCGCTTATCAGTTGCTGGGCAAGCGCCATTACGCGCTGGAAGGTGCCATTTTCGTCGCGGGGGCGGCGGTGCAATGGCTGCGCGATGGCCTGGGCATCATCAAGGAAGCCAAGGAAGCCGGCGTGTTGGCCGCGCAGGCAGACCCCGCCCAGCGCGTGGTATTGGTGCCCGCCTTTGCCGGGCTTGGCGCGCCGCATTGGGATGCAAAGGCGCAGGCTGCGATATTCGGCCTCACGCGCGGTGCGGGGCGTGCCGAATTATGCCGTGCTGCACTGGAAAGTGTTGCCTTCCAGACGCGCGATTTGATCGAAGCCATGCATGCGGATTGGCAAGGGGCGAAGGAAACTGTGCTGCGGGTTGATGGCGGTATGGTCGCGTCAGATTGGACCATGCAATTCCTGGCCGACCAATTGGGCGCGCCGGTGGATCGCCCGACTGTGCTGGAAACCACGGCGCTTGGCGCGGCTTATCTGGCCGGGATGCGGGCCGGGCTTTGCGCCCCGCCCGGTGCGGCGGGTGCCACCCATTGGCGGCTGGAACGCCGTTTTGTCCCCCAAATGAACCGCGCGGAAGCCGATAGCCGCTATGCGCTATGGCGCGATGCGCTACGCCGCACGCTTTCGGAACCGACAGCATGATTTACGATGATCTTGGTGTGCCGCGCATCATCAATGCCTATGGCACCAATACGCGGCTTTCCGGCGGGCTGATGGCGCCCGAAGTGCTGGCCGCCATGGCGGAAGCCGCGCGCGCCACGGTGGAAATGCATCATCTGCAAGCCGCCGCCAGCCGAGAAATCGCCAAAGCCACAGGCGCTGAAGCCGGCATTGTCACTTCGGGTGCCTCCGCTGCGGTTTTGCTTGGCGCGGCTGCTTGCATGGCGCGGCTTGATCCGGGTGCGATGAACCGCCTGCCCGATACGCGCGGTCTGCCCGATGAATTCATCACCATCCGCAGCCAGCGCAATATGTATGACCGTGCCTTGCGTGTGGCGGGCGGGCGCATTGTTGAAATCGGCATTCCAGATCGCGTCTCCGGCCCTGGCGTGCGCGATGCCGCGCCTTGGGAAATCGCTGATGCTATCACGGATCGCACGGCGGCGATTTATTATCTGGCAGGCGCGCAAAGCGAACCGCCCTTGCCCGATGTGGTGCGTGTGGCGCGTGAACGGCATATTCCCGTGCTGGTGGATGCGGCGGCGCAATTGCCACCCGCGGAAAACCTGCGCCGTTTCATCGCGGAAGGCGCCGATCTGGTGTGTTTTTCCGGCGGCAAGGCCTTGGGCGGGCCGCAATCCTCCGGCATTCTGGCCGGGCGGCAGGACCTTGTTTCATCTGCACTCGCGCAGATGCTGGATTTGGATATGCCGGAAGCGGATTTCATCGCCCCGCCGGAATTCGCGCCACTCGCACAAATGCGCGGCCTGCCGCATCACGGCATTGGGCGTTCCTGCAAGATTGGCAAGGAAGAAATCATTGGCCTGATCGTGGCGCTGCGCCGTTTTGTGACGGAGAGCCCAGAACAGCGTCGCGCGCGCTGGCAAGCGCGGCTTGAAGCAGTGCTGACGGCAGCAGGGCATCCGGCAAGCTTTCGCCTGATCGCGGATGGCGCCAAACCTGGCCTGCCCGTACTGGAATGGCGCCTGCCCGATGCCGCCACCGCGCGCGCGATGGATGCAAGGCTACGCGCCCATCGCCCCGCCATTCACCTCGATGCCGGGCGCATCGGCCAAGGCGTGCTTGCCATTAACCCGATTGCCTTTGACGATAGCGACGCGGCACTGCTCGGCGCCGGGATTAGGGCGGTTTCCGTTCACCTTGGTTCACGGTAACCGGTCTAACTTTTTGTTTGATCGCATTTTCCGAGTCGCCAAGTGTTCCCACTTGGCTTGAAAATGCTCAAAGGAGTGCTTGGCGTGAGTGATCTTTTTCTGGTCGGTAATGGCGCCGGTTTTTCCGGTGACAGGGTGGACGCCCCCATCCCGGTGATGCGCAGCCTGATCAAGCGCGGCCTGCCGGCGGCGATGTTTTTCGAATGCCTGGGCGAACGCACCGTGGCACTCGCGCAATTGGAACGCCGCCGAGACCCCGAAGCGGGCTATGAACCCATGCTGGAACGCCTGCTGGAACCCATTCTGGCGGATGCGGCGCGTGCGGGTATTCCCATCCTCGGCAATTTCGGCGCGGCGAACCCGCTCGCCGCCGCGCGCGCTATAGCGCGGCTGGCCAAGCGCTTGGGTTTGCCAGAACTTCGCATCGGGCTTGTCACCGGGGATGATGTTTCCGCCAGCATCAATCTGGAAAGTCTTGCGGTCCATGAAGCCGATACCGGGCTTGATATGTCATCCTGGAAGCTGGTTTCCGCCAATGCCTATATCGGCGCGGCGCCCTTGGCTGAAGCGCTCGCCGCCGGCGCGCAAATCGTGGTCGCTGGGCGCACTTCGGACCCCGCTCTCGCCATCGCGCCGCTGATGCATCATTTCGGTTGGGCTGAGGATGATTGGCAGGCGCTCGCGGTCGGTGCCGCGACGGGGCATTTGTTGGAATGCGGCAGCCAGGTGACGGGCGGCGTTTTTTGGGACCCAGGCTTCAAGGATATTCCAGACCCCGCCAATATCGGCTTTCCCATCGCTGAAGTCGGGCGCGATCTTTCACTGCTGATCACCAAGCCCGAAGACACGGGCGGCATTGTGGATATGCGCACCATCAAGGAACAGCTTTTATACGAAGTGCATGACCCCGCCTGCTACATTACACCCGATGTCACACTGGATATTACGGGCGCGCATCTTTCAAACCACGGCAGGGATCGCGTGGCCGTCCATGGCCTGCGCGGCGCAAGGCGGCCAGATTTGCTGAAAGTCACCGCCTGTTATGAAGGCTCCTGGCTTGGTGAGGGCGAAATCAGTGTCGCCGGCCCCAATGCGCTGGCCCGCGCAAAAGCCACCGCCGATGTATTGCTGGAACGTGTGAAGCGCCGCGGCCTCGCGCGCCGTGCGCGGGCTGATCTGATTGGCGTTGCCTCCGTGCATGATTCGGATGATGGCGCGCTTTGGCGCGGTTATGATGGGCCGGCGCCACAAGACATCCGCATTCGGCTCGCGGTAGAGGCCACCACGCGCGATGATGCGGATCAGGCATCACGTGAAGCGCTCGCACTGCTTTGCTGCGGTACGGCGGGCAGTTCCGGCGCGCGCTGGCGTGTCACGCCGCGCATCCTCACGCGCAGCTTCCTGGTGCCGCGCGACCAGGTGCCAACCGAAACACGCGTGCTGCCCGCGCGGGAGTGGAATTGATGAGCGATACCACCACCATATCCCTGCACGACATCGCCCATAGCCGCGCTGGTGATAAGGGCAATCGCGTGAACCTCTCGCTCATGCCCTATGATCCCGCGCATTACGCCTTGCTTGCGGAACAGGTCACGGCGGAAAAGGTGCTGGCGCTGTTTCGCCATCGCGGCGCCACCGGCTGCAAGCGCTATGATCTGCCGCTGCTGCATGCCTTCAATTTCGTGATTGATGATGTGCTGGAAGGCGGCGTGAATGGCAGCCTTAATCTTGATGGCCATGGCAAGAGCCATTCTTTCCGGCTGCTCGCCATGACCATCGAAGTGCCAAGCGAAAAACTCAACCGCCCTTGACGCCTTCCGTATTCACATACAGCGCATACAAGGATTGCGCCGCCGCCATGAATAGCCGGTTGCGGTAGCGCCCACCGAAACAGACATTCGCGCAGCGTTCGGGCAGATGAATATGCCCAATCGGTGCGCCGGCGTTGTTGTACACACGCACGCCATCAAATTCCGCGGTCATACCCCAGCCGCACCACAAATTGCCATCCACATCCACGCGGAAACCATCCGGCGTTTCACCCGGCTGACACGCCACAAATACGCGGCGCTTGCGCAGCGTCTTGCCATTCGCACCGACATCAAAAGCCAGAATATTGCGCGGGTCAGCGCGGCTTTCGATGACGTATAAAACTTTCTCATCCGGGCTGAAGGCCAAGCCATTCGGGTGGTTTACCTCATCGGTGACCAGCGAGATCTCCCCGCTTTGGCCATCAATGCGATAGACATTGGTATGCGGCAATTCGGGCGTGGCGCGTTCGCCCTCATAATTCGCCATCAGGCCGAAGGGTGGGTCGGTGAACCAGATGGACCCATCGGATTTCACCACAACATCATTCGGGCTGTTCAGCCGCTTGCCCTTGTAGCTATCGGCCAAAACAGTGATCGCGCCATCATATTCAAAGCGCACCACACGGCGGCCAAAATGCTCACACGCAATCACGCGGCCCTGCCGGTCGCGCGTATGGCCATTGGCGTTATTGGCGGGCTTGCGCCAGGCGCTGACGGCGCCGGTTTCCTCATCCCATTTCAGCACGCGGTTATTCGGAATATCGGACCATAACAGGCAGCGCGCATCGCCAAGCCATACCGGGCCTTCGCCCCAGCGCGTGCCGTGATACAGCCGCTCCACGGCGGAAAGCGGCAGATGGTATTTCTTGAAGCTGGCATCCAGCGCGACAATGGAAGGATCTGGGTAGCGCAGGCTTTGCTGCCAACGAGGATCTTGGTTCATGGCGTTTCTCCCTGGGCCATCACCCAAGCATGGCCCAAGCGCCGCGAAACTCCAATCAGGCGCGCAGCAGCACCCGCCGGCGTAGCCGCACCGCCCCGGCCGGCATGGCCGCGAAAATGTCTTTCTCTGCCTCCGTCAGGCTGAGGCCTGCCCAACGCGCCGGGCAAAGGCTGCGGCCTGCTTTCTCCCAGGCAGAGCCAGCGCGCATCAAAGGCGTGAAGGGCGGCACGTAAAGCGCGGCATCGCGGCGTTCCACGCGAAACATATGAGCTTGCAACAGGCGCGAGATTTGTCCCGGCGAATAAGGCCGCCCATGGCCGAAGGGTGTATGGTCAAACTGCGCCCAAATGCCGCGCCGATTGGGTGCTACCACCAGAAGGCGCCCATCATCGCGCAGCACACGCCAGCATTCGCGGAGCAACCGCCCGGCGTTCTCAGCCGCTTCCAGCCCATGCACCAGCAAAATCCGATCAAAGCTCAAATCCGGGAAGGGCAGCGCGTCTTCCTCGGCCAGCACTGCGGATGAAACCCCGCCATGGGTGAAGCGCCCGGGCCCAAGCTGCGCCGGGGAAAGCGCGATGCAGCGCGCGGCCTCATCACGCCACAGAGGCAAATAAGGCTCCGCATGGCCAATCCCCAGCACGGAAAGCCCCGTCAGGCGCGGCCAAAGCGTGGCCAGCCGCCGACGCAGCAGGCGCGCGGTCAGCCCGCCCGCCGGTGCGGCGTAGAATTCGGCCAGGCCATGGATTTCCTCTGCCATAAGGGTAGATATAGGCACTTCCGGGGCCGCTTGGCATGGCCCCCTGATAAGGCGCCCCCCTCATGGCTTTGACCGCGACCCCGATTCCCTGCCTTTCCGACAACTACGCTTGGCTGCTCCGCGCCGCCGATGGCAGGCTTGCAGTCTGCGATCCGGCGGAAGACGCCCCCGTGGCCGCGGTGGTGGAGGCCATGGGCGGCAAGCTCGACCTTATCTTGCTGACGCATCACCATGGGGATCACGTGGCGGGCGTGCCGGGGCTGGTTGCGCGCTATGGCGCCAAGGTGGTGGGCGCGGCGGCGGATCAGCACCGCCTGCCCCCACTCGATCAGGCGGTGACGCCGGGGGATAGCGTTGATGTGCTCGGCAGCAAGGCGGCGGTATTGGCGAGCGATGGCCACACACGCGGCCATATCGCCTTCCATATGGCCGATTCGCATATTCTGCTGTGTGGCGACACTTTGTTCTCGCTGGGCTGCGGGCGGCTTTTGGAAGGCACGGCTGAACAGATGTTCGCCTCGCTTGCCACCCTTGCCGCTTTGCCAGGGGAAACGCTGGTCTGCTGCGGGCATGAATATACCGAAAGCAATGCGCGCTTTGCCATCACCGTTGAACCGGATAACGCCGCGCTGAAGGCGCGCATCGCGGAAGTCCACGCCCAGCGCGCAGCCGGCAAGCCGACGCTGCCCAGCACCATCGCTTCCGAACGCGCCGCCAATCCCTTTATGCGCGCGCCCGATATCGCCACCCTGGCCCGCATTCGCGCGGGCAAGGATACATTTCGCTAAATCATGTTTGGTCGCATTTTCCGAGTCGCCAAGTGCAAGCACTTGGCTTGAAAATGCTCCAATCTTCAACAAGGAAACGCCCCATGAAACTGCATTACTCCCCAGCCAGCCCCTATGTGCGGAAAGTGATGGTCTGCGCCATTGCCCGCGGCATCGCCGGGCTTTTGGAAAAAGTCTCCACCAACCCGCATCAATCGCCGGCTGATTTGCTGGCCGATAACCCGCTGTCCAAAGTGCCGGCCTTGGTCACGAATGATGGCATCGCCATTTATGACAGCCCGGTGATTTGCGAATATCTGGACACGATCGGTTCCGCCGCGCCGTTATTCCCGCCGACCGGCAGCGCACCGCGCCTGAAGGCCATGATCCGCCAGGCCGCCGCCGATGGCATTCTGGATGCCGCCGTGGGTCGGCGCTTGCACATGAACCACCCGCAGGATGAAGGCCGCAAGGCTTTCGATGCGCGCCAGAAGGCCGCCGTGGAACGCGCGCTCGCCGTGCTTGAAAAAGACCCGCCGCGCGGGCTTGGCGATATCGGTT
>JBEDHL010000058.1:0-4387 GCA_041174145.1 Pseudomonadota bacterium
CTATCAGGAAGATGATGATGCCGGCATTGCCGTACTCTCGCCCCTGCAATTGCGCGGGCGCGCGGTGCGCAATCTGCTCGTTGCGCGCGGCATTCTGAGCGCTGAGGAAATCCGCGCCCAGATCGAAGCCATGGATAGCCGGGGCGAACACCTTGGCGCGCGCGTTGTGGTGCGCGCCTGGACCGACGCTGCCTTCGCCGCGCGGCTTGCCGCAGATGCTGGCGCGGCGGTGGAAGAATTGGGGCTATCGCGTGGGGAGACTGTGCTGACCGCGCTGTTCAATACGCCAGCAGTCCACAATCTTGTCGTCTGCACGCTATGTTCTTGCTACCCGCGCAGCGTGCTGGGCCGCCCACCCGCCTGGTATAAAAGCCGCGCCTATCGCGCGCGGGCGGTGCGCGACCCGCGCGGCGTGCTGGCGGAATTCGGCACGCAATTGCCCGAAGGCACCAGCATTCGCGTCCATGATAGCAATGCGGAGTTGCGGTATCTGGTCGTGCCACGCCGCCCTGCGGGGACCGAGGGTTGGGATGCGGCGAAGCTGGAACAACTTGTCACGCGCGATGCCATGATTGGGGTGACGGAAGCGCGGCAGCCTTAATCAGACGCCAAGCCTTTCGGCATAACGCCCGCGCCATTCGGCGCCGCTGATCCAGCGCCGGAGAGATGCCACATCAGGCGCCTCACCACGCAAGGCCGCCATGGCGCGCCAGATGAGCGCGAGGTTGCAAGAAATCACCGGCGCGCCTTCCACGTCAGGTGTCGCAAGGATGGCGCCAAGCGAGGGCATGCCGGTTCCAAGCAAAATGACCGCCTCAACCCCCGCGCCCTGCATGGCGGCAAGGGCGGCGCTGGCATCGCCCTCGGCCAGGGCATAAATCGGGTGGAAAGCCGCGCCGGGCGTTGCCATGGAAATGATGCGCGCCACCTCAAACCCCCGCGCGGTCCAATAGGCCGCCGAGGCTTCGGTCAGATCCGGCGGATAAGGTGAGACAAGACCGATGCGCTTTGCCCCAAGCGCGGTGAAGGCTTCACATACCGCGCGGCCCGCAGTGATGAAGGGTGCTCGGGCGGAAAGCCGCGCCACGGCTTCATCCTCGGCCTTTGGCCCCACCAGATAGGAGGAACCAGTGCAGGCAAAGGCGAAGGCGCCCAGCGGCGCATTGGCGAATTGTGCGCAACTCGCTTCCAGCCCAGCGACGTAATCCACCAACCGATCATTCAGCTTGGGCTTATTGCTGACCAGCCGCGCGGTCAGCATTGCGGCCCCCGGCGGCAACAGAATCGAAAACTCGGGTTCCACCGTGGTATTCGCCTGGGGGGTCAGCACCCCAAGCAGACCATTGCGGGCATAGGCAAGCGACATGGCATCCTCCGCCCGTCATGAAGACATGGCGCGCGATTTCGGTCTATGCAGCGAAGCCGTTTCCGGGGAGATCAAGATGAAAGCCACCAAGCGCCGCGCCATCCTGGCCAGCATTCTAGCGACGCCTGTCTTGGCCGCAGGCGCGCAGACCGCGCGGCCGGTGCGCTTCATTGTCCCCTTCCCGCCCGGCGGCACAGCGGATTTGCTGGCGCGGCTGGTGGCACGCGAAATGGAAGCCCGCCTTGGCGCGCCGGTGGTGGTGGAAAACCGCGCCGGAGCCGGCGGCGTGGTGGGTAGTGATTCGGTTGCGAAAAGCCCCGCCGATGGCACCACCATTCTGCTTTCAAATATCGCCTCTCAAGGTATTGCCCCGGCCATTCTGCCGACCATGCCCTATGATGTGATGCGCGATTTCACCCATATCGGCCTGCTGGCAGCGGTGCCGAGTGCGATTGCGGTTTCCGCCACCGGCCCCTGGCAGAGCCTGCCGGCGCTGATCGCCGCGGCGCGCGAAAAGCCAGGCACCATCCGCTTTGGGTCCAATGGCAATGGCACGTCGTCTCACGCCAAGCTGGAAATCCTGAAGCGGCTGGCCGGCGTTGACATCACCCATGTGCCCTATCGCGGCGCGGCGCCAGCGGCGACTGACGTGATTGCCGGCAATATTGATGGGCTGATCGCCGCCATCCCCGATGTCGGGCGCAATGAGCGGCTCCGCCTGCTTGCCATGACCACGGAACAACGCTTGCCGCGCTGGCCCGATGTGCCTTCCGTGGCGGAACTTGGCCTCGCGCCGCTGGTGGCGGCGAATTGGTTCGGCATTAGCGGCCCGGCGGGCATTCCCGCCCCCGTGGCAGATCGGCTGAATGCGGCTTTGGTGGAAAGCCTTGCCACCCCTGCCCTGACCGAACGCCTGAGCGAGCTTGGCGCCGCGCCCAATCGGTTGGACCGCCCTGCCTTCACCGCGCTGGTCGCCACCGATATGGCGCGCTGGGCGCAAATTGTGCGCGAGGCCGGGATCAAGGCTGACTGAGCGTTTTCAAGCCGAACGGAATCACTTGGCGGCTCGGAAAATGCGATCAGACATGCCGTGGCACGGTAATTGCCCATTCCTGATGCAGAAGCCGGGATTTACCCTGAAATCGATCTGAATTGATCTGTTTTTAGGCAATAAGCCCCGGTGCGCAGCATCAGGAGGCATTGCAATGAACCGTCGTCAACTTCTCGGCCTGACTGGGGGCGCCATTGCCGGCGCGCTGGCAAGCCCTGGCATTCTCTCCGCGCAAAGCGGCGCCTGGCCCACCCGCGGGTCCATCCGCCTGATTGCACAATTCCCGCCGGGCGGGCTGGTGGATACCGTGAGCCGCCTGATGGCCCCTGCCCTGTCCCAAGCCTTGGGTCAGACCGTGGTGGTGGAAAACCGCGCCGGCGCCGGTGGCGTGATCGGCACGGATTTCGTCGCGAAGCAGCCCGCCGATGGCTATACGCTGCTGGTATCCCACGCTTCGGTGCATGTTTTCTCGGCGGCCACCATGCCGACGCTGCCTTTCAACCCGATCAATGACTTCACCCATATCGGGCTTTTGGTGGAAGCGCCGAATGTGCTGTTGGTGAAGGCCGAATCTCGCTTCAAGACCCTTGGGGATTACATCGAAGCGGCGAAGAAGCAGCCGGTGCGCTTCGGGTCTTCGGGCATTGGTTCGGCGCCGCATCTGCTGGGCGCGATGCTCTCCGGTGAAGCCAAGGTGACCAATCTGGATCACGTGCCCTATCGTGGCAGCGCGCCCGCCATGCAGGATCTGATGGCCAATCAGATCGAAAGCCTGATTGATCCCATCACCACAAATGTGCAGCTGATGAAGGATGGCGTGTTGCGTGCGCTGGCCGTTTCTTCGCCGCAGCGCCTGCCGGCCTTCCCGAATGTGCCGACCTTCGCTGAACTTGGCTTCCCGAAGCTGACTTCCGCGCAATGGCTCGGGCTTTCCGGACCAAAGGGCATGCCGCAGCCAATCGTGGATCGCTTGGCCGGTCTGATCAATCCCATCCTGGCGCGCCCGGAATTGATGGCGCGCTTTGAAGAATTGCAGACCCTGCCGCGCCGCCCGGCGCCGATGAATGGCGATTTCGTGAAAATCATGCGTGAGCAGATCACGGAATGGACCGCGGTTGCCAAGCAATTCGATATTGTTGTGACCTGAAGCATATCACCCCGCCCGTGGTATTCCCTCGGACGGGGTTTTCCCCTGCTGCTACTTCATATCCGCCTGGGTTTTGCACCAGCGCGCCACTTCCTCATGCGTGGCAAACCACACATCGCCAAAGCCCTTCATGTGCTGTACCAGCCGATCAAGCAGCGCGATACGGCTGCGATGGCCAATCACATGCGGGTGCATTGTCAGCAGGAACAAACCACCCTCGCGATAGGCACCTTCAAATTCAGCGGTGAAAATCTCCTCTACGCTTGAAGGGGGCGTGTAGGGGCGGAGCGCCGCAAAGCGCAGCATGTTGAAATACACCGCATCGTCGCGGATCCATTCCGGCGGCAATTCGACAATGCCGGTGGGCTTGCCCTGATCGAGCAATTCATAGGCATCATCATCCGCCATCAGAGATGAATCATAGAGCAAACCCAATTCGCGGATGATTGAAAGCGTGTCCACCGAAAAATCCCAAGATGCCGTGCGGATACCGACCGGTCGCCGGCCCGTCAGTTTTTCCAGCGTATCGGCGGCGCGGAAGGTCAGGTCTCGTTCCACGCCCGGGGGTAATTGCGTATTAGCTTCATGAATCCAGGAATGGATGCCAATCTCGTGGCCTTCATCGGCCACACCGCGCACTTCTTCCGGATGCAACAGCGCTGAGACGGCGGGGTAGAAGAAACTCGCCTTCACGTCATGGCGCGCGAGCAAGGCGCGGATGCGCGGCACGCCCTGGCGGGAGCCATATTGCCCCTGGCTGATGCGCATGGGGCTTTCATCGGCATCGCGCAGCGGGATGGTTTCGTGATCCGCATCGAAGGAG
>JBEDHL010000059.1:0-5303 GCA_041174145.1 Pseudomonadota bacterium
CAAGCGCAGTAAGCCTTTGTTTGAAAGTTTCATCGGCGAAAACCGCCGAAATGGTGCGATGGATGCGCTCCACCAGGGCAGGAGCCATGCGTGGTGGCCCCAGCATGGCTACCCAACCGGAAAGATCAAAATCATGCACGCCCTGTTCCGCCGGCGTCGGCGCGTCCGGGAAATAGGGTGAACGCGTGCCGGTAGAAACCGCCAGCACGCGCACGCGCCCCGTTTGCATATGCGGCATGGCGCTGACGGTGCTGGTCCAACCGCTCGGCAAATGGCCAGCGACAATATCATTCATCAGCGGCCCACCGCTACGATAGGCGATATCGGGCATTTCCACACCGGCACGCCGCGCCATTTCCTGCCCAATGAAGGAAGAAAGCGCCTCGGTCGAACCCGTGCCGACCTTGCCCGGATTTGCTTTTGCGTAGGCGAGCATGGAGGTGAGGGAATCAAACGGCTGATTCGCCCCCGTCACCAGCACCATGGTATTGCGGGTCAGCATCGCAATCGGCGAGAAATCGCGGATTGCGTCATAAGGCATGCTGGGCAGGTGATATTTGTTCATGACATGGGTTGAAACCACGACCAGCAGCGTATGCCCATCGGGTTCCGCCCGCGCCACCACTTCGGAGCCAATCACGCCTGCCGCACCTGCGCGATTTTCAACAATGAAGGGCTGGGGCAGGGTGTTGCGCAAAGCCTCACCAATCGCGCGCACCAGGATATCGGTGCCACCGCTTGCGGCGTAAGGCACGATGACGCGCACTGGCTTGGTGGGCCAAGTCACATCCTGCGCTTGCGCGGTAAGAGGCAGGGCAGAAGCAGCCATGGCGCCCAAAAGCGCACGTCTTCCGATGTTCATCTTGTGCATCCTCTCAATCCACCCGCGCGCCGGTCGCGCGCACAATCGGCACCCATTTGTCAATTTCGCTCGCGATAAACGCGCGCGTTGCCTCAGGGGTCATCCCATCGGGGATGGTATTGCCAAGCTGGATCAGGCGTTCGCGCACGTCCGGTTTGCGCAGTGCAATAGCGATTTGCTCATAAAGGAATTGCCGGATCGGCAGCGGTGTGCCGAGTGTTGCGGACCATGGTGTCCAGGTGGTGGCTTGAAACGCGGGCAAGCCTGCTTCCGCGGCGGTTGGTACATCTGGCGCCATGGGGGAGCGTTCCGGCGTGCCAATAACAATACCATTTACCGTGCCGTTCTTGATGTGTTCAGCAAGAAAGGAAATCGTATCGGATTGGAAGCCGATGCGTCCTGCCATCAAATCCTGAAACGCCGCTGCCGACCCGCGATAGGGCACATGCGTGGCCGGTGTGCCGAGCAAATGCAGCAATAGAGCAGAGGAGATATGCCCGGTTGAGCCATTGCCGGAAGACCCATACAGCACATTGCCACCACCGGCTGCCACTGCGGCACGAAACTCTGCCAGGGTCCGCACATTCATGGAAGGATGGGTCGCCAGCACAATTGGCGAATGGCTTGTTATGGTGATGTGATCCACGCCTGTCAGCGGATGGATGCGCAACCGGTCGCCGTAAAGCCCGACATTGAGCGTATGGGACCCAAGCGCGCCAACCAGGAGAGTGTAGCCATCAGGTGGTGTTTGCGCGATGGTTTCAAAGGCAACCGTGCCACCGCCCGAGGGACGATTTTCTACAACGAATTGCTGGCCCAATTGCTGCGAAAGCGCCGTTGAAATCAAGCGCGCATTGATATCGGCATTGCCGCCCGCTGCAAAGGCAACAATCACGCGCACCGGTTTATTCGGATAATCCGTACCCGGCGCCTTGGGCTGCGCCCATGCAGGCAACACCATAAGCGCGGTCAAAGCCGCGGCTATAAAAGTCTTTTTCATTTTTGCCTCCCGTTTCCTTCAGCCAATCGAATGTTCCAATACGCCGACACGTTCCACTTCCAGCCGCAGCCTGTCGCCGGGCTTCAGATAGCGCGGCGGATCGCGGAAATGCCCAACGCCCGCCGGCGTGCCGGTGGCAATCACATCACCTGGTTCCAGCGTCATGTAGCGTGACAGAAACGCGATAAGCGCGGCGACGGAAAAGATCAGATCGCGCGTATTGCCATGCTGGACTTCTTCGCCATTCAGCCAGCATTTCACATCCAGCATCCAGGGCTCGCCCACTTCTTCCGGTGTGACGATCCAGGGGCCGATGGGGCAGAAGCCATCCATGCCCTTGGCGAAGGATGTCATGGCCAGCGGCACATCGAATTGAAATTCGCGCGCGCTGACATCATTCAGCACCGTATAACCCGCCACGTAATCCAGCGCGATGCCTTCCGGCACATCGCGTGCGGGTTTGCCAATGACAACGCCAAGCTCCACTTCCCAATCGGGCTTTTTCACATGGCTCGGAATCTTCACAACGGCGCCCGGCCCAGTCACGGAACTCGTGGGCTTGATGAAAATGCGTGGCATTTCAAGCTTGGGACCGCCCACTTCCTTGGCGTGATCACCGTAATTGCGGCCTACGCCCAAAATCTTGCCCGGCTTCAATGGCGCAAGCAGCTTCACGGCCGAAAGCGGCTGGCGCAGCGCCGCATTTTCGGCCCGTGCCGCAAAGGCAAGCGCGCGGCCTGCCGCGGTCATTGCCGCTTCATCGCCCAGCAGCGCCACCATATCGACGGGAATTACCGCAGCACTGCGATCCACCTCACCAGCTGCGCGCATTGCTGCCGCAAGCGCCGGGCGCAAAGGCACAACGCTATCGCCCGCAGAGCCACCAAGCACGGGGCCTTGCGGCCCCTGAAAGGTTAGAAGTTTCATGCCGCCATCGCCGCGTAATCCAGCGTGGCCATGACCTGTACGCGCAGGATGTAGCGATCCTCGCCCGGCACGTAATCCGCCACCGCATTATGCATGGTGCCGATATTGTCCCAGATCAGCACATCACCTTCGGCCCATTCATGCGTATACAGATACTTCTCCTGCGCCTGATGGCGAAACAGATAATCCAGCAGCGCATCAGATTCCGCGCGCTCCATTCCCTCAATATACATGGCGTAGCCGCAATTGCAGTAAAGCACTGGGCGGCCGGTAATGGGGTGGATGCGGACAATCGGCTGTTCAACTGGCGGCTTTTTGGCGCGTTGTTCGGGTGTCAGTGGCCCACGAATGCTGCCCGGGCGCTGGCGCATCATGTCCCAGAATTTGCTGAAATCATGAATGGCAACGCGGCCTTCGATGCGCGCCTTCACCTCGGCCGGCAAATCCGCATAGGCCGCGTGCATATTACGGAACTGAGTGGCGCCCAGAACCTTGCCATCGCGCCGCGGCACGCGCTTGGCGTGCAGCATATTGGCCAGCGCGATTTCCTTGGAATAGGACATATCCGTGTGCCAGCCCTGGCCGGCATCATTCAGGCCGAGAGGCTTACCGGCTTCATCCTTCATATTGGACAGGATCATCACTTCCGGATGGCCTGGCGCATGGAACAGATTGGCGACATTCACTTCCAAATCGCCAAAGCGCTTGCCGAAGGCCGCTACCTGCGGCGCTTCCAGATCCTGCTTCGGGAAGCAAAGCACGCCATATTCGCCAAGGGCGCGCAAAAGCGTGCGGAAATCCTCGGCCGAGGCGGTCTCACGCAGGTCAATCCCTTCAACCCGCGCACCCAGCCCGGCATTATTGGGGGTGATTTTCATGCTGGCATCCTCCAGAGGCGCCAAAGGTGATGCCCCGGCTTGCAGGCGTCAACCGGGCGCTTCCCCGGGGCCAATTGTTGCGTCAGGATGGGGCCATGGAAACGCTCTCATCCAAGCCCGTCCCGGTGATTATCGGCGGCGGCATCGTCGGCCTTTGCATCGCCTGGCATCTGGCGCGGCGCGGGCTGAAGCCGCTGGTGCTGGAAGCCGCCAAGGAAGGCGCGGCCTATACCGGCAATGCGGGCGCCATCAGTCATGGGTCCGTGGCGCCGCTCGCCATGCCCGGGGTGCTTGCGCAGGTGCCGAAGATGCTGATGGATCCTGCCGGCGCGCTGCATATCCCGGCGCGCTATTGGCTGCGCGCCATGCCATGGCTGCTGCGCTTCGTGGCTTCCGCCCGGCGAGAGAAGGTGGAATCGGCAGCAATCGCACTCTCTGCACTACTGTTTTCGGCGCCCGACCGGCACCGCGAAATTCTGGCTGCCGAGGAGGCGAGTGACCTGATCCGCGAAGAAGGCCAGATGTATCTTTATCGGAATGAGGAACAGCTCGCTAAGGACAATGCCTCACTGGCGTTGCGGCAGAAGCACGGGCTGAAGGTGCAAAAGCTGGTTGGGCCGGCGCTTCGCGAATTGGAACCGGAAGTTTCCGAAGATTACCAGATTGGCCTGTATCTGCCCGATCACGGTTCCTGCGTGAACCCCGCGCGGCTGGCTGCCGTGGTCGCCAATGGCGTGCGCCGCATGGGGGGTGAGATTCGCACCGCCGAAGTGCAGGCCATTTTGACCGAGGGCAAGCGCGTGGTTGGTGTGCGCTGCGCTGGTGAGGATATCCCCGCCGATCAAGTGGTGCTGGCCGCCGGCGCTTGGTCTGCTCGCTTGCTGGCGCCCCTCGGCCTGAAAGTGCCGTTGGAAACCCAGCGCGGGTATCATGTGATGCTGCCGGATCCCGGGGTGCGGGTGGGGCGCGTGCTATCGCCCGCCGATCGCAAGGTCTTCATCAGCCCGATGGAAGATGGCTTGCGCGTGGCGGGTTCGGTTGAAATCGCCGGGCTGGATGCGCCCCCCACGGAAGCGCGGGCCATGTTGTTACTTGACGATCTCAAAAAGGTTTTTCCAAAGGCGCGCACGGAAGGTGGCAAGATCTGGATGGGGCACCGGCCTTGCCTGCCCGATAGTGTGCCGGTGATGGGGCCGGTCAGCGCCTGGCAGGGGCTTTATTGCGCCTTTGGCCATGGGCATTTGGGGCTGACGGGCTCAGCGCCGACTGGCGCGCTGATGGGTGCGCTGGTCGCAGGCGAAAAACCGAATTTCGATTTTGCGCCCTTTGCGGCGGAACGCTTTGCATAAACATCAAAGGGGGGAGAGCAATGGGACAGGTTCAAGGCAAGGTCGCGCTGATTACAGGTGCGTCGGCGGGTATCGGTGCCGCTTGCGCTGAAGCACTCGCCGCCGAAGGGGCGCGCGTGGTGCTGACTGATGTTGATGATGCGCGCGGTGAAGCCCTGGCCGCGACGCTTCGTGCCGCCGGTCACGATGCGCTTTACCTGCATCAGGATGTGACCGATGAGGCGCGCTGGGCCGACGTGATTGGCTCCATTGAAGCGAAGCACGGCAGGCTTGATGTGCTGGTATCC
>JBEDHL010000060.1:0-12688 GCA_041174145.1 Pseudomonadota bacterium
GCAAGCATTCGCTGGCTTGCCCGCCCCCCCTGGCGCTGTCTAGCCTGCCGCATCCGCCGGGGCGCGCCGCTTTCGGCAGCAATGAAGACAAGGAAACCAGCATGAGCACGCCCAAGAAACAGCGCTTCCCTGAATTGACGCCCGAGAGCATGAGTGCGGAGCAGCGTGCCGCGGCTGAGGGCATCATCAAGGGCCCACGCGGTGGCCTGCGTGGCCCCTTCAATGCCTGGCTACGCAGCCCGGTTTTTGCCGATAGAATGCAGAAGGTCGGCGAATATCTGCGCTTCAATAGCTCCATCCCCGCCGATTTGAATGAATTTGCCATTCTGGTCACGGCGCGGGTTTGGACCAGCCAATATGAATGGTACGCGCATCACGCCATGGCGATGAAGGTCGGCTTGCCGCCCGCGATTGCTGCTGACCTTGCGGAAGGTCGCCGCCCTGCGGGCATGACGGAAGATCAGCGCTTAGTCTATGAATTCTGCACCGAATTGCACCGCGACCACGGCGTTTCAGACGCCACCTTCGCGGCGACTTCCGCGCGTTTCGGCGAACAGGGTGTGGTCGATTTGATCGCGGTGAGCGGATACTACGTCACGGTTTCCATGACGTTGAATGTTGCGGAGGTGCAAATCCCGCCTGAAGCAACACCCTTGCCGCCACTGCCCAAGGCATAAGAACGCTTGGGGCGGCGCAATGCCGCCCCAAACAGCATGATTCAGCTACGAATCAGGGAACAACCGCCTTCCGCCAGGGGGCGGAATGCCTCACCCGCCGCGGTGGTTTCCAAAAGCTTGTAGTAATCAAAGGGCCCCTTGCTTTCTTCCGGGCGCTTCACTTCGAACAAATAGGCCGGGTGAATCTTGCGGCCATCGGCGCGGATGGTGCCGGGGCCAAAGGCGTCATCATCCGTCGGCATGGCCTTCATGCGGGCCACTATATCCGCGCCACTCGCCTTCGCGCCCTGAATGCCAAGGTCCGCCACGGCCTTCAGGAAATGCAGCGTACCGGAATAATCGCCGGCATGGCTCATGCCCATGGCAGCCGGGCCCGATATCGCATGCACGCGACGCACTAGCGAACGCGTACGATCATTCAAATCCCAATAGAAGCTTTCAGTGCAAATAATGCCGGCAGCGGCTTCCAGACCAAGCGCATGCACATCGGGCAGCACCAACAGCATGGATGCCAATTTGATGCCGCGACGCATAATGCCGAATTCAGCGGCTTGCTTGACACAATTGATGGTATCCGTACCCGCATTGGCAAGGCCAATCACCTTGGCTCTTGATGCCTGGGCCTGCAGAAGAAAGGACGAAAAATCAGTCGTTCCTGGAAATGGCGTACGCACTTGCCCGACCACGCGCCCGCCGGCGGCGCGCACGAAATTCGCCGTATCGCGTTCCAACGCATGGCCAAAGGCGTAATCGGCAGTGATGAAGAACCAAGTGTCTCCGCCCGCGCGCACCGTCGCACCGCCGGTAGATTTGCTGACCATGTAAGTATCATAGGACCAATGCAGGCTATTGGGCGTACAAGCGCGGCCTGTCATGTCTGATGATGCGGTGGAAGTCGCGATGGTGACCTTGTTCTTTTCCCGCGTCAGTTCCGCCACGGCCAGCGCCACAGATGATGCGGCCAGATTGAGGATCATATCCACGCCGTCGCGATCATACCATTGGCGTGCAATGTTCAGCGCAACATCGGGTCGATTTTGGTGATCGGCGGAAATCATTTCCACCTGAAAGCCGCGTGCGCCAAATTCCTGAATGGCAAGGCGGGTAGCGGCAAGGGAAACTGGCCCATTGATGTCGCGGTAAGGCCCGGACATGTCCGAAAGCAGGCCGATTTTGATGGTATTCGCAGCTTGGGCGCGCGCACTGCGCCAGGGCAACCCCCCCAGCGCAGTTGCACCAGTTGCGGCGAGAATTGGGCGCCTTTCAACAGTCATAACATTCCCTCCAGTTATATTTTGCCGAATTACGCAAAAGCATAACCCGACTAATCGAGAAGGGAAATCATGCCTCAGCAAGAAAAAGTGGGGCAGACGCAGCCAGCAAGGCTGTCCGGACAAACTTGGGGCGCGAAAGGCGCAATAAGGGAAAGACGCTGGCTAATGCAGCGGACTAGGCACGGGGCAGCAAACGCCGCCCCGTGCAGCAATTATCAGCTACGGACGAAAGCGCAGCCGCCTTCAGTAATGGGGCGGAACGCTTCATCCGCCGGAGTTGTTTGCAGCAGCTTGTAGTAATCAAACGGGCCGCGGCTCTCTTCCGGACGCTTCACTTCGAAAAGATAGGCGGGATGCATCTTGCGGCCATCGGCGCGAATAGTGCCTTGGCCAAAAGCGTCATCATCTGTCGGTATGCCCTTCATGCGTTGCACGGTCGCCGCGCCGCTGGCCTTCGCGGCTGGCACACCCATATCCGCCACCGCCTTCAGGTAATGCAACGTCGCGGAATAATCCCCGGCATGGCTCATGCCCACCGCCACCTGACCAGCCACCGCCTGAACGCGGCGGAAGAAGGCGCGGGTGCGATCATTCAGATCCCAATAGAAGGTCTCCGTGCAAACCAGGCCCTGGGCAGTTTGCAAGCCAAGCGCATGCACATCCGGCAGGAACATCAGCATGGAGGCAAGCTTGGTACCACGCCGCGTAATGCCGAATTCCGCCGCCTGCTTGATGCAGTTGATCGTATCTGTACCCGCATTGGCGAAGCCAATGACTTTGGCGCGCGAAGCCTGCGCCTGCAGCAGGTATGAGGAGAAATCCGTCGTGCCCGGGAAGGGTGTACGCACCGAACCCACCACGCGCCCGCCAGCACCTTGCACAAAGGCCGTGGTGTCGCGTTCCAGCGAATGACCGAAGGCGTAATCCGCGGTGATGAAGAACCAGGTATCGCCACCCGCGCGCACCGTGGCGCCACCGGTGGATTTGCCGAGCATATAGGTATCGTAGGGCCAATGCACCGTATTGGGGGTGCAGGCGCGCCCGGTCATATCCGATGTCGCGGTAGAAGTCGGGATAGTGACCTTATTCTTCTCACGCGTCAGTTCTGCCACCGCCAACGCCACTGAGGACGCTGCAAGGCTGAGCGTCATATCGACCCCATCACGGTCATACCATTGGCGAGCGATATTCAGCGCCACGTCTGGACGATTCTGGTGATCCGCGACAATGGTTTCAACATTAAAGCCGCGCTGGCCGAATTCCTGCACCGCAAGCCGAGCGCAAGCAACCGTGGTCGGGCCATTGATGTCGCGGAAGGTGCCGGACATATCGGTGAGAATACCAATTTTAATGGTATTGCTGGCCTGGGCACGCGCGCTGCGCCACGGCAAGCCACCAAGGCCCGCAGCCCCACCAGCGGCCAGAACTGTACGTCTTTGAATCGTCATGGTGTTTCCCTTCTTCTCCCTGTTGCCTGGATGCACGCCAAGCGACGCGCGTCTTACCCCAGCCGCCTGAGGAAATCCATGCCCTATTCCGCAGCTATCCGGCTGGCGGGCGGGCGGAAAGCCGGGATCACATGCTGGGCGAAAAGCGTCAGGCTGCGCAGGATTTTCTCATGCCCATAATAGGGCGGATAATGCAGCAACAAGCTGGTCATCCCGGTGCGCGCCTGAAGGGCACGCAGCTTCGCAATCACCGTCGCTGGGCTGCCATGAAGCAGTGTTGTTTCGACCAATTGCGCGTAATCCAAAGCCTGGCCCTTTTCGGATACCGAGCCCAAATAGCCGCTGGTGCCGGCGCTGTTGAAATTACGGATATGGTTCAGCACGTGTTCTTCCGTATCCGCCCGCGCCTGTTCATCCGTATCGGCAACATAGACCATGCGCGCAATATCAATATGCCCGGCAGCCGGGTTATTGCGTTGCGGCGACGGCGCAGTGGCCAAGGCTTCGCGGTAAATCTTTGCCTGCGCTGACAAGGTTTCAATCCCCGGCAGCGTGCTCAACATCAGCCCGAAGCCATTACGCCCGGCATAGGCGATGGATCGATCCGTCCCGCCCGCCATATAAAGCGGCGGATGCGGAAGCTGAACCGGCACGGGCAGCATTTCATACTGCCCTTCGACCTTGCCCTTGAAGAATTTGCCTTCATGGGTCCAACGCCTGCGATGGAAGCCATCGAAAATCAGCTTGACGCTTTCTTCCACAATATCGCGCCGCGCTTCAAAATCCTTGCCTAGCCCTTCAAATTCATAAGGCCGATAGCCGCTACCCAGGCCAAGCATGACACGGCCATTGGAAAGCACATCCACGAAGGCCGTGTTTTCCACCACACGGATCGGGTCATACAAGGGCAGCGTGATAACGCCGGCCGCGAGTTTGATGCGGCTGGTCCGTGCCGCGAGGTAGGACATGTAAACAAAGCAATCCGGCATGATGCCGTAAGTGGTGCTGAAGTGATGTTCAGCGATCCAGGCCGTATCATAACCCAGCGCTTCAGCACGTAAAATCTCCTCAGTAGTGCGCGCTGTTACGCCCTGATGCGGATAGGGTTCTTCCACCGGGTTGGGGTGGCTAGTCATCAGAATACCGAATTCCATTTTTGCTTCCTCCTGCCGTTTGGATTTGCCTTGGTTCAGTTACCTGATTCCTTGGGTGTGGCGCGCACCTCTACACCCGCCAGTTTTTCCATATGCTGAATGGTGGAAACAAAATCTTCTGGTCCGGAACCCATAGCCAAGGCCATGGAAAGATATTGCCGCGCCGCCGGCCCCATGAACATGGGCACGCCGAAGCGTTCCGCTTCCTCCAGACACAGTTTCACATCCTTGTGCATTAGCCCCGCGGCGAAGCGCACCGGGAAGCCCTGCGCGCGTTCAGTAATAGCCTGTGGCACACGCTTTTCCGACATGAAGGACCGCCCGCTTGAAGCATTCAACACATCGAACATCAGCTTGGTATCAAGGCCGGCCTTGGCGCCCAGCACCATACCTTCCAGACAGGCCAGCGTATTGCTGGCAAGAATGACATTGTTTACAAGTTTCATTGTCTGCCCAAGCCCAGGCTCCGCACCAAGGTAGAAGATATTCTGCCCGATCACCTTCAGCACCGGCTCCACGGCTTTTTGTGAAGCCGCATCACCCGATGTCATGATGGCAAGCGTGCCGGCCTCAGCGCCGGAAACACCGCCGCTGACAGGCCCATCAATCTGGTGAATGCCCTTGGCCGCAAGCCCTTCTGCCACGCGCCGCGCTACAGTGGGACCAGTGGTGGAAAGGTCCACGACAATCTTCGCCATGCTGCCTTGCACCAAGCCATCCGCCCCCAGCGCAACGGCTTCCACCGCGGCAGGTGTCGGCAGACTGAGTAGTATGGCATCGCAACGGTCCGCGACATCGCGCGCGCTGGCGGCGGCGTTAGCCCCCATAGCCGTTAGCGCCGCCACGGCCTTGGCATCCAGATCATGCACAACCAGCGCATGGCCCGCCTTCACCAGGCGCCGCGCCATGACACCACCAATATTCCCAAGGCCGATGAAACCAAGCTTCATGACATTCCTCATTGCCGATACGCGGGCCATTCGCGGCCCGCTCTATTGTTTGTAGGAAAGGCTCCGCCCGAACCCGCCCTCAGTCAAGGGGCTGTTTCAGCGTGTAGGGGGCAATTTGGTGAAATCGCCAAAGCGCATGCTGGGATGGCTGCGCGCATATTGCGCCGGGAAGGCCGCCTGTTCGCACAGCGCTTCAGCCGCATGCCAAGCCCAACGCGGGTTATAGCTCATACCACGCCCAAGTGCGATCAAATCGGCAGCACCATCGCGCAAGGCCTGATCCGCCTGGGCCGGTTCGTTGATAAGGCCGACCGCAATGGTTGGAATTTCAGCCGCCTCACGAATGCGCCGCGCCATAGGCACCTGATAGCCAGGGCCAAGATCAATTTGCTGATCGGGACTGCTGCCGCCCGAGGAAGCGCAGATGAAATCGCAGCCGAGCTTCTTCAGTTCACGCGCATAAATCACGCTGTCTTCCAGCGTCCAACCGCCTTCAATCCAATCCGTGGCCGAAACCCGCACACCCAGTGGCTTTTCCGCCGGCCACACCGCGCGCATGGCGGCGAAAACCTCCAGCGGGAAGCGCATGCGCCCGGCAATATCGCCGCCATATTCATCATTCCGATTATTGGATAAAGGTGAAAGAAAGGAATGCAATAAATAGCCATGCGCCGAATGCAATTCGATCAAATCAATACCCAAAGCATCGGCGCGCCTCGTTGATTGAACGAAGAACTCCTTGATCTCGGCAAGCCCCGCATGGTCCAGCATGCGCGGGGCCGGGCGGCCTGGGAAGGCGATGTCACCGGGGCTGATCGGGTGCCACCCCCCCTCCTCGGGCCCGATATATTTGCCGCCCATCCAGGGCTGGCTTGTTGAACCCTTGCGCCCGGAATGTGCCAATTGGATCGCTATTTTCGCTTGGCCGTAGTTCCGGCAAAATGCCATTATCCGCGCCAGCGATTCCTGCTGCGCATCATTCCACAGCCCCAGGTCAAACCGCCCAACCCGCCCACGCGGTTCCACGGCCGTCGCCTCAAAAAACATCAACCCGGCACCTGAGACCGAGAAATTGCCGTAATGCATCAGGTGCCAATCCGTCGCCTCATTGCCGGTGGTGCCGGAATATTGCGCCATGGGGGACACCACGATGCGGTTGGGCAGCGTCAACCCGCGCAGGGTAAAGGGCGAAAAAAGACGGCTTGGCATTGGCGGTTTCCTCTTTTGCGGGAATACTCGCCCCCATCCGACCTGACGCGCAAGCCCTGGGCCATGGCGCGGCTTTGGTATATGAATTTCCTGTTATCTTGGCTGTCAATCTGCTGACAGCCGGAAGGAGTGATACGATGAATGAAATGCTGCGGCCTCTGCCCGCAACCACCGGTGCGGCCTTGACCGAGGCTGATGTCATCATCATCGGCGCCGGTATTTCGGGCCTTTATCAACTCTATCGCTTGCGGGAACTTGGCTATTCGGTACAGGTTTTTGAAACCGGCAGCGATCTGGGCGGCACCTGGTATTGGAACCGCTACCCTGGCGCGCGGTTTGATTCCGAAAGCTATACTTATGGCTATTCCTTTTCAGATGAATTGCTCCAGGAATGGTCTTGGTCCGAACATTTCGCGCCGCAACCCGAAACGCTGCGTTATTTGCAGCATGTGGCGGATAGGTTCGATCTGCGTCGTCACATCCAATTCAATAGCCGCGTGGTCAGTGCGCATTTCAATGAGGCTTCCGGTAGCTGGCAGATCACGCTGGATAGCGGCGCACAGCATAAAAGCCGCTTTCTGATCACGGCACTCGGCCCGCTTTCCGCCGATACCTTGCCGCGCATCCCAGGCGTCGAAAGCTTTGCCGGCCAATCCTTCCATACCTATCGCTGGCCGCATGAACCCGTAAGTTTCGCAGGCAAGCGCGTAGCGGTGATTGGCACGGGTGCAACTGGCGTGCAGGTGATTCAGACCATCGCCGCTGAAGTTGGTTCCCTCACGGTTTTCCAGCGCACGCCGAATTGGTGCGCGCCCTTGCATAACCGCCCCATTTCGGAGGAAGAACAGCGCCAGATCAAAGGCAATTACCCAGCGCTTTTCGCACTGCTGCGCACCACGCCCGGCTGCTATATCCATAATTCTGACCCGCGCAGCGTATTCGAAGTAACACCGGAAGAACGCGAAGCCTTTTGGGAGCAACGCTACGCGGAACCCGGCTTTGGGATTTGGCAAGCGAATTACCGCGATATCCTGACCGACCCCAAGGCCAATGCGCTGATCAGCGATTTCATCGCCCGCAAGATCCGCCAGCGCGTGAAGGACCCGGCGGTTGCGGATAAGCTGATCCCCAAGAATCACGGCTTCGGGACGCGCCGCGTGCCACTCGAAACCCGCTACTTTGAAGCCTATAATCGCGACAATGTGCGGCTGGTAGATCTCAACGAAACACCAATCGAAAGCATCACGCCCAAGGGCATTAAAACCAGTAATGCCGAATATGAATTCGATATCATTATTTATGCTACCGGCTTTGATGCCATTACGGGCGCCTTTGACCGTATTGATTTCCGCGGCATTGGTGGACAAAAGCTCAAGGATAAATGGACTGATGGGCCAAAAACCTATCTGGGTCTTCAATCCGCGGGATTCCCCAATATGTTGACGATTGTGGGGCCGCATAATGCCTCCACCCGCTGCAACATTCCGCGTTGCATTGAACAGAATGTGGAATGGGTAACGGATCTGATGCGCCATGTGCGGGACAAGGGCATCACCCGCTTTGAAGCGACCGAAGCGGCGGAAGCCGAATGGTCACACCATATCGAAACCTTGGCTGAAGGCTTGCTCTATACCCAGATCGATTCCTGGGCGACCGGCATCAACCGCAATGTCGAAGGGCGCGATCAGCGCCGCATTCTGCAATATCAGGGCGGCGCGCCAGCCTATCGTGCGAAATGCGATGAGGTTGCGGCAGCAGGCTATGCCGGCATGACACTGAGCTGAGGATCATTCGATGCGCCAGAACCCTGTCCGCATCGCGCTCCGCCAGGGGCGCATGGCCCATGGCATTATGGCGACGGAATTTCTGACGCCAGGGCTTTGCCAAGTCCTGACCAATGCCGGCGCCGAATATGTGATTTTTGATATGGAACATGGCGGCATGGGCATCGATGCGGTGAAGGCGCAATGTGCCTTTGCGCGTAATGTCGGCGTGGTGCCCTTGGTGCGCGTCACCGGCCATCACTATCACCTCATTGCGCCCATTCTTGATGCGGGCGCCATGGGCATCATGGAACCCATGGTAGAAACGCGGAAACAGGCTGAAGAATTGGCCGCCTGGTGCCGCTATCGCCCGGAAGGAAGGCGCGGCGTTGGCTTTGGCTATGCGCATGATGATTATAAGGGCCAAGATGTCATGGCCGGCATGCGCGCCGAAAATGAACGCATCATGGTGATTCCACTGATCGAAACCGCCACGGGGATCGAAAATGTGGAAGAAATCATGGCGGTACCGGGTGTCGATCTCGGCTGGTTCGGCCATTATGATTTGAGCGATTCACTCGGCATTACCGCGCAATTTGATCACCCGGTTTTCCAAGCCGCGCTAGCGCGCTTCCTGGCAGCCTGCGAAGCCGCGGGCAAGCCCGCCGGTGTGCTGGGCGCGGGGCTTGAAATGGTGCGCGGTTGGCGCACCAAGGGTTTTCGCTGCCTTTGCTATGGTTCCGATGTCAGCGTTTTCCAATCTGCGCTGAAGGGCGCTTTGGATACACTGAAAAGCGAAGCGGGCTGAACATTCATTACTCACAGAAATACGCGGAAGGCTCTCATGGAATTCAAGATCGGCACTGAACAGCGGGAAATGGTCGCCGCCGTTAGGCAATTGGCGCAAAGCGAATTCAAGCAGGATGCGCCGAAATGGATGGATGGCACCTTTCCCTGGCCGAACATCAAAAAGCTTGCCGGGCTTGGTGTACTTGGCATGTCAGTGCCGGAAGAATATGGCGGGCTTGGCCTTTCCATTCTGGATACAGCGCTGATCCTGGAAGAAATTGCCAAGGTTGATTACGTCACAGCCATGGCGGTGCTGGGTGAAGCTGGGGTGCAGACCCGCGTCATTTCCCATTACGCGCCGAAGGCCATCAAGGAACGCATTTTGCCGCGCGTTATTTCCGGCGATTGCATCCTTGCGATTTGCATGACGGAACCGCATGCCGGCACGGATGTGGCGAATTACCGCACCAATACCAAGCGCCACGGTAATCATTTGGTGCTGAGTGGCACCAAAACGCTGATCTCCCGCGCTGAGGAAGCCGGCATGTTCGTGGTCTTCACCCGCGTAGATGGCAAGGCTGGGCGGGAAGGCATAGGCTGTGTGCTGGTGGAAAAGGGCACGCCGGGCCTTTCTGTTACCGGCACCTACCACACCATGGGGGGCGAAAATCTGCATGAAGTTCAATTCGACAATTGCGAATTGCCGCCCGAAAATCTGGTGATCGAAACCGATGGCTTCAAGAAATTGCTGACCGCCTTCAATACCCAGCGCTGCCTGAACCCCAGCATTTCACTTGGGTTGGCCGAAGGCGCCTTTGATGAGGCGGTGGCCTACGTGAATGACCGCAAGCTGTTCAATAAATCCATTGCCGAATTCCAGGGCATTCGCTGGAAATTCGCCGATATGTTCAAGGATATCGAAGCCGGGCGCGGCTTGCTCTACCGCGCCTGCCTGACCGCCAACCCCTTCCCAGATCCCTTCATGGCGGCAACCGCCAAGGTATTCTGTAATGAAATGTCGCTCCGCGTTACCAGTGAGGCGATTCAGGTCCATGGCGGCTACGGCTTTACCGATGAATACCCGGTCTCACGCCTTTATCGCGGTGCGCGTTATGGTTCGCTCGGTGGTGGGTCTTCGGAATCGCTGCGTGATCTGATCGGCAAGCGCATCCTGGCTGATGCCGGCGGCGTGGATGGCATTATGGGCCTGGATACTTACTGAAAATCTTGCCGCGCGCGGGGCGGCTGTGGTTATGCTGCGTTGATAACACCGGGAGGAAAATCATGAACCACAAAATCAGCCGTCGCGCCTTGCTGGGCGCCGCCACCCTGGCGCCCTTCGCCGCGCAGGCGCAATCGGATTGGCCCAATCGCCCGGTCCGCATCGTGGTGCCCTTCCCCCCTGGCCAGGCGGCTGATATTTTCACACGACTGATTGCGGATGAACTTTCCAAGCGCTGGCCGCAGCGCGTGGTGGTGGAAAATCGCGCAGGTGGCGCTTCCGTACCAGGCGTCGAATCCGTGGCGCGCGCGCCGGCCGATGGCTATACGCTGCTTACCGGAACGTCTGGCCCGCTTGGCGTCAACCCTTCCGTCATGCCGCGCTTGCCCTATGATGTCGAAAAGGATTTCGCCTTCATCAGCAATGTCGTGATGGTTCCGTTGTTGGTGATTGCGCATCCTTCCGTCACTGAACGCACCATCCAGGAATTGGCCACCAGCGCCAAAGCGCGGCCCGGGCAGATAGACATGGCCTCTGCCGGCCCCGCCACCAGCCAGCATATGGCAGCGGAATTGCTGATGCTGCGCGCTGGCATTCGCTTCAACATTGTACATTATCGAGGCAGCGGCCCCGCCATTGCCGATGTCATGGCTGGCAATGTGAAGCTGATGACGGATTCCGTCGCCTCAGCCCTGCCACATATCCAATCAGGCCGCGTGCGCCCGATTGCGCTTTGCAGCGCACGTCGCGTGCCGCAATTGCCCGATGTGCCAACCATCGCGGAAAGCCTAGTGCCCGGCTATGAAGCCGCCGGCTGGTCCGGCCTGGTCGCCCCCGCCGGGACGCCGCCTGAAATCATCAATCGCATCAATGCCGATGTGGTTGCGATTTTGCGTGACCCTACTGTGACCAAAAAGATCGAGGATATGGGCGCGGTGGCAGACCCGTTGACGCCCGATCAATTCGGCCAATTCGTCCGCAGTGAGGTCGCCAAATGGCGCGAAGTAGCGCGCGCCGGGAATGTGAAGCTGGAAGGCTAAAAAGGCATCACTGCAGCGCCATGCCGGCGGCCACGCCATGCAGGCAGGCCATCAAGAGCGATAGCGGCAAGCGCAAGCGCCACCACCAGGCGGGCGCCATGCTGGCCGCTTGCGCCGCGCGATCAGCAAGCGGCAACAACGCGAAAATCACCGCGAGCAGCAGAAGCCCAGCCTGGGCTGGCAGTAGTAGCGCCACCCAGGCAACCAGCATGGGCAGCACGGAAAGCACCAGCCAGCGCGTCAGCGCTGCGCCTTCTGCCCGGTTCGCGGCCAGGCCCCACCAGGCGCCGCCTATGAAACTCGCAATCAGCGCGCCATAGGCGGGGCCCGCCTGCAACGCGAAGGCTGCCGCATCTCCACCCGTCGCCAACAATGGCGGCATGGCAAGGCTTGGCAGCAGACCAGCGGCGCCCAGCAGCAGCGCGGGGCGGGGGATGGGGGCAATGGACATGCCCTTGCCCTCTCACAATTCCGCCCATCAGGACAAGCCCCACCCTGGCGAAGCGGCGCCACTGGGGCCATCTTCCGCCCATGAACCTGATTGCCCCCGGCCCCGTGGTCTTTATGCCGGAAAAGCGCCCGGCGCCGCCCACGACGCGGCGCCTGTCCGTGACCGCGCCCTATGAACCGAATGGCGACCAACCGCGCGCCATCGCCCATCTGGTCGGTGGCTTGGAAGCGGCAGAACGTGACCAGGTGCTGCTAGGCGTGACCGGTTCCGGCAAAACCTTCACCATGGCCAAGGTGATTGAAGCCGTGCAGCGCCCCACCCTGATCCTGGCGCCGAATAAAACGCTTGCCGCGCAGCTTTATGGGGAGATGAAAAGCTTCTTCCCGGAAAACGCGGTAGAGTATTTTGTATCCTACTATGATTACTACCAGCCGGAAGCCTATGTGCCGCGCACCGACACCTACATCGAAAAAGACGCGCAGATCAATGAACAGATAGACCGCATGCGCCATTCCGCGACCCAGGCGCTACTGGAACGCAATGATGTGGTGATCGTCGCCTCGGTTTCCTGCATTTACGGTATCGGTTCCGTTGAGACCTATTCGCGCATGGTGGTGAAGCTTGAAGCCGGCGGGCAGATTGACCGCGATGTGCTGGTGAAGGGCCTGGTGGAACAGCAATATCGCCGTAATGACAATTTCTTCGCCCGCG
>JBEDHL010000061.1:0-22373 GCA_041174145.1 Pseudomonadota bacterium
GGTGGCGCATCGCCTTCCTGCACCCAAACCGTACCGGCCTGGCCTGCCGCTGCGGAACCGCGCAAGGCGGCCAGACGTGCGCGTTGATCCGGGGTCAGCACCGCGTTCAAGCGCGCGACAAGGCGCTGACGCGCGGCCTGCGCCTGTTGGCGCCGCGCATCGGGGTCTTGTGGTAGGGCCGCCATGCGGGCGCGCATTTCGGCGCGCGCGGCTTCAATTTCTGTCCTTTGCGCATCAGTCAAATCCGTAAGCTGCGCCAGCGCCTGATCCATTTGCTGCCCGCCAGCCGGTGCCTGCGCCGTACTACCCGAAGTGCCGGCACTCCCCGCCGGGCGCCAGCGCAAAGCCGCATTGGGCACACGCAGCGCATCATTGCGGATATCGGTGATGATGCGCAAAGTCGCCGTCATACCAGGCAGCAGCCGGCCAGAAGCATTGGGCGTGGTCACCACCACCGTATAGGTCACCACATTCTGCACCGTGGTCGCGGCCAGGCGAATTTCCTTCACGCGCCCACGCAGGATTTCATTGGGATAGGATGCAACCGTGAAGGTGACTTCCTGGCCCGCGCGCACACGGCCAATATCGGCTTCATCCACCGTGGCGTGCACTTCCATCTCATCCAGGCTGGCAGCGATCTGAAACAGAATGGGCGATTGGAAGGAAGCCGCCACGGTCTGCCCGACATCGATATTGCGCGATACCACCACACCATCAATCGGCGATTTGATGGTGGCGTTACGAAGATCAACTTCTACCTGCCGAAGCTGCGCAACCCTTTGTTCGCGCGCTGCAATGGCAGCTTCTACCTGCGCTTCTGCGGTGCGCGCGGCAGCAGCAGCGGCAAGCAGTGCGGCATCGGCGCGCGCAATATCAGCCTGTGCTTGCGCTACAGCGGCGCGCAGCCTGTCGGCGGTGAAGCCCGCGCGCAAAGCTTCACGTTCCGTGCCCACGCCGCGGGCGCGCAATTCCCCGGTGCGGGCGGCTTCAACTTCAGCATCACGCAGGCTGGCCTCGGCGCCCGATAGGGCGGCGCGCACCGCTTCAATCTGCGCATGGGCCTGCGCGTTGTCAGCGACCGCACGTTCCGCCTGCGCGCGTGTGACAGCAATTTGCGCGGCGGCAGCATGCACATCCGCTTCCGCTGCTGCGCGGCGCGCTTCCAGGGTTGCGGTATCAAGCTGCGCAATGGGTTGATCAGCGGCCACTTTTGAATTGAAATCCGCCAATAATTCACGAATTTGGCCGGAAAGCTGGCTGCCCACCTGCACCAGCGTCACCGGATTTACCGTGCCGGTCGCGGCCACCACGGCGGTGATCGTACCGCGGTCAAGTGTTGCCACCCGAAGCCGAGGCGCCCCCGCCCCGCTTTCTGAAGCCAGAAAACCAGGCCTGGGCATGCCAGCAGCCCACCAGGCCGCTCCGGCACCACATATCAGGACAAGGGCGATCAACCATTTCCGCATGGGCAGAGCTTAGCAGGGTTTTCGTAACGCGCATGCCCCAGACCCTATCCGCCCCGGCATTCGCAGGCCGCCGGCTTTGCGCTAGGCTTCCCTCGGTAGGTTGGATGGGGTTTCCATGCGTATTCTGATCCTGGGCGCCGGCGCGCTGGGGGGCTATTTCGGCGGGCGTTTCCATCAGGCAGGGCTTGACCCCTGTTTCCTGGTGCGGCCCGGGCGCACGGCGCAATTGGCACGCGATGGGCTTTCCATCACCAGCCCGCTTGGGGATTACCAGGCCACGGTCACGACCATCGCGCCCGATGCGCTACAGCCCGGCTGGGATCTGATTCTGCTGACCTGCAAAGCCTATGATCTGCCAGCGGCGATGGATGCCATTCGGCCCGCCTTGGATGGCCGCAGCGCCATTCTGCCAGTGCTGAATGGCATCCGCCATATCAAGACCTTGCAGGATAGTTTCGGCCCAGAGCGCGTTTTGGGTGGGCTTGCGAAAATTCAGGCGAGCCTCGCGCCAGATGGCACCATCCGGCATTTGAATGATTGGCGCTGGCTCACCTTTGGTGAAATTGCCGGCGGCATGAGTGAACGTGTCGAACGCATCGCCTCAGTGATTAGTGCCGCGCCCGCCATGGTGGCCGCCGCCGTGCCTGATATCATGGCGCAAATGTGGGAAAAGATCGTGCATCTTGGTACCAGCGCGCTTTGCACCGTGCTGATGCGCGCCAATGTGGGTGAAATTGCGCGTTCGCCCGGCGGCATTGCCTTCATGCATGGCGTATTGGAAGCCAATGCAGCCATTGCGGCCGCCGAAGGCTTCCCAGTGAGCGAGGCTTTCATGAAGCAGTATCGCGGCATTTTTGGTGATGATGCCAGCGGCTATACGGCTTCCATGCTGCGGGATCTGGAAGCGGGCGGGCGGATTGAAGCGGACCATATTCTGGGCTTCCTGCTGGAAGCAGCCCAGCGCCATGGCCTGCCAAGCAACCTGCATGAAGCCGCCTTTCTGCATGCCAAGGCATTTGAACAGCGGCGGGATGCCAAGCGTCTGCCGAAATGACGATCCATTTGAGGAGGCTTCCATGCGCTTGAAGGATAAGGTTGCGGTCATCACCGGTGCGGGTTCCGGCATTGGCCGGGCCACCGCACAGCTTTTCGCCAAGGAAGGCGCCAAGCTTGCCCTGGTGGATCGTGATGCGGCGGCGGTTGAAGAAACCGCGAAGCTGATTGGTGGCGCGCTGGTGCGGGTTTCCGATGTTGGCGCACCGGGTGCGGCAGATGAAGATGCCGCAGCCATTCTGCAAAGCCTGGGGCGTATTGATATTCTTTTCGCGGCCGCTGGGTTTTCCGTGGGCGGTACCGTGCTGGACACCAAACCTGAGGATTGGGATGCGGTGTTTCGTGTGCATGTTGGCGGCACCTGGCTTTGGGCACGCGCCGTTATACCGGCCATGAAGCGCCAAGGCGGCGGGGCCATTATTACCACAGGATCACAACTCGCCATCGCTGGCGGGTCTGGCAATAGCGCCTATATCGCCGCGAAAGGTGCCATACTTAGCCTGACGCGCGTCATGGCGCTTGATTTCGTCGCCGATGGCATTCGGGTGAATGCGATTGTGCCGGGCGCGATTGATACACCTTTGCTGGCACGCAGCATGTCCCGCCGCGCCGACCCGGAAGCCGCCCGCGCCACATCCCGCGCGCGCCACGCCATGGGGCGTTTTGGCCGCGCGGAAGAAGTGGCCGAAGGTGTGCTTTATCTGGCGAGTGATGCGGCAAGCTTCACCACAGGGATCGCATTGCCGGTGGATGGCGGCTGGCTGGCAAAGTAAGCCCGCATAACCATCAAAGCGCCAGCTTCATGCCCTCATGGCTTGGGATGAATCCCAGGCTTTCATAAAAGCGCCGCGCTTCGGGCCTTTGCTTGTCAGTGGTAAGCTGCACAAGGCCGCAGCCGCGCGTGCGGCATGCGGCAATGGCCCATTCAAACATCTGCCGGCCCAGCCCGCCACCACGCTGATCGGCCGCAATGCGCACGCTTTCAATCTGCCCGCGCCACATGCCTAAACGTGAAAGCCCTGGGATGAAGCTGAGTTGCAGGCAGCCAATCACCCGCCCAGCCTCTTCCACCACGGCGAGTAATTGATTGGCATCAGCATCAATCGCCGCAAAGGCCGCAAGATAGGCAGGGTTGGGCGGGTCAGCGGCGTCTTCGCGCCCCTGACCCAGTTTGTCATCGGCCAGAAGCGCGATGATGGCGGGCAAATCCGCCTTGGTGGCGCGTCTGAAAATCGGCGCCACGCAACCCACTCAGATCTTCACGCGATCCGGCGCGACCCAGCTCATCGGGTCCTTCCAGATCACCTGATCCGTGGTGACGGGGCGGTCCAGCCGGTTCATGCCGCGCAGCTGATCAATGGCGCGCTGCACAAAGGCAACGCTGTCATTGGTCAGGTTCATGCGGTATTCAACCTTGCCCATCAGTTCAGCGATGAAGGCGCGATCCTGGCGCAGGAAGCGCGCCACTTGCTGCACCGCCTGTTCGCGATTGCTGGCGATGAAATCTGTTGCCTGCACCAGGGAACGCATCAGTCTTTCGGTGGTGGCGCGATTGGCTTCCGCCCAACCCTTGTTCAGGTAGATATAGTTGCTTTGGATCGCGATCTGGTCATTGCTGAGCAGAATCTTACTGCCGGAAATGGCGCGCGTCGCGCGCGTCGGCCAGGGTTCCCAAACGACGAAGGCATCAATATTGCCGCGTTCCATGGCAGCCACCATTTCCGGCGCTTCCACATTCACAATGGTGTAGTCGGCCTGGTTCAGACCAAGCTTCGCCACCACGGAAAGCCAGAAGGTTTCGCTGCCCGTGCCGCGCGCGACACCAACGCGCTTGCCCTTCAGCGCTTCCATATTCTCCACACCGCGGCCCACAACGGAAAGCCAACGCATCAGCGCCACACCTTCCGCGACCGCCACCACATTGGGGTCGCGCACATGGGCGGAAACGCCGGCCTGTTCGGCGCCATAGGCGGAATTGATCTGATTGCCGATCAGAAACGCAATCATGGCGCTGCCGGAAGGCCCGGTATTCACCGTCACATCCAAGCCATTGCGTTCAAAAAAGCCACCTTCCTTCGCCACGTAAAACTGCGCGAAGGAAGGATCAACACCGGTTGCAATGGTGATCTTGGTGGGCGCTTGCGCGGAGGCGGGCAGGATATAAGCGCCTGCGGCAGCGGCTGGCAGCGAAAGCAAGGAACGACGAAGCATAGTGAAATCTCCCTTTTTCTTAGACGGTTGCGTTGAAGCGCCCGGCAAAGGCGCGGATCAGAAAGCGAAAACTGCGATCAGTGGCAAAGCCCAAAAGCCCAAGCGCCACGAGTGCCACAAAAATATCCTCAATCTGCATGAAAAGCCTGGCATCCCAAAGCATTTTGCCAAGCCCGTCATTGGAGGCGATCAACTCCGCCGCCACGATAGTGACAAAGGCATTGGACATGGCAAGTCGCATCCCTGTCAAAATATAAGGCACGGTGGCCGGCAGCGCGACCAGACCAAAAACCTGCCAGCGATTGGCGCCAAGGCATTGCGCGGCACGGATCTTATCCCGCCCCACCGCGCCCACGCCGGCGGCGGTTGAGATGATCACCACGAAGATGGTGGTATAGGCAATCAGGAAGACCTTGCTTTCCTCCCCAATGCCGAACCAGATCACCGAAACTGTGATCATGGCGACAGCGGGAATGAAGCGGAAAAACTCGGTCCAGGGTTCCAGCAACCAGCGCACCGGCTTGAAGGACCCAATCGCAAGCCCAATCGGGATGCCAATCGCCGAACCGAGCAAAAACCCCTGCGCGATGCGCCTGAGTGATGCGATGATCTGTTCTTGCAGGATGCCATCTTCAATCAGCATCCAGCCGCGTTCCAGCACCGGCATGGGTGGCGGAAACAGGGTGGATTTCACCAAATAGACAGCGGCCAGATGCCAGATCAGGAACAGCAGGGCAAAGCCCGCGATATAGCCACCAATGGTGGTCAGGCGATCAATGCGCACCGTGGATCTCATCATGAATAAGGCCATGGACTTCGCGGAAGACTCGCATGAATTCATCCGAAGTGCGTTCACGCGGAAAGGGCAGATCAACTGGCACAATGGCCTTCAGCGTGCCACCCGGGCCGCGTCGCATCACGCCGATGCGCGTTGCAAGCGCACAAGCCTCTTCAATGTCATGCGTGATGAACAGCACGGTCTTTTTGGTTTCCGCCCAAATCCGGCTGAGCTCCCCCTGCAGCACCGCCCGCGTCATGGCATCCAGCGCGCCGAAGGGTTCATCCATCAGCAGCATCCGCGGGTCATTGGCCAAGGCGCGCGCAATCTGAATGCGCTGCTTCATGCCCCCCGAAAGCTCCGAAGGGTGCTTCGCCCCCTGCCCGGTCAGCCCCACCATGCGCAGGAAATGTTCCGCCTTGGCGCGGCGTTCGGCCTTGCCCATGCCGCGCAACCGCAAGCCGAAGCCAATATTGTCGAGCGCCGTCAGCCAATCATACAGGCTGTCATGCCCCTGAAAGACCACACCGCGATCAGCCCCTGGCCTTTCCACCGGCGCGCCATCCAATAGGATACGGCCCGCCGTTGGCGCCTCAAAACCTGCAACCATGTTCAGAACCGTGGTTTTGCCGCAGCCCGAGGTGCCAAGCAGGCAGAAAAATTCGCCCTCGGCCATATCCAGGCTGAAATCGCGCACGGCTTCCCAGGCGCCGGTGCGGCCCGAAAAAGTCTTGCCCACGCCCTGTAGCGATACCAACGCCACATCTGCCCCCTGTGTTACAAACCCCATCTAGGCGCCGGCGCCCAAACCAGCAACCCGGCTTCACGGCCCGGCAAGCCGGGTCTAGTCTCCGCCGCGTGTAGAAGCAGGAGGAATGCCACATGCCGAATATGCTTGAAGGTAAGGTTGCCATTGTCACCGGGGCCGGGAACGGAATTGGCCGGGAAATCGCCATTATGATGGCGGGCCAGGGGGCCAAGGTGATCATCAATGACGTCGGGGCATCGCTGTCAGGCGAGGGCTTGGATGCCACGCCGGCGCAACAAACCAAGGCAATCATTGCCCAAAATGGTGGCACATCCGAAATCTGCACCGATAGCGTGGCCAGCTGGGCAACCGCGCAAAAAATCGTGCAATCCGCGATGGATCACTTCGGCCGTGTTGATATCGTGGTCAACAATGCTGGCATTCTGCGCGACCAAATCTTCCACCGCATGACGCCCGAAGAATGGGATGCGGTGATTGCCGTGCATCTTTCGGGTTCTTTCTATGTCTCCCGCGCGGCGGCGACGCATTTCCGCGCCCAGCAATCGGGCGCTTATGTGCATATGTCTTCAACATCGGGCCTGATTGGCAATTTCGGGCAGGCGAATTACTCGGCGGCCAAGCTTGGCATTGTCGCTTTGTCCAAATCCATCGCGCTGGATATGGCGCGGTTCGGCGTGCGGTCCAATTGCATCGCCCCCTTCGCCTGGAGCCGCATGACAGGCTCGATCCCCGCCGAAACGCCGGAACAAAAGCGCCGCGTGGAACGCATCATGCGCATGACACCGGATAAGAACGCACCGCTCGCGGTATTCCTCGCTTCCGATGCGGCGAAGGATGTGACGGGGCAAATCTTCTCACCCCGCATGAATGAGATTTTCATCTACAGCCAATCCCGCCCGATCCGCGGCATTCATCGCGGCGAAGGCTGGACGCCGGAAATGATCGAAGAATATGCCCTGCCGGCACTGAAGCCTGCATTCTCGGCGCTGGAACGTTCGGGCGATGTCTTCTGCTGGGACCCGGTCTGAAGCCGCATAGGCTTGCCGCGCTGGCGCTGCTTGCCCTGGCATCGGGGCAGGCAGCCGCTGGGGCGCCGGAAGTGCTGGCCGCCGCACAGCGCCTAGCGCCAAGCGGCGCTTTGGAAGCGATTGATGCGGCGGCCGATTGCGCCTTTGCCGCCAGCGCGCGGCATCTTGGACCCTTACCGGCCAGGCTTGTTTGGTCCCGCCCTGCCGCGCTGGTGGTGTTCAGCGGGCTGGATGGGCTGGCGGAAGGCGAACGCGCCGTGTTGCTTCGCCCCACGCGGGAATTGCTGGCACGCCACGCCACGCGCGAAAGGATTGCCACCGGGCGCGTCGGCCTGCATGACCATGAACTGAACGCCTTGCCCGATACTGCGCAGGAAATCGCTTTCCTCGCGCTGCATATCGCGCCACCACCATCACCACCTGAGGGCTGTGTCGCCCCTTCGATGAATTGACGGAATAGACCAATGGATCGCCTTGCCTCTGCCTTGCTCAACCCGCGCCGCATCGCGCTCATTGGCGGATCATCAGACCCGAAGCGCCTGACCGCGCGCGCGCAAGTCTATTTGCGCAAACATGGCTTCACGGGTGATCTTTTTCCGATCAATCCAAGCGCTGAGACGATTCTGGGTGAACGCGCCTATCCGCGGCTGGCTGATGTGCCGGGGGAGATTGACCTCGCGTATCTGCTGCTCGGCACGCAGCATGTGGAAGGCCAGATCGCGGCGGTCGCGGAAAAGCGCATTCCCGTGGCCGCCATTTTGGCCGATGGCTTTGCTGAAGCCGGGCCGGAAGGCCGCGCCTTGCAGGAAAGGCTGTTGGCGACAGCAAAAGCGGCAGGGGTGCGGCTGCTGGGGCCGAATTCCATGGGCCTTGTGAACCTCAACGCACGCACCGCTTGTTCCGTGAATGCCGCGCTGGAAGCCGAAAGCCTGCCCGCCGGGCGCATCGCCTTGGTTTCGCAATCCGGTTCCATGATGGGCGCCATCATGGCGCGTGGCGCCCCGCGCGGGATGGGGTTTTCGCATTTGATCGGCACCGGTAATGAAGCCGACCTGACCGCGAGTGAAATCGCCGGCATGCTAGTGGAAGACCCCGGCGTGGATGCGGTGCTGCTGTTTCTGGAAGCGATTCGCGCGCCAGAAAAACTCGCCGCCGCCGCGCGCCGCGCCCATGCGCTGGGCAAGCCGATCATCGCCTTCAAGCTTGGGCGTTCCAGCTTCGGCGCGGAATTGGCGGGCAGCCATACCGGCGCGCTGGCGGGGTCTGATGCCGCGGCGGATGCCTTCTTCCGTGCCAATGGCATTGCGCGTGTGACGATGATTGAAGCGCTATTGGAAGCGCCGGCCTTGTTCATTGGGCGGAAGCCCTTGGCCAATCCGCGCCGCACTATTTCTGTCATGACCACAACGGGCGGCGGCGGTGCCATGGCGGTGGATGCCTTGGGCGTCGCCGGGATTGAAACCTGCGCGCCGGATGCCGCTGCCGTGGCGGGGTTGGAAGCTGCCGGCCTGCCGCATCATGGACGCATGATTGATGTGACACTTGCCGGCACGCGCGCCGATAAGGTGCAGGCGGCGCTTTCGGCCCTCGCCGCCGATGCGGGCACGGATATGGTGCTATCGGTGGTGGGGTCTTCCGCGCAATTTCGCCCGCATGATGCGGTGGCAGGGATTACCGGCGCCGTGCAGGCGGGGCTTGGCAAGCCCATCGCGGCCTTTCTGGTGCCGCAGGCCGATGCGTCCTTGCGATTGCTGGGCGAGGCCGGGATTCCCGCCTTCCGCACGCCGGAATCCTGCGCCGATGTGATCCGCGCCTTTTTCGATTGGCGCGCCCCGCGCGCTGAAGCCGCAGCGCCCGCCATCAGCCACGCCATTCCCGCCGCGCCGGATGAAGCCGATGCGCGCCGGCTTTTCGCAGCTTTCGGCCTGGATAGCCCCATTGCCGTGATGGCGAAGCCGGACGCTGCACCGGAAGGGCTACGCTACCCGGTGGCGCTGAAAATCCTCTCGCCCGATCTGGCGCATAAAACGGAAGTGGGTGGTGTTGCCTTGAATATCGCCGATGCGGCGGCGCTGAAGGCTGAAGCCGCCGCCATGCTGGCGCGCGTCACGGCCCGCGCCCCGGCAGCGCGCATCACCGGCTTTCTGGTGCAGCCCATGGTGAAGGGCCTGGCTGAGGCCATTATCGGCTTCCGCCAAGACCCCGAGGCGGGGCCGATCATCCTGGTCGGCGCCGGCGGCATCATGGCCGAATTGCACCGCGATACCGCGCTGCGCCTGGCCCCGGTAGATGAGGCTGAGGCACGCGCCATGATCGCGGAGGTGAAGGGGCTGAAGCCTTTGGCTGGCTGGCGCGGCCTCCCGCGCGGCGATTTGGATGCGCTGGCGAAGGCGGTGGTGGCGGCTTCCCGCCTGGCCGCGCTGCCCGGCGTGGCGGAAGCGGAAATCAACCCGCTGATCATCCATGCGGAAGGCCAGGGTGTGACAGTGGCGGATGCCTGGGTGGTTCCGGCTTCCCCTTGATGGTGTGAGGTGTCAGTTTGCCGCCATGAAGCCTGAAGATCTGATCCGCGCCCGCTACGGGGCGCTCCCCTTCACCCCCCCAGAGGCGATACCCCCGGCGCTGGCCGCGCTATTGGATCGCCGTGTGACGCGCCGCTATAGCGCCGAAGCGGTGAGTGAGGCGTTGCTGGATACAGTGCTGGCGGCGGCACAATCCGCGCCATCCAAATCAGACCTTCAGCAATATTCCATCATCGTCACGCGTGATCCGGCAAAGATCGCGAAAGTGGCGGATTGGATCGGCACCATGCCCTGGATCAAGGATGCGCCGGTGCTGCTGATTTTCTGCGGCGATATGCGGCGCGGCCAGGCGGCTTGCGCGCAGCATGGGCGTGAACATGCCAATAACAACATGGACACTTTCCTGAATACGGCGGTGGATGCGGCGCTCGCGCTGGGTGCCGCGATTGCAGCAGCGGATGCGGCGGGGCTTGGCACCTGCCCGATTTCCTATGTGCGGAGCCATATCGAAAAAGTGGCGCCGCTGTTTGCGCTGCCCAAGGGGGTTTATCCGGTGGCGGGGCTTTCGCTAGGCTGGCCGACGGCGCGCAATGAAGTCACGCCGCGCCTGCCGCCTTCAGTGGTGATCCATCGCGAAGCCTATTCCAGCGCGCATGAGGCTGAGGCGATTTCAGCTTATGATGCGCTGCGCCCGCGCCAAAAACCACGCTATCCGGAAATCCACGGCCCCGCGCCGGAAGGCTGCACCTGGTCTGAAAACGCGGCGCGGCAGCTTTCCGTGCCGGAACGCGCCGGCTTCCGCGCCTGGCTGCGCAGCAGGGGCTTTGCACTTGACTGAACACCCGCACCGCGAAGACCCAACCGCCGATAATCCCGGCGGCGCCGATGCGGCAGGCAAGCGCAATCCGCGCGCCCACGCCGCGCGCCCGCGTGATGCGGCAAGCCTGATTATCTGGCGCCAAAGCCGCAAGGGCCCGGAATTGCTGATGGGCAAGCGCCATCCCGGGCATCGCTTCATGCCGGATGTGATGGTGTTTCCGGGCGGGCGCGTGGATGCGGATGATCATCGCGGGCCGGCGATCAGCGAATTACGCGCCGAACCGCGCCGTCTTTTAGAACGCCGTGCAACCCCTGCACGCGCCCGCGCGCTTGGCATTGCGGCCGCGCGGGAATTGTTTGAAGAAACCGGCTTGGTGCTGGGCGAAAGGCAGGGCGATGGCGTCGCTGCGGCGCTGGGTGCTTTGGATTACCTCTGCCGCGCCATCACGCCTTCAGGCCGGCCCATTCGCTTCCATGCACGCTTCCTGATGGCACCAGCGGACGCTGTGCAGGGTTCCATTCAAGGTTCGGGCGAATTGGAAAAGCTTGGCTGGTACACGCCGGAAGCGGCGCATGCGAACAATGTCGCAACCATCACCGCGCGGGTGATGCTGGAGTTTTTGCATTTCCTCGCCTTGCCTGAAGAGGCGCGCGCGGGGCGCGAATTGGTGGTGTTTCGCGGCATGGATGATCGACGGGTGGAGCGCTGAATGGCTGCTGATCCGCATGCAGCCATGCTGCAAGCCGCCCTTGCCCTGCAACAACAGGGGAATTTCAAGGAAGCGCGGCGTAAATATGAAAGCATCATCGCGCGCGACCCGCGGAACTTCAACGCGCTGCAACTTTGCGGCGTGGCCGCCATGCAGCAGGAAGCCTATCGCGATGCGGTGAAGCTCATCCGGCGCGCTTTGGCCATTCGTGGCAATGATGCGCCGACCCTTACCAATCTTGGTATCGCGCATCATAAGCTGGGGCAGGTGGCCGAAGCCCTGGAATGTTTCGACAAGGCCATCGCCGCCAAGCCAGATTTCGCCAGCGCGCATCACAATCGCGCCAATCTATTGCGGGAAGCGAAGCGGCGCGATGAGGCGATGGTGAGCTATGATCAGGCGCTGGCCTTGCAGCCAGAAAATTACCTGATCCACGCAAACCGCGCTTCCGTGCTGTATGATCTGGACAGATTAGAGGAGGCTCTGGCGGCGCTGGACCGCGCCATTGCGCTGCGCCCGGATTACGCCACTGCGCATTTCCGTCAGGGCCAGGTGTTGCTGGACCAGAAAAAGCCAGAATCGGCGCTGGATTCTTTTGATCGGGCGCTGCACCTGCAGCCGGATGATCCTGAATTCCTGGACGGTCGCGGCAAGGCCTTGCTGGATTTGGAACGCTTTGAAGAAGCGCTACTGTCCCAGAAGCGCGCCTTGGAACTGGCACCGAAACGCGCGGAATTGCATAATTCCTGCGGGCTTTCTTTCTATCGTTTGAAACGGATGGAAGCAGCGCTGGCCTTTTTCAAGGAAGCGATCGCGCTGAAGCCCGATTTCGTCGATCCGCACATCCATTGCTCCACCATCTATCGAGAATTGACATGGCATGGGGATGCCATGCGCCATGCTGAACGCGCCATCGCGCTAGCGCCGGACAATACGGATGCACAGCTTAGCAAGGCTTATACGTTGAATAGTGAAGGCAAGTATCAGGAAGCGTTACCCATATTTGAAACCTTGCGCGCCAAAGTGCCGGAAGATGTGGGTCTGCAGGTATACCTAGCGCAGACGCTTGGTTATTTGGGCCGGAATGCCGAATCTGGCGCAATGTGGAAAGGCGCTATCGCTTCTATTGCGGCTTCAGATGCAGATGCCGTAGCGACGATTTCTGAAGGTCTCCATCACACCAATCTATTGCCCGCCATCTATTCGCATGAATTCGAATTGACTGCCGCGCGCCAGGATCTTCTGCAGGGTCTGGAGAAATCCCAAGCCTTACTGGTGGATTTCGGAAAGCCCAGCGACACCGCAAAGGCAGCCTTTGAAACCCTCGCCTTCAATACCAATGGGTTTTACATCGCTTATCAGCAGGAAAATGATCGCGAATTGATGCGTCTGCTCTCAGGCGTTCTGGCACGGATGCTCGGGATAGAAGAACGCCCAGCTCGTGAAGGTCCCCGCAAGCCGGGCAGGATACGCCTGGGCATCGCCTCAGAAAAACTTTACCATCACAATGGATCGTCATGGGCCTATCCTTGGCTGAGCCATCTGCCGGCGGATTATGAATTCTTCACCTATGCCTTTCATGGCATTCGGGATGAAACATCGGCTAAATTCGCTGAACTCGGTACACATCGCCGACTTTCTTTTGATGCCAACCAATACGCCAAGACCATCGCCAAAATGCGGGACGATGATCTGGATATTTTGATGCTGCCTGATATTGGCATGACGCCATCCAGCCGCATCTTATCCTTGTACCGCATCGCGCCCATTCAATTCACGGCGTGGGGCCATCCGGTGACCAGCGGTTCACCCGCCATGGATTTCTATCTTTCCAGCGATTTGATGGAACCGGAAAATGGCGCGGATCATTATTCGGAAAAGCTGATCCGCCTGCCCAATCTGGCGCTTTATGTCACCCCAAGCGCCACAACGCCGCCCAAGCAGGATTTCCCCCTACCGGAAGGCCGCGTGCTTTATGGCTGCCTGCAATCGCTGTTCAAATATCTGCCACGTTATGATCACATCCTGCCGCGGATTGCTGACGCCGTACCAGGGGCGCTTTTCGTTTTCATCGAAGGCATGGCGCCCTTCATGACCGAAATCATGCGCGCGCGCCTGGAAGCCGCCTTCGCCGCTGCGGGGCTTTCCGCCGAAAGGCACGTGCTGTTCCTGCCGCGCATGAGCGGTGAGGCCTTCGATGCCTTGACCCGAAAAATGGATGTCCTGGTTGATTCGCTTGGCTGGAGTGGCGGCAATACCACGCTTGGCGCCATTGAAGCGGGCGTTCCGCTTATCACCTGCCCCGGCGCCTTCATGCGCGGCCGGCACAGCTATGCCATGTTCCGCATGATGGATATGCCATCGGCCATCGCCGCGAATACCGATGATTTTGTCGAAAAACTGATCACGCTTGGCCGCAACGCTGAAGCCCGCCACGCGATGCGCCAGGAATTGCATGGGCGCAAAGCCGCCCTTTATGAGGACAGGAGTCTGATCGCCGCGCTGGATGGCTTCCTGAAGGCGGAATTCGCCAAATTATAGTCTCACCCCGCCCGGCGGCGCGGTTCCAGCAGCAGCATCCCGCCAAGTTTCAGCCCGCCCCCGGCGAGTGCCAGTAGCGCTACCGCCGCATGCGAAAAGCGGCCCGGCGCTGTGGCATCGCCCAATAGCAGCGCCACCAGCACCAGATCACACAGGACACCCGCACCAATCAGACCAAGGGCAAACATTCACCTGCTCATGCATCGTTCAGGCTTCCCTTAAACCTGCCCAGCAGGGCAGCAGCGCGACCATAGAAAGGCAGTTTCATGGCAAGCCGCCATGGACAGCGCCCCCGAGTTCTGAGAGTGTCCGCCCGTTCGACCCATATGAAGGAGGTCTCTATGCGCCGTTTTCTGGCTGCCGCCCTGCTTTCCGCCGCCCTTGCCGGGCCGGCCTTGGCCCAAGGCCAGCCGCCGCTCCGCTGCGGGGTGGATGGTACTTTCGCCCCCCACGCCTTCCCGTCGCTGCAAGGCGGCGTGCAGGGCTTCCAGATTGATCTTTTCCAAGAAGTGGCCAAGCGCATGGGCCGCGAAATTGTGATCGAAAGCGCGTCCTTTTCGGGCCTTATTCCGGCCTTGAATGCCGGGCGCTATGATTTCCTCTGCGCGCCCACCACGGTTACGCGTGAACGCGCCGAAGCGCTGCTGTTCACCGAAGGCTATATCTGGACCGAATTGCAATTCGGCATCCGTCGCGGCACGGCGCCGATCAAGTCGGAAGAAGATCTGCGCGGCAAGACCATCAGCGTGAACAAGGGCACGCCGTATGAAAACTGGGTCACGGCCAATGCCGCGCGCCTGAACCTGACGCTGCTTGCCTTTGATACGCAGCCCGATGCGGTGCAAGCGGTGATCCAGGGCCGTGCCTACGCAAATCTCTCTGGCAATACCGTGGTGCGCTATTCGGCGTCTCGCACGCCGCAATATATCGCGGATTTTGTGCTGCCCGGCACGCGCATGCATTGGGGCACGCCCTTCCGCAAGGATAGCGCTGCCATGCGCAACCAGGTGGAAGATGTGCTTACCTGCATGAAGCGCGATGGCACCATCGCGACGATGTCAGAAAAGTGGTTCGGCAATCGCCCTGGCCCTGATCAGGCCGAAGTGATGGAATTCCCCGGCTACGGCCCGCCCGATCTTCCGGGCTATGACGCCACGCCGCAGAACCCGCGCTGCTAATGCCAAAGACTGACCGGGCGGGGCGGGCATGACCCCCGCCCGCCCCATTGTTGAAGCGCGCGCCATCCACAAGCATTTCGGCGCCCTGCATGTATTGCGGGGCGTCGATTTCTCCGTGGAAGAACGCCAGCTTGTTTTCGTGATCGGGCCTTCGGGTTCCGGCAAATCCACGCTGCTGCGCTGCCTGAACCGGCTGGAAGAACCATCCAGCGGATCCATCATCGTGGATGGCATCGACATGCTTGATGCGCGCACCGATATCAATAAGGCGCGGCAGAAGATTGGCATGGTTTTCCAATCCTTCAATCTCTACCCGCATATGACCGCGCTCGGGAATGTCATGCTCGCACTCCGCAAGGTGCAAGGGCTGGACAAGGCGGAGGCCGAAGCCCGTGCCCAACGCGCTTTGGAACGTGTGCATCTGGCCGATCGCGCGGATCATTATCCAAGCCAGCTTTCCGGCGGCCAGCAGCAGCGTGTCGCGATTGCGCGTTCCATCGCACTCGAACCCCGCGTCATGCTGTTTGATGAACCGACCAGCGCGCTGGACCCGGAATTGGTCGGCGGCGTTCTGGCCGTGATGCGCGAATTGCGCGAAGACGGCATGACCATGGTGGTGGTCAGCCATGAAATGAGCTTCGCCCGCGCCGCTGCGGATCGCGTGGTATTCATGGCGGATGGCGAAATTCTGGAACAAGGCCCGCCGTCTGAACTGTTCAGCGCTCCGCGCCATGAGAGGCTGCGCGCCTTCATCAGCCAGATCGAACGGCACTAATCGGCCATGACAGGCTGGGAACGCTTTACTGATAGTTTCTTCAATGCGCGCGTCATGGCGCAATACCTGCCAAAGATCATTGAAGGCTTTGGGCTGACGATTGTGCTGGCGCTTTGCATTATCGCGGCCGGGCTACTCGCTGGATTGTCGCTGGCGGTATTGCGTTCCTTCGCGCTGCGCCCGCTCAATTGGCTGATTATTTTCGTGGTGGATTTGTTCCGCGCCCTGCCGCCGCTTGTGATTATCGTGCTGCTGTTTTTCGGCCTGCCCAGCATGGGGATGGAGCTTTCCGGCTTTGCCTCCGCCTGGTTGGCGCTGACGCTCGTGCTGATGGCGTTTTCCGAGGAAATCTTCTGGGCTGGCATTACCAGCGTGCCCAAGGGGCAATGGGAAGCGGCGCGCTCCACCGGCCTTGGCTTCCTGCAAGCGCTCGGGTTTGTGGTGCTGCCGCAGGCGCTGCGGCTGACGATCCCGCCGCTGACCAACCGCACCATCGCCATCACCAAGGGCACTGCGCTCGCTTCCGTGGTGGCGGTGCCGGATATTCTGGGCGCGGCGAGTTCCGGCCTTTCCCATTCCTTCAATCCGTCGCCGCTCACCCTCGGTGCGCTGGCCTATCTAGTGCTGTTCTTTCCCGTGGTTCTGCTGGGCCGCTGGATTGAAACGCGCTTTGCCTGGAAGCGCTGAGGATGCAGGATTTTCTCGAAGCCTTTCTGAATTGGGAGATCATGCGCGAAGCCTCCCCCATCCTTTGGGCCGGGCTGCGCGCCACCTTGTTGCTTTCCGTGCTGGTCGTGCCGCTTGGGCTTTTGGGTGGCATTACCCTTGCGGTGCTCTCCACCCTGCCCTCACCCTTTATCAAATGGCCGCTGCGCATTTGGGTGGATACTTTCCGCGCCCTGCCGCCTTTGGTGCTGCTGATTTTCATCTTCGCCGGCCTGCCGTTTCTCGGGCTTGAAATCAGCGCCTGGACCGCAGTGGCCATCGGCTTTTTCCTCAATACCGGCGCTTATTATGGCGAGATTCTGCGTGCCGGCATTGAAAGCGTCCCCCGCGGCCAGGTGGAAGCCGCGCGCAGCACGGGGCTGACGGCTGCGCAGACCATGCGCTTCATCGTGCTGCCGCAAGCAGTGCGGAACGTATTGCCTGACCTTATTTCCAATACGCTAGAGGTAGTGAAACTCACCTCCATCGCTTCCGTCGTTGCGTTGCCGGAATTGCTGTTCCAGGCACGGCAGGCGCAAAGCGTCACCTACAACGCATCGCCCATCGTGGCGACGGCCATCATTTATTTCATTCTGCTCTGGCCCGTGGTGCGCTTATTAAGCCGGCTTGAGAATAAGCAATTGGCAGCGCGGCGCTGAAGCGCGCGCGCCATCCTCCTTCAGGCTTCAGCTATGCTGCTGAACGGCATCCAAAAGCACCGCCAGTTTGACGATCAAATCCGCCGGGTCAAAAGGTTTTGCCAGCATGGGGCTTGCCCGATAACGCGGCGGCAGGCCAGCATTGCCATAGCCAGACGCGAAAATGATGGGCACACCGCGCGCCACCAAATCATCCGCAATTGGCAGGGATGATTCCCCACCTAAATTGAGATCGAGTATCGCGAGTTCTGGCGGCATATCTGCAATGGCAGCAAGGGCGGGCGCCACTGCCGCAAAGGGGCCGATCACGACCGCGCCGGCATCGGATAGCGCGTCTCCGATCAGCATCGCGACCAGCGCTTCATCCTCAACCAGCAGGACGCGCCGACCTAAAAGAGGTTCCGTCGTCACTTTCCAAAGCCCTTTTTTACTGCGCCCGCCTTTGCAATGCGTAACATATTGCCGGGTCTTGAAAAGGGCTTTGGGCCTTTGTTCACACGGGTGTGATGCTTTATGGCGGCTACTTCACCGCATAGACATCATAACAAGGCCCGCTTGGGGGCCGCTGGCCAACGCCAACCGCGATAATCTTGTTCATCCACGCCAAATCGGAAGCTCCGGTTTCAAACCGGATCAGGGTGCGGAAATAGATTTCTGAAGGGTCCACCGCCTCACCGGCGGCAAGCTTTGCCAGCGCCGCCGGCGATCCATGCCTGATGCCATTATAGGCCAGAAACACCATGCTGCCGGATGCGGCACGGATCGTCAGCCGTACATCAATCTGCGCCGAACCATCCGGGTCCACCCGGAGCCAATCCGCCGCCGATCCGGGCATGATTTCGCCATTCAACTTCGGGCCCACCACCGTGCCACCCGTGACGGGGACGATGCGGAGTTCCCCATTGCGCGTATTGCCGATCATTTGCGGCGTGCCGACGCCAAGGGTCATGCGGAACAGATATTCGGATTGCAGGGGCAGAGTGGTCATGGGCGTTTCTCCTTAGATGGTCACAATGGCCTGCCTCAGCGCTGCCGCCAAGGCAGGTCAGAGGCCTTCCACCCGGCAGCGCTGCCGCGATGCCCCGCACCATCCACCGGGCCTTCAAACCCATCGGCCACATTGAAGGCGTGGGGAAAGCCGGCCGCCTGCGCCGCCTGCCCCGCGGATTGGGATCGCGCGCCGGAACGGCAGATGAAGTACAGTTTCTGCCCTGGCGTCAGCCCCGCCGCCTGCAAATCCTCAGCAAAGCCCCCATTCACCTGCATGGAAGGGTACATTTGCCAGGGGATCAGTACCACCTGCTTACCAAGCGCCATGAGATCCGGCAGACCAACAAAATTCCATTCCGCATCCGTCCGCACATCGATCAGCACGGCATCCTTATCGGCGGCCAATGCCGCCCAGGTATCCTTTGGGCTGATATCGGGCACTCCGGGCATGGCGCATTCTCCTGGTTTGTGTTTCGCGAACCATCTTGCCACAGCCTGGGGCTTTGCGTGTAGGGTTTCCTGCAAAGATACGGCGAAGACCTCGCCGGAAGGGGGATGCCATGTTCGGATTGATGCAGGATTGGCCCTTGCTGATGCATAAGGTGCTGGACCACGCCGCCATCCAGCATCCGGGGCGGGAGATCATAAGCCGTTCCGTGGAAGGCCCGTTTCATCGCACGGATTACCGCGCGGTTCGGCAGCGTGCGCTACGGCTCGCGCAGCGGCTGGAACGCGATGGCATAAGGCTGGGGGATAGGGTTGCCACACTCGCCTGGAATACCTGGCGCCATGTGGAAGCCTGGTATGGCATCACCGGGATTGGCGCCATCTATCACACCGTTAATCCGCGGCTATTCCCTGATCAGATCGCCTGGATTTTGAACCATGCGGCATCACGCGTGCTGATGCTGGACCTGACTTTCATCCCGCTTATTCAGCAATTGGCGCCGAAGCTTGAACATATTGAACGCTTCATCATCCTGACCGATGGCGCGCATTTGCCCGAAACCGGGCTCCGCAATGCGGTGGCTTATGAGGATTGGCTGGCGGAAGCGGATGGCGATTTCGCCTGGGCGAGCTTTGATGAAAAAACCGCTGCCGGGCTTTGTTATACATCCGGTACCACGGGCGATCCCAAGGGTGTGCTGTATTCGCACCGGTCCAATATCCTGCATGCGCTGGCCTGCAACCAAGTGGATTGCCTGGGTCTTGGTGTCGCGGATCGGGTGATGCCGGTGGTGCCGATGTTCCATGCCAATGGCTGGTCCTTGCCGATTTCAGCGCCCATGGCCGGTGCCACCTTGGTGCTGCCTGGCGCCAAGCTGGATGGTGCTTCAGTTCATGAAATCATTACCGAGGCGCAGGTGAATTTCTCTGCCGCCGTGCCCACGGTGTGGATGATGCTATTGCAGCATATGGAAGCGACCAATACGCGCATTGATAGCCTGAAGCGCGTGGTGATTGGCGGTTCCGCCTGCCCTGCCGCCATTACGCAAACCTATCAGGAAAAATATGGCGTACGGGTGATCCATGCCTGGGGCATGACGGAAATGTCGCCTGTTGGCACCACCTATCAGCGCAAGCCGGAAATCGCCGCACTGGATCCCGCCGCCGCGCTTGCCTTGCAAGCCAAACAGGGCTGCCCGCCCTTCACGGTGGAGATGAAAATCACCGATGATGAAGGCCGCGATTTGCCCTGGAATGGCGAGGTTTTCGGCCGCCTGAAAGTCCGCGGCCCTTCTATCACGCGCAATTACTTCAAGCGCGATGATGAGGCCGTTTTGGATGCCGATGGGTTCTTCGATACCGGCGATGTCGCCACCATTGATACCCATGGCTTCATGGAAGTGACCGACCGATCCAAGGACGTGATCAAATCGGGTGGCGAGTGGATTTCCTCAATCGCGCTTGAAAACGCTGCGGTCGGTTATCCCGGTGTCGCGGAGGCCGCCGTTGTCGCCATGTATGACCCGAAATGGGATGAACGCCCGCTGATGATTCTGGTGATGAAGCCGGGCACCGTGGCCCCTGATCTGGCCGCCATGAATGCCTTCCTGGCCGATAAGGTCGCGAAATGGTGGCTGCCCGATGATCTGGTGGTGGTGGATGAAATTCCCCATACCGCGACTGGGAAGATTCTAAAGACCAAGCTTCGCGAAACCTTCAAGGATCACCGCCCGAAAGGCTGAGCGCTACAGCGCTTCACCTTCCGCTGCGGCCTTCAGGCGCCTGAGCGCCTCAGCCCCGCCCGGCAGAGCAGGGTAAAGCGCGATTGCGGCTTCCAGGCTGCGGACCGCCCCGGCGGCATCGCCCGATTCCGATTGCATGCGTGAAAGACTTTGCAGCGCAATGAAATGCCGTGGCTCCAGCCGCAGCGCCTCGGCCAAATCCCGCGCGGCTTCTCGCATTTGGCCAAGCGCCGCCAGCGCTTCCGCACGCAAATGCCAGACACTCGCGGCATTGGGGGCAAGCGTCAGCGCCGCATCAAAATCTTCAATCGCTTCTTCCGGCAGGCGCGCATTCAAATTGCGCGTGCCGCGTTGCATCAAAAGCCGCGCGGCGGGTGATGCCGCTTCCAGCCATAATTGCCGTATCCGCGCCTCGGCCAGCGCGATTTGCGCCGCATCCTGGCCATCCCGCAGCAGGGAAAAAAGCTGATCCATTTCCGCAGTGCGTGGCGAAGCCTGCGCCAGCGCCACCCCCGGCAAGGCCAAGCCCAGCAACAGGGCGGCGCGGCGCTTCATGCCAAATCGCGCGCTTTCGCGATGCCTGCGGGTTCCGGCCCGCCCGCCATCCAATCCAACAATTCCACTGTATGAATGGCTGGCATGGCGCCATCACCAAGCTGCGTCAGGCAGCCAATATTCCCGGCCGCAATCACCGCCGCGCCGGTGCGTTCCAGATTGCCCTGCTTGCGCGCCTTCAATTGCCCGGCGATTTCAGGCTGCATCAGATTATACGTCCCCGCCGAACCGCAGCAGATATGCCCCTCTGCCGGTTCCTTTACCGTGAAACCCGCCTTCACCAGCAGCGCCTTGGGTTCCGCCGTAATCTTCTGCCCATGCTGAAGCGAACAGGCGGCATGATACGCCACCGCAAGCCCTGGTGCCGGCCGGCTTGGCGCATAACCAAAACGCGTCAGCACTTCAGAAATATCGGAAGCCAGGCCCGCCACTTTCTCGGCCTTTTCGCGCCACGCGGCTTCTTCCTCCCGGAACATGAAGCCGTAATCCTTGAGCGTGGTGCCGCAACCAGACGCATTCACCACAATCGCATCCAGCCCCTCAGCCTCGATCTCCGAGGACCAGGCAGCGATATTGGCGCGCGCCAGACGCATGGCGGGATCATGATGGCCCATGTGATGATCGAGCGCGCCGCAGCAGCCCTGATCCTTCGTCACCACCACCTCAATCCCCATGCGGTTGAGCAGCCGGATCGTCGCTTCATTGATCGAAGGGGCCAGCACCTGCTGCGCGCAGCCCGTCAGCAAGCCAACCCGCCCGCGCCTTTCGCCCTGCGCGGGAAACACACCAGGGCGTTCAATCGCTGAAGGCGATGGCACCTGCGCAGGCGCCAGGCGCAACATGGCGCGCAGCCTTGCCGCCATGGGGGATGAACCCGGCACCAGCCGCGCGAATGGCCGCGCCAGGCTGGCACCTATCAAGGCCAGCCTAAACCGGCCGGGATAGGGCAAAACTGCAGACAACAAGCGCCGCAGGAAACGTTCCGCTGCGGGGCGCTGATAGGTCTTTTCAATATAGGCCCGCGCATGATCCACCAGATGCATGTAATGCACGCCCGAAGGGCAGGTCGTCATGCAGGACAAGCACGAAAGACAACGGTCAATATGCCGCACCTCAAGCTCACTCGCCGGGCGGCCGGATTCCAGCATGTCCTTGATCAAATAAATCCGGCCCCGCGGCGAATCCAATTCATCGCCGCGCAGCAAAAACGTGGGGCAAGTCGCAGTGCACATGCCGCAATGGACACAACTGCGCAGAATACGGTTGCTCTCGGCAATCTCAGGGTCGGCTAATTGGGCAGGGGTGAAAAGGGTTTGCATGACCGAACCTTAGACCAAAAAGGCCAAATAGGGGGAAGCGGGGGCGCTACCCCCAAGACCCCCGCCGAAACAACGTCAAACCTTGGCCGGGCGGGCGCCCAAAATA
>JBEDHL010000062.1:0-4612 GCA_041174145.1 Pseudomonadota bacterium
CATCGGCACTTTGCTTTTGGCCGATGGCAGCCGGCCCAAGGGTTTTCTGGTGGAACCAGAAGGCTTGCAGGGCGCCGAGGAGATTACCCGTTTTGGTGGCTGGCGCGCCTTCATGGCCAGCATCGCAACCCCCGCTTGAGGCTTCAACAAAGGAGAATTCATGATGCAACGTCGTCATCTTCTGGGTGCCATTGCTCTGGCTCCCCTCGCCGCACCTTCCATTGCACGGGCGCAGGCCGCGCGCACGGTGAAAATGGGATCGCTCCGGCTGATCCATTCCATGACACCGCATTTCTATCAGCGCTTCGCGCCGGCGGGGCTGAATATTGAAATCATCACCTTTGACAGCCCGACCGATGGCAAGAATGCGGTTGTCACGCGCAGTGTTGATTTCGGCGGCTTCGGCATTGCGGCCGGCACGCTGGGCGCCGCGGCGGGTGAACCCGTTGTGGTGGTGGGCGCCTTCTGTAACCGCGGCATGGGCGTGATTGCCAAGGCGGGCGCGGGCATCCGTGACATTGCCGGGCTGCGCGGCAAGCGCGTTGGCATCTGGCCGGGCTCGACCCAGGAAGTGTTCATCCTTGAACGTCTGCGCCAAAGCGGCATGACGGTGCGCGATATTACCAGCGTGCGCGTGCCTTTCGGCGAAATGAACGCCATGCTCTCCCGCGGCGATATTGATGCCTATGTGGGTGCCGAACCTGGCCCTGGGCTTTCGCTTTCTTCTGGCGTCGGTGAATTGGTGGAATACCCCTATGGCACCGCCATGGGTGGGCTGAACATGATCTTCGCGACATCCGAGGCGATGATCGCGCAAGACCCCGCCCTGGTGCGCACCATGCTTGGCATTCACCGTCGCGCCAGCGAATACATGATGGCGAACAAGGCCGAAGTGGCGGAAGCCACTGTGCGCATTCTGGGCGCGCCGCGCGCTGCCGTGGACCGCGCGCTCGCGGAAAATAATGTCGAATATACCTGGAAGCTTGACGATACGGTGATTACCCAGGCCCGCGCCTATGCCCAGCAAATGCTGGAAATGCGCCAAATTCGCGCCCTGCCGAATTTCGACAAATTCCTGAACCAGCGCTTCTCCAACGAAGTCGCGACTTCCTGAAGGTTTGAGTGATGAGCGCGAGTGTAGTCACTGAGACTGCGGCGGAGGCGAGGAAACCTCGATCCGGTAGCAAGCTTTGGCCGAAGCTGAAGGGGGTTATGCTCGCGCTGGTAGTGCCACTTGCCCTGCTGCTGGGCTGGCATTTGGCGGTGAAGGCGGGGATGACGCGGCTTATCCCCTCCCCCGCTGATGTCGCCGAATATATGGTGGATTTCGCGGTTGGCGGCATTTGGGATGATGCATTTTCGGCCACACTGCATATTCATCTATTGGCGTCCATGACGCGGGTTTATGGTGGCTTCGCACTCGCCGCCCTGGTTGCGGTGCCGCTTGGGCTACTCATCGGGCGTAATGAGAAAGTGCGCGGGTTGCTTGACCCCTTCTTGCAATTGATGCGTCCCATTCCAGTGACTGCCTGGCTGCCGCTTTCCATGATCCTGTTCGGGCTTGGGCCGCGTTCGGCGTTTTTCCTGGTGTTTCTGGGCGCCTTTTATCCCATTCTGCTGAATACCGTGTTCGGTGTGCGGAGCGTGGAAAAACGCCTGTTTGAAGCGGCTTCCATGCTGGGCTGTTCCGGCACGGCGCAATTCTTCCGCGTGGTGCTGCCGGCGTCACTCCCTTCCATCTTCACGGGGCTTCGATTGGGCCTGGGCCTTGCCTGGTTCGTGATTGTGGTGGGTGAAATGACCGGCGTGCCGCAAGGGCTTGGCGCCGTGATTATGGATGGCCGCACCCTGTCGCGCACCGAATTGGTGATTTGCGGCATGATCGTCATCGGCATTGCCGGTTTCATTTCTGACCGCATCGTGGTTGCCATCATGAACCGTTTGCTGCGCTGGAGCCCTTCGCATCATGGCTGAGCTTCCCATTCTTGATCTTCGCCATGTCGGCAAGGTCTATGAACTTAATGATCAGCGCATTGAGGCGCTGCGCGATGCGAATCTCGTTGTGCAGAAGGGTGAATTCGTTTGCCTGATCGGCGCTTCGGGTTGTGGCAAATCCACCTTGCTGCGTATCGTTGCCGGCTTTGAACCACCCAGCGCGGGCGAAGCGCTGATGTGGGACAAACCCGTCAGTGGCCCGGCGCCGGATCGCGGCATGGTGTTTCAGGATTACGGGCTGTTTCCTTGGTTGTCGGTGCGGCAAAATATCGGCTTCGGCCCGGCATCGCGCGGCCTGCCCAAGGCGGAATTGCGGGCGCTGGTGGATCGCTTCGTGGATATGGTGGGGCTGACGCGCTTTGCCGATGCCTATCCGCATCAGCTTTCCGGCGGCATGAAGCAGCGCGTTGCCATTGCCCGCGTACTGGCGAATGACGCCGAGATGGTGCTGATGGATGAACCCTTCGGCGCCCTGGATGCGATGACACGCGAAAGGCTACAGGATGAATTGCTGGATATCTGGCAGCGCACCAAGCTGACCGTCCTGTTTGTGACCCATTCGATCGAGGAAGCCATTTTCCTTGCTGATCGTGTGGTGGTGATGGAACCAGGGCCGGGACGCATCGCGAGTGAGCATCGCATTGAATTGCCACGCCCGCGCGATGTCTCATCCCCCGAATTCAACGCGGTGCGGCGGGAGCTTTCGGCGCGGCTGCATAGCCATCATGGAAAGAAGGCGGCATGACGGAACCTGTTGCACGGCTGCGCTATAGCGCCCCTGCTGATCGGCCCAGGCACGCCTTGCCTGGTGGCCAGAAGCTGATCCTATGGCCAGTGGTGAATATCGAAAACTGGCTGATCGAAAACCCCATGCCACGCCAGGTGCTGGTGGCACCCACCGCTGCTGTTTTGCAGCCTGATCTGCCGAATTGGGCCTGGCATGAATATGGAATGCGCGTTGGATTTTGGCGCTTTCTGGAATTGTTCCAGCGCCACGCCATTCGCCCGACACTGTCTATCAATGGCAGCGTGATTGGTGCTTATCCACGCGTGGCGGCGGCGGCGCGCGATGCGGGTTGGGAATTCATGGGCCATGGGTGGGTGCAGGTGCCAACCCATAAAATGCCCGATCAGCGTGATGCAATTACGCGCACGGTGAAAACCATCACTGATTTTACTGGCCGCGCCTGCCATGGCTGGCTTGGCCCGGGGCTGACCGAAACCCTGGAAACGCCCGACCTATTGGCCGAAGCCGGCATCGAATGGCTGGGCGATTTCGTCGTGGATGATCTGCCAGCGCGCATCGCAACACGCCATGGCGAAATGCTCTCCCTGCCCTATTCGGTGGAACTCAATGACATCCCCGTGGTGATGATCCAGCACCATGATGAGGAAGAATTGCCCCGCCGTGCGCGCCTGCAAGCCAAGCGCCTGATCGCGGAGGCTGAGGCTTCAGCGGGTGTGAAGATCATGTGCATCGCGATCCACCCCTATATCTCGGCGGTGCCGCACCGGATTGATGCGCTGGCGGCGGTATTCGCCGAATTCGCCGCTGATCCGCGCGTGGCCTTCATGCAGGGTGAGGAGATTGCGGATTGGTATCGCGCGAGTGGGGATAAGGCCTGAGGCGCTTACGCGCTTCAGCCCATCAGGAAACCGCGCAGCAAACCAAAAAGGCCTGTGGCAAAAAGGATTGCCAGGGCCACCCGCCGGTAGAGTTGTTCATTGCCAATGCCATGGAAGGCGCGCCCGCCAACCCATGCGCCCAATACCATGACGGGCAGCAGAATGGCGGCGCGGATCAGCGCATTGATGCCAGCCACACCTGACGCCATGACTATGGCAATCAGCAGAAACTGCGTCAGGAAATAATAGGTGACGATATTGGCCCTATTGACCTGCGGCGGGTCATTGCCTGAGAGCAGATAAAGCAGCACCGGCGGCCCCCCGACACTGGTAGTTGCCATCATGGCGCCGGAGATCGCGCCAACCAGGATGGTGGCGGGCTGCGTTCTTGGCCCCTGGTAGCGCCAGCCGGTCCACATGATCACCACAAACAGCACAATCACGGCAGAAACGCTGGTGATGATGGCGTTCTTGTCCACGCTGGCCAGTAGCCAGACACCAAGCGGCATGGCGGCGCAGGCGGCGATACTCATGGGGGTCAGAAGCTTCCAATCCGCGTGCTGGCGCACCTGCGGGAAAAGCTGGAAGGAGACAATGAGTTCGATGGCGACGACGGTTACGACCATATCGGCCGAGCCGAAGAGCATGGCGAAGATCGGCGCCATCAGCATCGCGGAACCGAAGCCGGCAAAGCCGCGCATCAAGCCCGCAACAAAGGTTACGCAAAGCGCAGCCCAGATATTGATGCCGTCAAAAAGCAGCGCGAGCTGTGCAAGGAGGTCTGTCATAAAAATATATCAGATCACTGCGGCTGAATGCCGATGCGCTTCGCGAGCGCGCCATACATTTCTCGCTCTCGGCGGACGCGCTCGGCAAAGGTGGCGCCGCCTTCAAAGGCTGGCACAAGCCCAGCAGGCGCCATGGCTTCGGCGACGGAAGGCATGGCGGCCACTTGCTGGAAGGCCTCGGTCAACCGCGCCACCGCCGCGGC
>JBEDHL010000063.1:0-2530 GCA_041174145.1 Pseudomonadota bacterium
CCGGGCTTGGCACCGCCAACCGCACCCGCCATTCCAGCCCGCGCGCCGATGCGCTGGTTGCGGAAGCGCTGAAGACCATGGATGAAGCCAAGCGCAATGAGCTATTCGCGCAAGCAACCGACATCGCGATTGGTGAAGAAGCCATCATGCTGATGATCTACTACCCGGCTTATGTTTATGCCGCGCGCAAGCCGGTTTCAGCGGTGCCTTACTACAATGGCGCCTTCCTACCGCAGGGCCTGATACGGCGCTGAAGCGACATGAAGCGCTTGCTTATCATCCATCATTCCATGACCGATGGCACGCGCCAGATGGGACAGGCCGCCCTGGAAGGCGCGATGGGCGAAAGCAATATCGCCGTCGCAGGCATGCATGCCGCGGAAACCAGCGCGGAGGATTTGCTGGAATCGGATGGCTATATCTTCGCCACACCGGAAAACCTGGCGAGCATGGCCGGCGTGATGAAGGATTTCTTCGATCGCTGCTATTATCCGTTGCTGGATCAGATCCAGGGTCGGCCCTACGCCACCATGATTTGCGCGGGGTCTGATGGCGCGGGCACAGCGCGCCAGATTGCGCGCATCGCTACCGGCTGGCGGCTGAAGCCGATCGCCGAACCGCTCATCATCATCACCGGCGCGCAAACGCCCGAAGCCATCGCGGCACCTAAGACCATTGGCACGGCGGATCTTGCGCGCTGCCATGAATTAGGCGCGGCCTTCGCCGCCGGCCTCACCGCCGGCATCTTTTGATTCAGCTTTCCGGCTTCAACCCAAGGCGGCGGATAATACCACCCCAGCGCGCAATATCGGAAGCAAGCAAGGCGCGGAAGGTCGCTGTATCACTGCCCACCACGGTAAAACCCGCGGTTTCCAAGGCGCGGCGCTGATCGGGCACCGCAAGCGCCTTGCCGGTTTCATCGGCCACCCGCGCAACGCGGTCCGGTGGAAATCCGGCCGGCGCGAATAGCCCAATCCAGGCAATGGCGGGATCGGAAGGCACGCCGGCTTCCGCCATGGTTGGCACTTCGGGCAAGGCAGGGAAGCGTTCCGCGCTGGTCATCGCCAGCGCGCGCACAGACCCATCCCGCACCTGGCCCAGCACGCCACCGGTTGCGGCGAAAAACGCATGGATGCGCCCCGCCACCAAATCCAGCACCGCCTGACCAACGGCGCGATAGGGCACATGCACAGCCTCAAAACCCTGAGACGCCGCCAAATCTTCCATCACGAGGTGCGAGAGCGTGCCCGGTCCGGTAGAAGCATAGCTGATCTTGCCCGGATTGGCCTTGGCATAGGCCACAAATTCCGCCGCGTTGCGCGCCGGGACCGATGGATGCACCACCAGCACGAAGGGAAGCCGCGCCAAAAGGCTGATCGGCGCCAAATCGGTCGCCGGGTCATAGCCCAGCGCCGGGTTCAGGATTTTCGCCGTGCTGCCCGGGCCACCGATGGTCACCCCCAGCGTATGCCCATCAGTGGCGCGCGCCACGGCTTCCGTGCCGATATGCCCACCGCCGCCCGCGCGGTTTTCCACCACCACAGGCTGGCCCAATACCTGCTGCAAATGGGGCGCAATGGCGCGCGCGGCCAGGTCTGGCGTGGAACCGCCTGGAAAAGCGCAAATGATCCGCACCGGCCGATCCGGCCAAGCGGCTTGCGCGCGCAGGACCGAAGGTGCCGCGACAAACCCGGCGGAAAGCGCCAAAACAGACCGGCGTTGAAAAGCGTGCATGGAAGGCTGCCCAGTAAAACTCCGCCTCACAATGGCGTGAGCAAGCCCCGGCTGCAAGCTTACCTTTGGCTAGGCCCCGCTTCCATCAGTGCCAGGTTCTGCGCTGCCAGATCGGCCGCCGCGCTATCTGGGGCCAATTCCATGACTCTTTCCCAATCGCGCCGCGCGGCTTCAGCCTCACCGCGCAATTGGCGCAAAATGCCGCGTTCCAGCAGCGCTTCCACATTGCGCGGCGCCAGGCGCAAGGCGGTGGTGATGCTGTCTTCCGCAGGATTCAGCCTTTCCAGCCGGCGCTGCGCTGCCGCACGCAGCACCCAGGCCTCCGTCCGGTCCGCATCCAGTACCACCGCCAGATCAAGATCAACCAAGGCGCCCGGCAACTGACCCAGCGCAAGCCGCGCCATGGCGCGTTCCAGCAGTAAATCGGCATCTTGTGGCGTCAGCGCCAAGGCAAGGCTGGCGGCGGCAGAGGCGCGTTGCGGCTTACCCGCCGCGCGCCAGGCTTCCGCCGCTTGGCCAAAAACCGCCGCGCGCGCTGCCAAACCGGCTTCGCTGCGCGCGGCGATGCGTTCCAAAGCTTCCGCCGCCGCATCAGCCTCACCAAGGCTGAGTTGCGCCAAAGCCTCACATTGCGCGGCGCCTTCGCCGCCGCCCTGCATGTACCAATCACGCGCAAAGCCGCGCGCCCCGGCGGGATCGGCCAAAAGCAAATCAAGGCAGCGCGCATATTCCGGCGCTTGCGAAAGCCGGGGCGGTTCAGGCGGCACGGGCAAGGCCGCGTTCTGGTGTTCGTTAT
>JBEDHL010000064.1:0-20189 GCA_041174145.1 Pseudomonadota bacterium
AGTCGGTCGCCGCCGAGCCACCATACAGGATCATACACATCACCAACGCGGGGTGGAGCAGCCCGGTAGCTCGTCAGGCTCATAACCTGAAGGTCACAGGTTCAAATCCTGTCCCCGCATCCAAACAAACGAAACAAATTATGTCGCGCAGCTCGGCTGCGATTTCTATATTCCGAGCCCTTCGCCCTTTGGGCTAGACGGGAGGCGCGGTTGCGCGTTACGGAACCATCATGAAACCCGCCGCCATAATCCTTGCCGCCGGTCTTGGTACACGCATGCGTTCCGCATTGCCCAAGGTGCTTCATCCATTGGGTGGGCGCCCGATGGTTCAACATTTGCTCGCGGCCTGCGCGCCGGTTTTTGGGCGCATAGTTGTGGTGGTCGGACCGGATATGCCCGCGCTTGAATCCGCCGTAGCGCCTCATGGTGTGGTGGTGCAGCGCGAGAGGCTCGGCACCGGCCATGCGGCGCTGCAAGCTGCTTCCTTCCTTGGCGGATATCAGGGTGATGTCGCCGTTCTTTATGGCGATAACCCGCTCATTTCGACTCAAACGATTAACGGGCTGATGGCGGCGCGCGAGTCGGCCGGGCTTGCGTTGCTTGCCATGCGCCCAGCTGATCCCGCGCGATATGGTCGTGTACTTCTGGATGCAAAGGGCGAAGTCACGCGCATTGTGGAATGGGCGGATGGGACAGAGGAAGAACGCGCGATTGGGCTCTGCAATGCCGGCGTAATCGCGGCACCCGCTCGTGAGTTGTTCCACTGGCTCGGCGCCATCGGCAACAATAACGCCAAGGGCGAGTATTACCTCACCGATGTGATTGAAGGCGCGCGGCGTGATGGTAAACGCGTCGTAGCGGTGGAAGCACCGGAGGCTGAACTCCGCGGGATCAATAGCCGTGCCGAACTCGCGCAAGCCGAAGCTGAACTGCAACGGGCCTTACGCGCTGCCGCTATGGCCGGTGGTGTGACGATGCTTGCGCCGGAGAGTGTGTATCTTTGCCATGACACGAAACTCGGCGCCGATGTGGTACTGGAACCCAATATCTTCTTCGGTCCGGGCGTTGTGGTGGAAGATGGTGTCAATATACGTGCCTTCAGTCATCTGGAAGGTTGCGTTGTGAAGCAAGGCGCGGTCATTGGCCCTTATGCGCGGCTTCGCCCCGGCACGCTGATTGAACCCCATGCGCATGTCGGTAATTTCGTTGAATTGAAAGCCACCACACTCGGCGTAGGCGCCAAGGCCAATCATTTGTCCTATCTGGGCGATGCAACGATAGGCGCGGGGGCAAATATTGGCGCCGGCACTATCACCTGCAATTATGATGGTGTGGCTAAGCATCGAACTGAAATCGGTGAGGGCGCCTTTATTGGCAGTGATACGGCTTTGGTAGCGCCGGTGCGGGTTGGTGCTCGCGCTTTGGTAGCCGCTGGCAGCGTGATTACGGAAAATGTGCCGGATGATGCGCTGGCCATCGCACGCGGGCGCCAGGCGATGAAGCCGGGGCGCGGCTTCAAGGGCAAGGGGAAGCGCTGATGTGCGGCATTGTTGGCGTTGTCGGGCAGGAAGTGGCGGCGCCGCGCTTGTTGGAAGCGCTGCGGCGTCTGGAATACCGCGGCTATGATAGTGCCGGCATCGCAACGCTGATTGAAGGGCGGATTGATCGCCGCCGGGCGGAAGGCAAACTCGGCAATCTAGCCACTGCGCTGGAAGCAGCCCCCTTGGCAGGCACCACCGGCATTGGCCACACGCGCTGGGCAACCCATGGCGCGCCCACCACGCGCAATGCGCATCCGCATGGCACGGCGCGCGTGGTTGTGGTGCATAACGGCATTATCGAAAACCACGCTGAATTGCGCGCTGAATTGGAAGCGCGTGGCCATGTGTTTCAGACCGAAACCGATACCGAAACCTTCGCGCTTTTGGTGGATGATTTCCTGCAAGCCGGGCAGGGGCCGGAAGAAGCGGCGGCAGCAGCGCTCAAGCGGGTGCATGGCGCCTTTGCGCTGGCGATGATTTTTGCAGGGCATCCGGATTTGCTGATTTGCGCGCGCCAAGGGGCGCCGCTCGCGGTTGGTTTTGGCGAAGGTGAGATGTTTGTCGGTTCCGATGCGCTTGCGCTGGCGCCGCTGACGCGCCGCATCGCCTATCTGGAAGAAGGCGATTGGGCGGTGCTGCGCCGTGATTCCACTCGGTTTCATGATGCAACAGGGGTTGAGGTGGTGCGTCAGGTGAGGATCACAGCCGTTTCTGGCGCCACCACCGGCAAGGGCAATTACCGCCATTTCATGGAAAAGGAATTGCACGAACATCCGGTAGTACTGGGCGATACGCTGACGCAATATCTGGAACCGGCGCAGCGGCGCGTGGTGCTGCCGGAATTGCCCTTCGATCCCGTTACCGTGCCGCGCCTGACCATGACCGCCTGCGGCAGCGCGTACCTCGCGGGCCTCGTCGGGCGCTATTGGATTGAGGAATTGGCGCGGCTTCCCGTTGATGCTGATTTCGCCAGCGAATTTCGCTATCGCGATCCGCCCTTGCCCTATGGCGGCGGCGCCTTGCTGGTGAGCCAAAGTGGTGAGACCGCGGACACCATGGCAGCGCTGCGGTTGCTCAAGGAACGCGGCCAGCGCGTGCTTTCCATTGTGAATGTGCCGGAAAGCACCATGGCACGCGAAAGCGATGCGGCGGTGCTGACCGTGGCGGGGCCGGAAATTGGCGTTGCCTCCACTAAGGCTTTCACGGCGCAGCTTGCGGTGTTGGCCTGCCTTGCCATTGGGCTTGGCCGTGCTCGGGGCGCGATCAGCGCCGCGCAGGAAGCGGAACTCACCGCCGCCCTTCTGGAAGTGCCATCAAACGCGGCGGCGGTACTGGAACGCGATGGCGAGATTCGCGCCATGGCGGCGGAAGTGGCCAAGGCGCGGGATGTGCTGTTCCTGGGGCGTGGGTCGCTGTTTCCGATTGCGCTGGAAGGCGCGCTCAAGCTCAAGGAAATTTCCTATATCCACGCTGAAGGCTATGCGGCGGGTGAGATGAAGCATGGCCCGATTGCGCTGATTGATCCTGCCGTGCCTGTGATCGCGCTTTGTCCATCCGGTCCGCTGTTTGAAAAAACCGCTTCCAATCTTCAGGAATCCGCAGCGCGCGGTGGGCGCGTGATGGCCTTCACCGATGATCTGGGCGCGGAAAAGCTGCGCGGCTTTGCCGAGCGCGTGGTGGCACTGCCGCGCGTGCCGGCCTTTGCCGCGCCCATCCTGCACGCCATTCCGGTGCAATTGCTGGCCTATCACGTCGCGGTGCTGAAGGGCACGGATGTGGATCAGCCGCGCAATCTGGCGAAAAGCGTCACGGTCGAATAGGCCGCCACGCTATTCCGGCTGCACGCCCAATTCGCGAAATGCCTTGCCGGTGGCGTCATATTCAGCCGCCAACAAGCGCCCGAGATCGGCGCGGCTGCGAAACTGCGGCACGGCGCCCCAGTTTTCCGCGAAACGCTTAAAACCTTCGGTTTCCATGGCGCGGCGGCAGGCTTCCTGTAACCGATCCAGAATGGGCCCCGGCGTGCCGCGTGTGGCCCAAAGCGCGGCATAGGAAGGCTGGAGGGCATCAATGCCCTGTTCGCGCGCTGTTGGCACATCCGGAAAGGCCGGGTGACGCCCTTCGGAGAATACCGCGACAAGCCGCGTCTGCCCCGCCCGCGCCATGGGCACGCCGGAGGCCACCACAATTGCCGCGAAATCCAGCCGTCCCGCGATCACTTCTGTCAGCGACGCGCCATCACCGCGAAAGGGCACATGAGTCCATTGCCCTCCCGCAGCGCTTTGCACGCGATGCACGCCAAGAAACGGCGCGGAATTCGGCCCGGGTGACCCGTAGCTCAAGGGGCGCTGCTTCGCCGCCGCCACCATATCGGGCAGCGTCCGCCACGGGCTATCTGCCTTCACCATCACGCCCAGAATGTTTTCTGTGACATTGCAGACAGGCGCGACGGCATCCGGCCCCAGCCCGGTATTGCGCACCAGATGCGGCTGGAAAGCGAGCGGCACCAGTGGCGCATAGGCCAACGTATAACCATCCGCTGCGGCGGCCATCAGCGCGCGCATGCCAACCACACCAGAAGCGCCGGATTGGCTGGTGACGACGAAATTCTGCCCGAAGTCACGCGTGAAAGCCTCGGCCAGGGCGCGCGCCGCTGCATCCGTGCTGCTGCCCGTGGCATAGGGGTTGATGATGGTCACTGGCCGGTCCGGATAGGCGCTGGCAGCGAAGGGGATCAGCAATAGCGCAAGGAATAGAAGGCGCCGCATCTGCATCACTCCTCAATGATCGCAACAGCGCGCGTCCAGCCAGCGGAACCGCGATGCACCTTCACGGGAAAGCAGGCGATCATGAAACCATCGGGCGGCAGGCTTTCCAGATTCGTGAGCTTTTCCATGTGGCAATAGCCAATCTCGCGCCCGGCGCGGTGGCCTTCCCAAATCAGCGAAACGTCGCCGGTTTCATGGACTTTCTTTTTCGTGTGCGAAAACGGTGCATCCCAGGACCAGCCATCAATCCCCGTAACGCGTACACCCTGTTCCAGCAACCAAAGTGTCGCCGCCTGACCGACGCCGCAGCCGCTATGGATGAAATCATCCTGCCCGTACCGGCTGGCGGCGCGGGTATTCACCACCACAATTTCAAGCGGCTGCAAGACATGGCCGATGCGCTTCAATTCTGCCTGCACATCTTCCGGCGTGGCGACATAGCCATCCGGGAAATGCCGGAAATCGAGCTTCACGCCTGGCTGGAAGCACCATTCCAAAGGCACTTCATCAATGCGCCAGGAAGGCTCCCCACCCGGCACCAGCCTTTCATTCATGCGGCTGAAGAAGTGATAGGGCGAATCAAGATGCGTGCCGCTATGCGTGGTAATGTGCACCACTTCGCGCGCGGCGAATTGGCCTTCTGGCAATTGGTTCACGCTGATGCCGAATTCCTTGGCCAGGCGCGGCGCGGTCATTTGGTGGTCGTGATACTCGATCTCGGGCAGCATATGCGGCGGATCGGAAGCGATGCCGCCTTTAAGGGCGACCGAAATATCAATGAAGCGACGCGCCATGATGGCCCCCTTATTCGTCAAAAATCGCGACAGCGCGGGTCCAGCCAGCGGAACCGCGATAGACTTTCACCGGCAGGCAGGAAATGGTGAAGCCGCTGGGGGGCAGCTTATCCAGGTTGGAGAGTTTTTCGATGTGGCAATAGCCAATCTCCCGCCCCGCGCGATGGCCTTCCCAGATCAGCGAAACATCGCCTGTCGCCGCAACCTTCTTCTTGGTCAGTGAAAACGGAGCATCCCAGGACCAACCATCAGTGCCGGTCACGCGCACGCCCTGTTCCAGCAGCCAAAGGGTGGCTTCCTTGCCCATGCCGCAGCCGGAATGGATGTAATCATCTTCGCCATAGCGCGCGCCGGCAGCGGTATTCACCACCACGATTTCCAAAGGCTTCAGCGTATGGCCGATACGCTTCAATTCCGCCTGCACATCCGCCACTGTGGCGACATAGCCATGCTCAAAATGCCGGAAATCGAGCTTCACGCCGGGCTGGATGCACCAATCCAGCGGCACTTCATCAATGCGCCAGGAAGGCTCCCCACCCGGCACCAGCCTTTCATTCATGCGGCTGAAATAATGATAGGGTGCGTCAATATGCGTGCCGTTATGCGTGCTGATCTGCACACGTTCCACCGCCGCATATTCGCCTTCCGGCAATTGATCCACACTGATGCCGAAATCCTTCGCCATGGCAGGGGCGGTCATGTGATGGTCCAGATATTCAATCTTGGGCAGCGCATGGGGTGGGTCACTGATGATGCTGGCACGGAGTGCAACGGATATATCAACAATACGACGAGGCATGGGTTTTCTCCTTACGAGATGTTCAAGCGGGCCAGGCGATTGCGGGTGCAATGGCGCCACGGCATTCGCCAAAGCCAATGGAAACAGCGCCAGGCGCTTCGGCGCGGGCGCGGAAAATCACCTCATCACCATCCTGCAACCAGCGGCGGGTTTCGCCATTGGGCAGGGTGATGGGGCCGCCAAGGCCAAGTTCGGCAAGGCACGCAGCGGCCGTATCTTCCGGCCCGGAAACCGTGCCGCTACCAAGCAAATCGCCGGGCAGCAGATTGCAGCCATTGGTGCCATGATGCGCCACCATTTGCGCCGCCGTCCAATACATGCGGGCGAATTCCGTATCCGTCATCAATGCGGGCGCGGCGCCTTCAGCGCGCATGCGCGTGCTCAGCAAATAGGTCTGCATCCTCACCCCAAGCGCGCCAGCGGCGCGGTTCCAGGCGCTATCCAAATAGGGCAGGGGGGGCGGTTCAATTGCCGGTGCGGCCTTCGCGAAAGGCTCCAGCGCCTCCGCGGTCACCACCCAGGGCGAGACCGAGGTTGAAACGCTTTTTGCCAAAAACGGCCCCAGCGGTGGCATTTCCCAGCGCTGGATATCGCGCGCTGACCAATCATTCAAAAGACCGAAGCCGAAAATGCGGTTCGGGGCATCGGCCATGGTGATGGGTGTGCCGAGTGCATTCTCACCCGCGATCCAGATCGCCAATTCCAATTCGTAATCCATCGCTTCCGATGGGCCGAAGCGCACATCGCCATCGCTGCGCGCCCATTGGCCATGCGGGCGGATCACATCCTCGCCACTCACGCGCACGGAACTCGCGCGGGAATGATAGGCGACAGGCAAATGGCGGAAGGCTTGCGGCAGGGGGTTCTTCGGATCGCGCCGCACACCAAGCCGGGCGCAGTGGTCATAGCTTGCCATGAAATCGGAGAAATTCGCGACCGTGGCGGGCATGTGCAGGCGTGCGTCGCGCATGGGCACCAGAATGCGCGCGGCCATGGCTCCGGCGGATGACCCAGCGGCCAGCAATGCTGAGATTTGCGCGCGCAGCCGGGCCGATGCCGGCCTTCCCATGGCCATCAGCCCATTCAGGGAAGGCCCGGCAGCCGCATCAACCGCCGCGCCGGCAAGCAGGCCCGCCGCGATGGCCGCACGCAGATCGAGAATCATCTCCCCAATCGCGACCCCGCCGCGTGGTGCTTCGCCGGCTCGGCTGAAAATGCCGAAGGGCAGGTTCTGGATTGGGAAATCCTGCCCCGGCTGATTGGCCGAAGCGACCCAGCTTTTCAGGCTGGGATCATGGGTGGCATCCATTTGGGCGTTCCTCTGGCTTTCTTGGCGGTGATCATGGCCTGCCCAGGCGCGAAGGCAAGCCCAGGGCATGAAGGGTGGGAAAAGGCTCTGTTTCAGCCTATTCTGGCGCAAAGCCCAGGAGGACCCCCATGCTCGATGCCACCACAAAGCTGCCCTTGAAGGACCCCGCCCTGTTCCGCCAGGCGAATTACATCGCCGGCGCCTGGGTGCAGGCTGATAGCGGCAAGACGAATCCCGTGCGCAACCCCGCCACCGGCGAGGTGATTGGCGAAGTGCCCGCCATGGGCCAGGCAGAGACGCGCCGCGCCATTGAAGCCGCCAATGCCGCCTGGCCGGCCTGGCGTGCCATGCTCGCGAAAGATCGCGCCGTGATCCTGCACAAGATCGCCGCGCTGATGCATGAGAACTCCGACGATTTGGCCGCGATCATGACCGCCGAACAAGGCAAGCCCTTTGCCGAAGCCAAGGGCGAGGTGGTTTATGCCGCTTCCTTCATTGAATGGTTCGCCGATGAAGGCCGCCGCGTGCAGGGCGAGACGATTCCACAAAACGCCAAGGGCCGCCGCATTCTGGTGACCAAGGAACCGATCGGCGTTTTCGCTGCCATCACGCCGTGGAATTTCCCTTCTGCCATGATCACACGCAAGGCCGGCCCTGGTTGGGCGGCGGGCTGCACGGGCGTCATTCGTCCCGCTTCTCAAACGCCCTTTTCCGCTCTGGCCTTGGCGGTGCTGGCGGAACGCGCCGGGATGCCTTCCGGCGTCTGCAATGTGATCACCGGGCCTTCCGGCGAAACCGGCAAGGAACTGACCAGCAATCCCATCATCCGCAAGCTGTCCTTCACCGGTTCGACAGAAGTTGGGCGCGTGCTGCTCGCCCAATGCGCGGCAACGATCAAAAAGACCTCAATGGAATTGGGCGGCAATGCGCCCTTCATCGTGTTTGATGATGCGGATTTGGATGCGGCCGTTGCGGGGGCGATGGCTTCCAAATATCGCAATGCGGGGCAGACCTGCGTCTGCGCCAATCGCATTCTGGTGCAGGATGGCGTGTATGACGCCTTCGCCGAAAAGCTGAAAATCGCGGTGGAAGCGCTGAAGGTCGGGCCGGGGATGGAACCCGGCGTCACGCAAGGCCCGCTGATCAATGCCGATGCGGTGGCGAAGGTCGAAGAACATATCGCCGATGCGTTGGCACAAGGGGCCAGCATCGTCATCGGCGGCAAGCGCCATGCGCGCGGCGGCAATTTCTTCGAACCGACGGTGCTGGCCAATGTGCCGCGCGGAGCCAAGATTTTCGGTGAGGAAACCTTTGGCCCGGTGGCGCCCCTGTTCCGTTTCAAGACGGAAGAAGAAGCCATCCAAATGGCCAATGATACGGAATTCGGCCTCGCGTCCTATTTCTACGCGCGCGATGTCGGGCGCATCTTCCGCGTCGCGGAAGCGCTGGAATACGGCATTGTCGGCATCAATGAAGGGATCATCTCAACGGCTGAAGTGCCCTTCGGTGGCTTCAAGCAATCCGGCCTTGGCCGTGAAGGCAGCCACCTTGGAATTGAGGAATATCTGGAAGTGAAATACCTCGCCCTTGGTGGTATCGGCACGTGAGTGAAGCGATTTTCCTTGAAGACCTGTTCCCGGGCCGGCGCTTTAACGTTGGCTCGGTGATGGTGGATGCGGAGGAAGTCAAACGCTTCGCCGCGCTCTATGATCCGCAGCCCTTCCATATGGATGAGGAAGCGGGTGCCGCGCATCCGCTTTTTGGGCGCTTGGCCGCGAGTGGGTGGCATACCGCGGGCATGACCATGCGCATGGTGGTGCAGGCCATTGGCGGCATTTCCGGCGGGATTGTTGGCGGCGGCGGTGAGATTCAATGGACCAAGCCGGTTTATCCCGGCGATACGCTGCGCGTGGAGATCGAGGTTTTGGAAGTCGCCCCTTCGCGTTCCCGCCCGGATCGCGGTAGTGCTGTGATGCGCAACACAACTTTCAACCAACATGATGAGCCGGTGCAGATTTTCACCGTGCGCGTTGTTGTCCCAAAACGCCCAGCCTGATCTGCTTATCGAGGTTTCCATGGCTTATGATTTCGATCTTTTCGTGATTGGTGGCGGTTCGGCAGGGGTGCGTTCGGCGCGTATTGCCGCCGGCCATGGGGCGCGGGTGGGTGTCGCCGAAGAACGCTTCTGGGGCGGCACTTGTGTGAATGTCGGCTGCGTGCCGAAGAAGATCATGGTGAATGCCGCCGAATATGGCGCCTGGGCAGAAGACGCGGCGGCCTTTGGCTGGTCCATCGAAACCCATGGGCATGATTGGGCCAAGCTGGCGGCGGCTCGGGATGCGGAAGTGGCGCGGCTTTCGGGTATTTATGGCCGCTTGCTGGGCAATGCTGGCGTGACTTCCTTCGATTCGCGCGCGACCTTTCTGGATGCGCATAGCCTGGATGTCGGCGGCAAGCGCATCACGGCGGAACGGATCATTATCGCGGTTGGCGGCACGGCGTCTCGGCTGGATATTCCAGGCGCTGAGCTTGGCTTGATTTCTGATGATATCTTCACGCTGAAGGCGCTGCCGAAGCGCGTGGCAGTGCTGGGGGCGGGTTATATCGCGGTGGAATTCGCCTGCATCCTGAAGGGGCTTGGGGCGGAAGTAACGCTGGTGCATCGCGCGCCCTTGCCCTTGCGTGGCTTTGATGAGGATATTCGCAGCGCCGCGGCGGAAGCGCTGGTGGCGCAGGGCATTACCTGCTGCGCCGGTGTCAGTCCCACGCGCATTGAAGCGCAAGGGGCGGCTCGGTTGCTGCATCTATCCGATGGCAGTGCGGCGGAATTCGATGCGGTGTTCTTCTGCACGGGCCGCGCGCCCGCCACCGACGGCCTCGGGCTGGAAAAGGCTGGCGTCGCGATGAATGCCGCCGGCGCCATTGTGGTGAATGAAGATCACGCCACCAGCCAGCCCCACATCTTCGCCATTGGCGATGTGCTGGACCGGGTGAATTTGACACCTATGGCCACTGCTGTGGGCCATGCGCTGGCGGATACGCTTTATGGCAATAACCCGCGCCGCGTGAGTTATGAGAATGTGCCAACGGCAGTGTTTATGAACCCACCCATCGGCACTGTGGGCATCACAGAAGAAGAAGCCGCCAAGCGCGGCCCCGCTGATATCTATGTCACGCGCTTCACCCCGATGCGCCACACCATCAGCAAGCGGGATGGGCGCAAAACGCTGATGAAGCTCGTGGTCTGCCAAAAGACGCAAAAAATCCTTGGCGCGCATATGATTGGCGAAGACGCTGGGGAGATGATGCAAGGCATCGGCATTGCCGTGGTGATGGGCGCGACCAAGCAGGATTTTGATCGCACCATTGGTATTCATCCAACGGCGGCGGAGGAATTCGTCACGCTGCGCACCCGCACCCGCGTCGTGGGCGCATAGGATGGGTGCGCTCAGCCCCCAGGCACGTCTGGTCGTTATCTTCGCCTCGCTGGGACATTTTCTGCATCATGTGCTGACTGGGCTATTTCTGACCCTCGCCATTGTGCTCGAGCGGGTTTGGGAAAAACCCTATGCTGAGGTTATCGCACTTTGGACTCTGGGCGCGGCGATGATCGGTCTTGGTGCGCCATTGGCGGGTTGGCTGGCGGATCGTTTCGGCCAGGCGCGGATGATGATCGTATTTTTTTTGGGGCTTGGGGCTTCCTGCATTTGGGCGGGTTTGGTGGCGGATTCATCAGGTATGTCCATAGCCTTGGCGACCTTGGGTGTTTTTGGCGCCATCTATCATCCTGTGGGCATGGCTTGGGTATCAATGGCAGCGCCCGCGGAAAGGCGCGGGCGCATCATGGGGGTAATGGGCATTGCTGGCAGCATTGGCGTGGCATTGGCTGCCGTAATTGCGGGTGGGCTGGCCGAGCTTGGTGGCTGGCGTTTGGCGATGATACTGCCAGGTGCGGTCACGATTTTTGCCGGACTATTTCTGATGGTCACTATGTCGCTCGGCAAGATTGATATTTCCATCGCCACTCGTGGCTTCAAGCCTGGACTTGAAGGCGGTGACGCATCGGAATTACGTTCTCCCTTAACGGTTCTGGCCGTGCTGACAGTTACGTTCACCCTCGGCGCCATTGCCTATGCGGCTTACACAACAGCGCTCCCGAAATGGGTGAGTGACTCCTTGGCTTTGGACGCCAATGAAGCTGGCAGTCTGGGTTTGGTTGTTGGGGCTATCATGTTGTCTGGTAGTGTCGGCCAGATCATTGGCGGCCGTATGGCTGATCGTTTGCCGTTCAAATGGCTTTATGTCGGCACTTTTATCCTGAAACTACTTCCCTTCGCGGCAGCGGCTCTGTTTAGCGGGCCATCCATGCTGCTTGTGGCCATTCTGATTGGTCTCACCTTCGATATGACAGCCCCGATCGAAAATCTGCTGCTCGCCCGCTACTCCTCTGGGCGTCGACGCGGCTTGGCCTTCGGGTTGAAATTTGCCATTGGTTTCGCGTCTGCGCCACTGGGTATAAATCTTGTCTCAATAGCCTATGGGCAAGAGATTGGCGGTGCATCCTTTCTATTTGGTATTTTGACGCTTTTAACGGCAACCATGGTTTTGGCTGCCCTCCTGCTGCCTGCAGAACGTGGAAGATCTCCCGGGCGTGCAACTAACGCGATAGCGAGTTGAAATTCTGTATAGTCAGACTTCACGATGATGGCGTGACGAGGCATTATCGTGAAGATTGAATTCCCGAAAGGAAATGGAGCATGAAAACGCGCGCCGCCGTGGCTTGGGAAGCCAAGAAGCCGCTCACCATCGAAACCGTTGATCTGGCCGGCCCCCAGGCTGGTGAGGTGCTGGTGGAAATCATGGCAACCGGCGTTTGCCATACCGATGCCTATACGCTGGATGGGCTGGATTCCGAGGGGCTTTTCCCCGCCATCCTCGGCCATGAAGGCGCGGGCATTGTTCGGGAAGTCGGTGCGGGCGTGACCAGCGTGAAGCCCGGCGATCATGTCATTCCGCTCTACACGCCGGAATGTCGTTCCTGCAAAACCTGCCTGAGCCAGCGGAGCAATTTGTGCACCTCCATCCGCGCCACCCAGGGCAAGGGTGTGATGCCGGATGGCAGCAGCCGCTTCAGTTGTGAAGGTGCGGCGCCCGGCAAGCCGGTGTTTCACTATATGGGGTGCAGCACTTTTTCGAATTTCACCGTGCTGCCTGAAATTGCTGTGGCAAAGGTGCGGGAAGACGCGCCCTTCGACAAGATTTGCTATATCGGCTGCGGCGTCACCACCGGCATTGGTGCCGTCATCTATACCGCGAAGGTCTGGCCCGGCGCCAATGTCGCGGTGTTTGGCCTGGGCGGCATTGGGCTGAATGTCATCCAAGGCGCGCGGATGGTGGGCGCCGATAAGATCATCGGCGTTGACATCAACCCCGCCAAACAGGCCATGGCGCGCAAATTCGGCATGACGCATTTCATCAACCCGAATGAGATCGGCGCCGATAAGGTGGTGCAGGCCATCACGGACCTCACGGGCGGCGGGGCGGATTTTTCTTTCGATTGCACCGGCAATGTCGCAGTGATGCGCCAAGCCTTGGAATGCTGCCATCGTGGCTGGGGTGAGAGCATCATCATCGGCGTCGCGCCTTCGGGTGCGGAAATCGCCACGCGCCCCTTCCAGCTTGTGACTGGCCGCGTTTGGAAGGGTTCAGCCTTTGGCGGTGCCAGGGGGCGGACGGATGTGCCGAAAATCGTTGATTGGTACATGGAAGGGAAGATCAATATTGATGATTTGATCACCCACACTATGCCGCTTGAGAAAATCAACGATGCCTTCGATCTGATGCATGAAGGCAAATCCATCCGATCCGTGGTGGTGTTCTGAACCCGCCTAATCCGCGTTGACCAGGCTTTCGAAATCACGGAACAGTGCAATCGCGTGCGGGTCAAAAAACGGCAGGATTTGACTAAGAAAAATCCCTGCTGTGCCGCGGCCATGGTCGATCCAATAGAAGGTATTGCCAAGCCCCGCCCAGGCGAGGCCACCCGCTGAACGCCCCTGTGGCGATGACTTGCGGTTCACTAAAAAACTCAGCCCCCAGCCATTCGCCATGCCGGGGAAGAAATCCGCATCCCGCGTGGCGCTGGGCACGGCTGAAATCATTGGGCGCACGGAAAGCGGCGCGATCTGATCCCGCGCCATCTCGGCCACGGTTTCCGGCTTCAGCAGGCGGATATCGCCATGCCGCCCGCCATTCAGGATCATGCGCGCGAAAGCGAGGTAATCCCGCGCCGTGCCGTAAAGCCCGCCGCCGCCAGTCTCGAACTCCGGCTCCTGCGGCACTTCGAAGGGAATGACGGAAAGCGCGCCATCCGCGCCGCGCCCATGCATGGCGGCCAGCCGCGCCCTTTGGTCTGGGCGCAGCTTAAAGGACGTATCCACCATGCCGAGCGGTTCAAAAATCACGCGCTGCAAATGCGCGCCAAGCCTTTCTCCGGTCGCTGCTTCAACCATTTTCCCGGCCCAATCTATGCCGATGCCATAGGACCAATCCTCGCCCGGATCAAACAGCAAGGGCAAAGCCAGCGCGGCATTGCGGCATGTTCCAACCGCCGGCGTGCCAGTCACTTTGCGGAAGCGCGCGATTTCCGCACTCCACATGTCATAGGCATAGCCGGAAGTATGGGTCAGCAAGTGGCGCAGCGTAATCGGGCGCTTGGCGGGGCGCATCTTGGGTTGCCCGGCCTCATCAAAGCCCTCCAACACGCCAAGCGCGCCGATTTCCGGCACCAAAGCGGTGGCTGGCGTATCCAGGGAAAGCTTTCCAGCTTCCACCAGCATCATCGCCGCCGTGCCGGTAATGGCCTTAGTCATGGAGGCAATCCAAAAGACGCTATCGGGTGCCATGGCGTCAGCACCGCCCAGGGCGCGGTTGCCAAAGCCCGCTTCCCATTTGCTGCCATGCCGGTCGCCCAGCGCCAGCACCATGCCCGGGATTTCCCCAGCCTGGACCGCCCGTTGCATCCGGATCGCGATGTTTTGCTGCCTGTCCATGCCGTGAAATCCTTCTCTGCCCTAAGGCCGTCGCCCCGCTGCTCTTCCCCTCGACCCGGCGCCGTGGTTATTGTGCCTGCTCCTGCAATAAAGGAGACAGGCGGAAATGACTGCGCGGGGCTGGAGCCCGGATTCATGGCGTAATATGCCAATCAGGCAAGTGCCGGAATATCCCGACCAGGCGGCTTTGGCCGCGATGGAAGGCAAGATCGCGCGATTTCCCCCCTTGGTTTTTGCGGGTGAGGCGCGGCGCCTGAAAGCCGGGCTGGCGCGCGCCGGTGATGGCCAAGCCTTTGTCCTGCAAGGCGGCGATTGCGCGGAAAGCTTTGGTGACTTCACCGCGAATGTTATCCGCGACACTTTCCGTGTGCTGCTGCAAATGGCCGTGGTGCTGACCTTTGGCGGTGCGCTGCCCGTGGTGAAGCTTGGCCGCATGGCTGGGCAATTCGCCAAGCCACGGTCTTCCGATAGCGAAACCCGTGATGGCGTCACGCTGCCATCTTATCGCGGTGATATCATCAATGGCCCGGATTTTGATCCGGCATCGCGCATTCCAGATCCTGCACGGATGGAATTCGCCTATATGCAATCGGCCGGCACGCTGAATCTGCTGCGCGCCTTCGCCACCGGCGGCTATGCCGATTTGCATGAGGTGCATCGCTGGAATCTGGGCTTTGTCGAAAGAAGCCCGCTTGCGGATCGTTACGCGGATTTGGCAACCCGCATTGATCAAACGCTGTCCTTCATGCAGGCCTGCGGCATGTCAGACCTGCCACAAGTGCGGGAGACGGATTTCTACACCAGCCATGAGAGCCTGTTGCTGCCCTATGAACAGTCCATGACGCGGGTGGATTCCACCTCAGGCGATTGGTATGCCTGTTCGGCGCATTTCCTGTGGATCGGGGATCGCACCCGCCAGCCGGAAGGCGCGCATGTGGAATTCCTGCGCGGCGTGAAGAACCCCATCGGCATGAAGGTCGGCCCCAGCATGGACGCCGACGAATTGGTGCGGCTCACGGAAATTCTGAACCCAGCCAATGAAAAGGGGCGGCTCACGCTGATTTCCCGTATGAGTGCCGATAAGGTGGAAGCGAAGCTGGCACCTTTGGTGCGCGCCGTTACGCGTGCCGGGCGCAATGTGGTTTGGCTCTGCGATCCTATGCATGGCAATACCACCACTGTGGCTGGCTATAAGACCCGGCCCTTTGACTCCATTATTTCCGAGGTGCGCGGCTTTTTTGACGTGCATGAGGCTGAGGGTAGCTTCGCCGGCGGCGTGCATGTGGAAATGACTGGCAGCAATGTCACGGAATGCCTGGGCGGTGCCCATAAGCTTTCTGAAACCGATCTTGCCGCCAATTACGCCACTTCCTGCGATCCGCGGCTCAATGCCGAACAATCGCTGGAACTCGCCTTCCTGATCGCCGAGGAATTGAAGGCGCGGCGCGTGGCTAGCCTTTCGGCACCGGCCCAGGCAGCGCAGTGACCAGCCAAGGCAGCCGGGGGGAAGCCATCCCCTCGGCGGCATCCGATGTGACAGATGCGGTGATTACCGCCCGCGCGGATAGCTATTTCAACCGCACCAAGGCGGTGGTCAGCCGCTTTGGCGATACGCAAGTCACCTACGCGGTGTTTCTGCGCCGCCCAGTGATTGCGGCGCCCAGGTTGATGCTGGATTGGTTGCGCGCGGTTGCAGCTTCCCGTGGCACGGCATTTCAGATCGAAGTGATGCATGAAGAAGGGCAATGGGTCGGTGCTGGCGATCCTTTGCTGTATATCACCGGATCTTTCGTGCAGTTGGTGGATTTGGAAACAATGCTGCTCCAGAAGCTGGGGGCGGCCTGTGTCGCGGCGCATAACGCCTATCAGATGTGCCTGGAATTGCCGCAAACCGCCTTCCTTGCCATGGAAGCGCGCCACTGCGCGGGCGCTGAAATGCAGGATATGATGGCCTATGCCGCTTCCGTCGGCAGCAAGGCAGCGCAGGCGGAAGGGGCCAAGGGCTTCATCGGCAATGCCAATGACGCTACCGCCCATTGGTTCGGCGCGCCCAAGGGCTATGGCACCATGCCCCATGCGCTGATCGGCTATGCCGGCAGCACGGTGCGCGCGGCCGAGATGTTCCATGAAACTTTCCCGGATGAAAATCTGACGGTGCTGGTGGATTACTTTGGCCGGGAAGTATCCGATGGCCTGGCCGTCGCGCGGCGCTTTCCCGAACTGGCCGCTGCCGGGCGGCTTGCCATGCGGCTCGACACCCATGGCGGGCGCTTTCTGGAAGGGCTTGATCCCGCTGAAAGCTACGCCGTCCTGGAGCGCCACGCGCCCCAGGCGACCCGGCGCTACCGGAGCGAGACGGAGCTTCGCCACCTGACCGGCACCGGGGTTTCCGCCGCTGCCGTCTGGCGGATGCGCGAAGCCTTGGATGAGGCGGGCTTCCCCAAGGTGCGGATCGTGGCTTCCTCGGGCTTTGGGGTGACCAAATGCCGGGTCATGGCGGAAGCCAAGGCGCCGATTGACGTGGTGGGGACCGGTAGCTTCATCCCCAATACCTGGTCCGAAACCTATGCCACCGCGGATATCGTTGCCTATGATGGTGTGCCGCGCGTGAAGATTGGCCGCGAATTCCTGCTCAAGCGCGGTGAGGAGCGCCGGCGCAATGGCGGGCAGTTATGAAAAGCGCCCCGATTGGGTGATTTCACCCGCCGAAGAAAAGCTCTAGAAGGCGCGCATGGCTGAGACCCTGAAAATCGCGCTTGCGCAACTCAACCCCCATGAAGGCGCGCTGACCGCCAATGCGGCATTGATCCGCAAGGCCCGGGCAGAGGCGGCGCGGCTTGGGGCTGACCTGGTGGTAACACCGGAATTTTCTATCGCTGGCTATCCGCCGGAAGATTTGGTGCGCAAGCCCGCCTTTCTCGCCGCTTGCGAGGCTGAGATTGCAAGCCTTGCAGCTGAGACCGCCGATGGCGGACCGGGCCTGGTGGTGGGCGGACCCTGGCGGGAAGGGGAGAAGGTCTATAACGCGCTTTTCCTGCTGGAAGCCGGGCAAGTCGCCGCGCGGCGCGCCAAGCATGAATTGCCGAATTACGGCGTGTTTGACGATAAGCGCGTGTTTGATGCCGGCCCCGCGCCTGGCCCCATCGCCTTTCGCGGTTTCCGTCTTGGCCTGATGATTTGCGAGGATTGGTGGTTCCCGACGGTTTCCGAAACGCTGAGTGAAACCGGCGCGGAAATCCTGATCGCCATCAATGGTTCCCCGTTCGAGGCGGAAAAGCATCAGGCGCGGCTTGATCTGGCGGTGGCGCGCTGCGTCGAAACCGGGCTTGGCTTTGTGTTTGTCAACCAGGTGGGCGGGCAGGATGAGCTGGTATTCGAAGGCGCATCCTTTGTGATGAATGCGGATCGGTCACTCGCGCATGTCATGCCCATGTTCACCGAAGGGCTGCGCATCACCGAATGGCGGCGCGATGGCGGCAAGCTGGTCTGCGCCGCCGGAGAAATCGCGCCCGCGCTGCCAAGGCTGGAACAGATTTACGGCGCCATGGTGCTGGGGCTGCGCGATTACGTGAACAAGAACCGCTTTCCGGGCGTGGTGCTTGGCCTTTCCGGCGGCATTGATTCCGCGATTTCCGCCGCTGTCGCCGTGGATGCCTTGGGGCCGGATCGCGTGCGCGCGGTGATGATGCCATCGCCCTATACCAGCATTGAAAGCCTGGAAGATGCCGCCGAATGCGCGCAGCTTTTGGGCATTCGCTATGAGAATATCGGCATCGGCCCGGCGATGGAGGCTTTCGCCACCATGCTCGCCCCTGCCTTTGGCAATCGCCCGCCCGATATCACGGAAGAAAACCTGCAATCGCGCATCCGTGGTGTGACGCTGATGGCGCTGTCGAACAAGTTCGGCGACATGCTGCTGACCACCGGCAATAAGAGCGAAATGAGCACCGGCTATGCCACGATCTACGGCGATATGTGCGGTGGTTATTCCGTGCTGAAGGATGTCTATAAGACCACGGTTTTCGCGTTGTCTCGTTGGCGCAATGAACACTGCCCCGCCGGCGCCTTGGGGCCGCGCGGCATGGTGATGCCCGAACGCGTGATCACCAAGCCACCCAGCGCTGAATTGAAGCCGGATCAAAAGGACCAAGACAGCCTGCCCCCCTATGACGTGCTGGACGCCATTCTGGAAGGGCTGGTGGAAGGCGAGAAATCCGTGGATGCGCTGGTGGCGGATGGCTTTGATCGCGCCCTTGTGCTGCGGGTTTGGCGCTTGCTGGACCGCGCCGAATATAAGCGCCGCCAGGCCCCCCCCGGCGTGAAGATCACGGCACGAGCCTTTGGGCGGGATCGGCGCTACCCCATCACCAATGGCTTCACGGCACTGATTTCATGAGCGCCGGTCTCGATCCTCATCTTTTCGGTGGCGGCGATCTGATGGTCCGCATCATGGATTTGTCCGGCGGCAATGGGTCCGATCCGGTGGAAGAAATCCGCGGCTTTCTTTCCATCGAACACGCCAATGCCTTCGCGCGGCGCTATGTGCGGGATTCCGTGGAACGCTGCCGCGCGCCAGGCTTGGATGCGAAAGCTGTTCTGGATTCCTGGTTCGCCTTTGGCGAGGATGCGGAAGTGGTGGGCGCTGCCGAAGCCGCTTGGGTGAGTGGCAGTGAATTGAAGGGTTTCTCTGAAACCCCTGTTAAAGATGCTGAAGAACGTAATTGGCGCATCCTCGATCCACGTCGTGATGAGGATGCGGAGGATGAGGCATGAAGCTCCGTTTCGCCCCTTCGCCCACCGGGCTTTTGCATGTTGGCAATGCGCGTGTGGCTCTCGCGAATTGGCTTCTCGCACGCCGGCATGGCGGGCAATTCCTGCTGCGCTTGGATGATACGGATACGGAACGTTCCCGCGCTGAATATGCCGAGGCGATTGAGGAAGACCTGACCTGGCTTGGCCTGCCTTGGGATGGGCTGGTGCGCCAGACGGATCGGCTGGAGCGCTATGCGGAGGCTGCGGAAAAACTGAAGGCCGCCGGACGCCTTTACCCCTGCTTCGAAACCGAAGAGGAATTGGCCTACAAGCGCGAACGCCGCCGGCGCGAAGGCAAGCCGCCGCTCTATGATCGCGAAGCGCTTAAAATGACGCGCGAGCAATATGAGAAGGCGCTGTCCAACGGCAAGCAGCCTTATTGGCGCTTTTTGCTCTCCTCCCGGTCAGTTTCCTGGCGGGATCAGGTGCTGGGTGATCGCAGCGTGAAGCTGACGGCGATTTCAGACCCGGTGCTGATCCGCGCGGATGGTTCGCCGCTTTATACCTTCACGTCTGTGGTGGATGATCTTGAAATGGGCATCACGCATATTGTGCGTGGTGAGGATCACGTCACAAATACCGGCATTCAGATTGATATTTTTGAGGCGCTGGGCGGCAAGCAGGGCGCACTCGCCTTCGGGCATTTGCCGCTGTTGACGGATGCGGAAGGCGGCGCGCTATCCAAACGCTTGGGGTCCATTTCGCTCCGGCATTTGCGCAAGGATGGCATCGAACCGGCGGCGCTGGTGGGTTATTTGGCCGCACTTGGCACGTCCAATGATCCGGTGGCGGGCATGCCCGCTGACCTCGCGTCCACCTATGATCTTGGGAAGGTCTCCCAATCTACCGCGCGCTTCGATCCGCGGCATATGCTGGCGCTGAACAGAAAGCTTTTGCATGGCATCAGCTTTGACGCGGTGAAGGATAGGCTGCCCGAAGGTGCCGATGAGGCGTTTTGGCTGGCGGTGCGCGGCAATCTCGATCTGCTGCGCGAAGCCAAGCCCTGGTTTGATGTGGTGCGCGGCAGCATCGTGCCACCCGTTCTGGAAAACGAAGGTGATTTCCTGCGCGCTGCCCTCGCCGCCATGCCGGCGGAACCCTGGGATGGCAGCAC
>JBEDHL010000065.1:0-6726 GCA_041174145.1 Pseudomonadota bacterium
GTGCCAGCAAGGGTGCGGCCAGCACGCGCCAGCGTGCTTCGGCCAGCGGCACCAATTCCTCACCGGTCGCGGGCGGGATGCGTTCCAGGATCAGGGCCTGGGCTTCTTCCACCGCCATCAGCGCGCCGCCAAAGGCGAAGCAATCATCCGAAAGCTGCGCCATTAGGCCTCCGTCCAGGCAATATCCTCGATCTTTCGGGCATGGGCCAGCACAAGATCAGCGATGGCTTCCACCTCATCCAACCCAGCGCGGGGCAGATCATAAGGGGGTAGCGTGTCGGATGCTACCGCGACAATGCCCGGCATATCCGGGTGCATCCAGGGTTTGCCATTGGCGGCGCGATGCACTTCCAGCTTTGGGTGCGCGTCGCGCTTGAAGCCTTCCACAATCACCAGATCAACGCGGTCCATGCGCGCGATCAATTCCGGCAGGCGCGGTTCTGGGCCGCCGCGAAGTTCCGTCATCAACGCCCAACGCGTGCCGGATGCCACCATCACCTGCTGCGCGCCCGCTTGCCGGTGCTGCCAGGAATCCTTCCCCGGCACATCCACATCAAAACGATGATGCGCGTGCTTCAGCGTAGAAACACCAATCCCCCGCCCGATCAGGCAGGGGATCAGCTTTACCATCAGGGTTGTCTTGCCGGCCCCGCTCCAGCCGGCGAGGCCGATCACGCGCATAAGGTGATCAGTCTGCGCCGGAGGCCTTCGCGCCCGGCGGCGGTGCCGCCGTGCGGCCCTTGGCCATTTCTTCCTGCACCCAAAGCGCATGGTGCTGCTTGGCCCAGTTCAGATCCACCTGGCCCGAGCCCATGGCATCAAAAGCGCCATCCATGCCGATAGACCCGATATAGATATGCGCCAGGATCGCCGCGATCATCAGCACCGACAGCAGGCTATGGATGATGTGGCTAAGTTGCATCCCTTCCATCCCGGTGAAGAAGAAGGGGAAGACCAACAAATAGCCAGAAACCGCCACTGCCGCGCCGCCCAGCACGGTGATCCAGAAGACCATCTTCTGCCCACCATTGAAGCGGCCAGCTTCGGGATGGCCATGGCCGATCAGCCCGCCACCCGCCTTGAACCAGGCAATATCCCGCGCATTCGGGATATTATCCTTAATCCAGATCAGCAGCATGACCACGAGGCCCAGCGTGAAGGGGAAGGCCAGGAAGTTATGCGCGTATTTGCCCCATTGGCTGATGGCGGTGAAGGCTTCCGGGCCCACCACCGGCAGCAGGATGTGCCGCCCGAAGGTCAGGTTCAGCCCAGACAGGCCCAGAATGATGAAGCAGGAAGCCACCATCCAGTGATTGGCGCGTTCCAGCACATTGAAACGCTGAATGGTGCGGCCCGCAGCACCGCCTTCAATCGGGATGCGTCCCTTGGAAAGGCGGAAGAACGCGAGCACAGCCAGCATCCCCAGCACCGCAATGCCACCCACCCAGGCGAGTGTCACATTATGGAATTCGCGCCATTCACGCCCTTCGGGCTGAATAAGGGTCGCCGCCTTTTCATCCGGGATGGAAATGCGCCCCTGGATGCTGCCACCACGCAGCAGCGCCTGGACTTCCATTTCTTCCGCCATGGAAGGGGCGCGCGGCGCGGTTTGTGCCATTGCGGGTGCTGCCGCGCCGATCAACAGCGCGGCGAGCAGGCCAAGGATACGGAGTTTCATGATGCGCCCGCCCTTCAGATCGCAACGGTTTCACGATAGGCGGTGCGCCAACCCCAAGCGCCCGTGCCATAGCCGCGCTTTTGCACGCGTTCACGGTAGATGGAGGCAATGATCTCCCCATCACCCGCCAGCAGCGCCTTGGTGGAACACATCTCGGCGCAAAGCGGCAGCTTGCCCTCGGCCAGACGGTTCGACCCGTACTGGATATATTCCGCCTGGGTATTATCCGCCTGCGGGCCGCCGGCGCAGAAGGTGCACTTATCCATCTTGCCGCGAGAGCCGAAATTGCCAAGCCGCGGATATTGCGGGGCGCCAAAGGGGCAGGCGTAGAAGCAATAACCGCAGCCAATGCAAAGGTCCTTGTCATGCAGCACCACGGCATCGGCGGTGGTGTAGAAGCAGGAGACCGGGCAGACAGCGGCGCAAGGCGCATCCGTGCAATGCATGCAGGCCATGGAGATCGAACGCTCACCGGGCTTGCCGTCATTGATCGTCACCACGCGACGACGATTGATGCCCCAGGGCACTTCATGTTCGTTCTTGCATGCCGTGACGCAGGCATTGCATTCAATGCAGCGTTCCGCGTCCAACAGGAATTTCATGCGGGCCATGTTTCTGGTCCTCCCTTATGCCGCGCGGATCTGACAGAGCGTGACCTTGGTTTCCTGCATGAAGGTCACCGGGTCATAGCCATAGGTAGTGATTGCATTGACGCTTTCGCCAAGCACGATCGGGTCCGTGCCGCTAGGGTATCTGCCGCGTTGGTCTTCCTGCATGAACCAGCCAGCGAAGTGGAAGGGCATCCAGGCCACACCGGGGCCAACACGTTCCGTCACCAAAGCCTTCATGCGGGTTGACTTGCCGGCGGGCATTTCCGGGCCCGTCACCAGCACCCATCCGCCATCGCGGATGTTGCGCGCGGCGGCGTCTCGTGGATTGATTTCCACGAACATGTCCTGCTGCAATTCCGCGAGCCATTTATTGGACCGCGTTTCTTCCCCGCCGCCTTCATATTCAACAAGCCGGCCGGAAGACAGGATGATCGGGAAATTCGGCGCCACCTGATTGGAACGCGCCTGCACCGTCTGCCCCAGATGCGGCAGGCGGAAGCCGCGCCGATCCGGCAGCGTCGGGTATTGCGCAATCAAATCCGTGCGCGGCGTATAGATGGGTTCACGATGCACCGGCACGGGATCCGGCAGGTTCCACGCCACGGCGCGTGCCTTAGCATTGCCGTAAGCCATCACGCCATGCTCCATGGTGATGCGGATGATCCCCATTGAAAGATCCGTCGCCCAGGAAGCGGTGCCGCCCTGCCGCGCCAAGGAAGCGCGTTCGGCTTCGGTATATTCCGCATCCCAGCCCAGGCGCTGCATGACCGCCGTGGTGAATTCCGGATAGCCATCTGTGATTTCCGAGCCCTTGGAATAGGACCCTTCGGCGAGCAGCGTCTTGCCTTCGCGTTCCACACCGAAGCGTGCGCGGAAAGTACCGCCGCCTTCCTTCACATGCAGATTGGTGTTGTAGAGGATATGCGTCCCCGGATGGCGCATTTCCGGCGTGCCCCAGCACGGCCAAGGCAGGCCGTAGAAATCGCCCTTGATTTCTGCAGGCGCATCCGCCTTGGCGCGCAGCGTCACCAGATCAAACTTATCCTGATGCGCCATATGCGCCTTCAGGCGTTCCGGCGATTGGCCCGTATAGCCCGTGCTGATCGCGCCGCGATTGATTTCGCGCAGGATGCTCTCGGCCACCGGTTCCTGACCGCGCACTTCAATGCCTTTGAACAGATCAGCCTGGAAGCGGATCGGCATATTGCGCTTTTCGGCTGCCTTATCGAGCGCACCGGCAAGCCGATAGAGCGCTTCATAATCATTCTTGCTCTCAAAAATCGGCTTCACCACCTGTTCGCCCCATTGCACGGAACGATTGGAAGCGGTGCGGCTGCCCGAGCATTCAAACTGCGTGCAGATCGGCAGCAGATAGGTGTTTTCCTTGCGGTTCGCGAGCACCGCGAAGGTTGTCGGATGCGGGTCCGCCACCACCAGCAGATCAAGCGCTTCGAGGCCCTTAACGGCTTCCGGCATGCGCGTGACGGTATTGCCGCCATGGCCGAAGACCACCATGGCCTTCAGATTGTCGCGCTGCTGCACCTGGTCCTTGGGCAGCGTCACCGCATCGAAATACCGCGTGGTCGGAATGCCCGGTGTTGTCATCATGGCGGGGCTGTCAAAACGCGCCACCATGGATTCATAGGACACGTTCCAAACGCGCGACCAATGCCGCCAGGCATTTTCATCCAGCCCGTAATAGGCTGGCAGGGTTGTCACATCGAGCCCGAAATCCGTCGCCCCCTGCACATTGCAATGGCCGCGGAAGATATTCGCCCCCGTACCATTGGCGCCGACATTGCCGGTGGCCAGCAGCAGAATGGAGAAGGCGCGCACATTGGCGGTGCCAACGGTCTTTTGCGTGGCACCCATGCACCAAATCAGCGTGGCCGGCTTTTGCGTCGCGAACATTTCCGCGACCTTCTTCAACTGCGCACCCGGCACACCGGTTACACGCTCAACTTCCGCCGGGTTCCATTTGGCGCATTCGGCGCGGATTTCATCCATGCCATAGACGCGCTGGCGGATGAATTCCTTATCTTCCCAGCCATTGGCGAAGATGTGGTGCAGCATGCCCCAAATGATGGGAATATCCGTACCCGGACGGATGCGTACATATTCATTCGCATGCGCCGCGGTGCGGGTGAAGCGCGGGTCAATCACAATCAGATTGGCGCGGTTCTGTTCCTTGCCAGACAATACATGCTGCAAGCTGACCGGATGCGCTTCCGCCGGATTGCCGCCCATGATGATCATGGTCTTGGCATTGCGGATATCGTTATAGGAATTGGTCTGCGCGCCATAACCCCAGGTATTGGCAACACCGGCCACCGTGGTGGAATGGCAAATGCGCGCCTGATGGTCGACGTTATTCGTGCCCCAGAAGGCAGCCAATTTGCGATAGAGATAAGCGCCTTCATTGGAGAATTTGGCGCTGCCCAACCAGAACACGCCATCGGCGCCGCTTTTCTGGCGGGTTTCCATCAGCTTGTCGCCAATTTCGGTCAGCGCATTGTCCCATGACATGCGCTGCCATTGGCCATTCACCAGCTTCATCGGGTATTTGATGCGCCGGTCGCCATGCACCAATTCGCGCACCGATGCGCCCTTGGCGCAATGTGTGCCGCGATTGATGGGGGATTCCCAAGCGGGTTCCTGGCCCACCCAAACGCCATTCTGCACTTCAGCAATCACGGTGCAGCCAACGGAACAATGGGTGCAGATATTCTTCACGCGCTGCACGGGCTTCGTGTGATCCATCGGCCCGGCTTCGGCGGGGCGCATGGTGGAAAGCGGAATGGCACCAAGTGCTGCCAGCCCTGCCCCACCAAGCCCGGCCTGGCGCAAAAAGGCGCGGCGATCGAGCCCGCCCGCGGAAAGCCCCTGATAGGCGGAAGCAAGACGCTGCTTTGCGGCCTTGCCATCTGTGCGTTTGATCAGCATGGGATTCTTCCCTTTTTCTCAGTCGCCGTAACGATTGGTGCGATAGAAGGCCTGCACATGCGCGCTATTGCCCTGGTAGCGCGCCTTCACGCGATCAGCCTGGCCTTCCTTGCGCGCCGTGCCAGCGGGCACAGCATCAGCACGCAGCGGGCCGGCGGCTTCCGCTGCTGTCGCCGCCGCAGCACCACCGGCGGCAAGGCCCAAGGTCTTCAGAAAGCCGCGACGTTGCGCGACCTGTTTTTCATCACCACTCATGCTCAAGCCTCCCAGCGAAAAACATCAGACGGGCAATTCCTGCGCCGCCAATTCAACCTCAATCGCCATGCGGCCCAAGGCGCCCACGGCACGATAAAAACGTGCGGCTTCCGCCGCTTCCAGATCCGCAAAGAAACGCCCCGCCCAGGGGCGCAGATGGCGGGCGAAAAACGCCTCAGCCGCCGCAGTGCCGCCCGGAAATACGCCCGAAAGCAGCCCCGCGAAGCTTTCGCATTCGGATGCGATGTGATCTTCCGGTTCCGCCACCCCTTGGGCGCGTTCAATGCCAAGCCGCGCAAGTTCTGCGCGCAGATCGGCCAAAGGCCGTTCATGCAGGAAGCCCGTGATGTAATAGGATGCGAAGGGCAGCAATTCCCCGCGTCCAAGCCCGATGAACAAATCGTGGAATTCGCGTTCCACCTGCACGGGATCGGTCACCGATGCGGCTTCGGCCAAGGCGCGGTAGCATTTGCCAAGCGGCGAGGCATCACCGGGCAGAGCAGCCAAGGCGGCCAGCAGATGGGTATCCGGCGCGGCAAAAAGCAGGCGACCAAGCAGCGCGAAAAGCCGCGCCCTTTCGGTAGCCATGGCATCCGGTGCCGTATCTTGCTGCGTCATGGGCTGCATCCTGGCCGCTGCTTCCTCTGCCTCAACGCTGAACCAACATCAACGTGTTCCGCTTATACCTGAATGGCTAACCCGTAATCCTTCGATACCTTTATAGCGCGACACGGGCACCATGGCCATTTGATTTTCCGACTCTATTACTCAATTTATCTTCGGTTACGCAATACTGACATGAAATTCATCTAAGAATTGTTACACAGGCAAAGCCCCGCCATGGCGGCGCGGGTTTAGTGCCGGGGCTTCCGGCGCCGGCGCGGCAGGTGGCGGTTCTTCTGGAATGGCCAAACCGGGCAGGGCAGGTTCTGCCGGCAGGACGGGCGCTTCGGCCAGCAAGGGCGGTTCAGGTGACGCCTCCGCAGCCTCTGGATTGACGGGTGGCTCTGCCGGGGTATCCAGCCCAAGCGCATGGGACAGAAGCTTCATAGCATCGCCGCCCAATTCCAGCGCAAAACCCGGCACGCCATCGGGTGCGTTGAAATCCCAGGCGTAATCGGCGGGACCGATAAAATCCCGGATCGCGGGATCGAGGCTCCAGGCCCGGCGGAGCGCGGCAGCGCGCAAATCCAGCGGCACCTTGCGGTGCAGGAAGGCCTTGAAGTCACTCTCCAGGGT
>JBEDHL010000066.1:0-5930 GCA_041174145.1 Pseudomonadota bacterium
GGCACGGTTAACGCGCATCATCGTCAAGGCCGGGTCAATCATGCCGCGCTGGCGCCGCCAGGTGGCGCCGGAGGAGACGAAAATCGAATCGCCGATCAAGGGGTCCAGCGCATGCACCATCAGATCGCTTTTGGGCAGAATGCCCTTGGAATCCGTCAGCACTTCGCGCACCAGATCGGGGCGATTGACGATGATGGTGGAACGCCGCGAATAGCCGAGCGGGCCGATCGGCATACGATAGGCCTCGGCCGGCAGAAGCGAGAGCAAATCGCCATCGCCCCGGATCATGCAGCGCATGAGTGCGATCACCGCCGGCAAGGGCTCTGGCCGCGGCGGCGTGAAGGCGCGGGAGGTGGGCATGTGATTCACGATGCCCAGCCCTGCACCAAGGCGGGGCGGTTCAAGGGAAAAGCGCGTTGCATTTCTTGACCTGCCATACCGGATTTCCATGCTTTACATCAGCATGTGTCAAGTGCAATTGTCACAAAAATGCCCGGGAGGCTCGGATGGTCCTTTTCCTGTTCCATGCGCTGGTCGCCGCCCATATTGTGACGGGCAGCACAGGGGCGATTGCCTTTTGGGTGCCGGTGCTGGGGCGCAAGGGTGGCGCCAATCACGCACGCTGGGGCAAGGTATTCACCTTCGCGCTGCTGATCACCGGCTGCCTTGCCATGACCATGAGCCTTTTCACCTTGGCCGCACCGATTGAAACCCACCCTCATCTGGAAGGACGTTTCGATGAGGCTTTCATTCGCGGCATATTCGGTTGGATGATGCTCATGACCGGGCTGCTGACCGTGAATCTTGCCTGGTATGGCTGGCTTGCCATCCGCAACAAGCGCCGCCATGCACTGAACCGCACTAGACTTAATATGTTTCTGCAATACGCGCTGATCCCCGCTTCGTTGAATTGCGCTTGGCAGGGCTGGATGATTGATCAGCCGCTGATGATCGGCATTTGCATGGTGGGGCTGGCGACGGCGGCGACGAATCTCTGGTTTCTTCTGGCGCGCGAACCTGGGCCGGGTTCCTGGATCAAGGAACATATCAAGGCTTTGGTGGGCGCGGGCATATCCGTCTACACCGCCTTCATGGCCTTTGGTTCGGTGCGGATTTTCCCTGAATTGGCGCTTAATCCATTCATGTGGACCGTGCCGCTGGTGGTCGGGGTGGCACTGATCATCTGGCATCGCCGCGTAGTGGACCGGCAATTCGCCGGACGCGGCAGGCGCTTGAGCGCTGCTACCTGATATGGCTACCCCGCGCGTATTGGTGATTGGCGCCGGCATGGGCGGGCTTGCTGCCGCCGCTGATCTTGCGCGCCGTGGCGCAGCAGTCACGGTGCTGGAACGCGCGGCCGCACCGGGCGGGAAGATGCGCGAAGTAATGGTGGGGGGCAGCCCGATTGATGGCGGCCCCACGGTTTTCACCATGCGCTGGATTTTTGAAGGCTTATTTGCCGATGCGGGCGCTTCGCTGGAAGCCGCGTTACCGCTGCAAAAGGCCGATATTTTAGCGCGGCATGCCTGGCGCGCTGGTGGCCGGCTTGATCTTTTCGCCGATATCGCGCGTTCTGCCGACGCCATTGGCGAATTTGCCGGGGCGGCAGAGGCACGCGGCTACCGTGCCTTTTGCGCGCGCAGCGCTGATATTTTCCGCACACTGCGCGGTTCCTTCATTGCGGCGGAGCGCCCTTCCCCGCTTGATCTGGTCAAGCGCGTTGGCTTCACGAATATCGGCGCGCTGATACGCACCGCCCCCATGAAGACACTCTGGGATGCTTTGGGCGAGCATTTCCGCGACCCACGCCTGCGTCAGCTTTTCGGGCGTTATGCCACCTATTGCGGTTGCTCCCCCTGGTTGGCGCCGGCCACACTCATGCTGGTGGCGCATGTGGAACAGGATGGTGTCTGGTTCGTGAAGGGCGGCATGCGACGCGTGGCGGATGCGATTCAGCGCCTGGCGGAAGCGAAGGGTGCTGAGTTCCGTTTTAATGCCGAGGTGGCCGAAATTCTGCGCCGCAATGGCCGCGTTGCTGGTGTGCGCCTGACGAATGGCGAAGAACTCAGTGCTGATGCGGTGGTGTTCAATGGCGATGTCGCGGCCTTGGCGCAGGGACTTTTGGGCGCAGCGACACGCAGCGCTGCCGAGGATACACCACGCGCTGCGCGTTCGCTTTCCGCCGTCACCTGGTGCATAAAGGCGCCGACTTCAGGTTTTCCGTTGGTGCATCACAATGTCTTTTTCGCGGAGGATTACGCGGCGGAATTCGACGCCATTTTCCGCAGGCGCGATATCACCGCCGCACCCACGGTTTATATTTGTGCGCAGGATCGCGAAGCCGGGCCGGGGCCGTCGGCGGGCACGCCGGAACGCATGCTGGTGCTGATTAATGCGCCACCCGATGGGGATCGGCGCGGCTATGCGCCTGGTGAAATCGCTGATTTAGGTGAGCGCGGTTTTGGCCTGCTGAAGGCTTGTGGACTAGAGGTAGCGCGCGGTGCGGGTGAGGAAGTGGTCACCACGCCGGAAGGTTTCGCCCGGCTTTTTCCGGGTTCCGGTGGTGCGCTTTATGGCCGTGCGAGCCATGGCACAACCGGCACTTTCGCAAGGCCCGGCGCGGTCACGCGCTTGCCAGGGCTTTATCTGGCGGGTGGTTCGGTGCATCCCGGCCCAGGCATTCCCATGGCGGCAATGTCTGGCCGCATCGCTGCGGCGCGGCTTTTGGAAGATTGGGCGGGTGCGCGTGGCGCCATTCGGATTGGGGCCGGGCGCGTTTAGTTTCGCCTAAGCGAATCACCATGCGGTACAAGCTCATCCAGCACCTTGGCTGAGGAAATCACACCAGGCACACCGGCACCGGGATGCGTGCCAGCGCCCACCAGATAAAGCCCTTCAACTTCTTCGCTGACATTATGCGGACGGAACCAAGCGCTTTGGAAAAGCTGCGGTTCCAGCGCGAAAGCCGCGCCATTCACGGAAAGCAGCCGATCTTGAAAATCCTGCGGCGTGATCATGCGCGATGTGACAAGTGCCTCACCCAGTCCTGGCAATACGGTTTCTTCCAGGCGCTTTTCGATGGCTTGGCGATAAGGTTCCGCGTGCTTGGCCCAATCCACCTTGCTGCCCAGATGCGGCACAGGCGCCAGCACGTAGAAGGAATCACAGCCGGGCGGAGCAAGCGACGCATCAGTTGCCGTTGGACGGTGCAGATAAAGGCTGAAATCCTCGGCCAAATGCTTGCGTGTGAAAATATCGTGCAGCAATTCCTGATAACGCGGCCCCAACACCATGGTGTGGTGATAGACATCATCGTAACGACGATTAGTACCGAAATACCAAACGAACAAGCTCATGGAATAACGCGCGCGCGCCACTTTGCGATCTGTCCAGCGCCGACGCGGATAATCCTGCAATAGTTTGCTATAGGTCCAAGCGACATCAGCATTAGAGACCACGATATCGGCAGCAAGCTTTTCACCATTGGCAAGCTCCACCCCCGTGGCCCGTTTGCCTTCCGTGGTGATGCGTTTCACTTCGGCGTTATAGCGAATGGCGCCGCCAAGGCGGGTGGCGAGGTTGAGAATGCCTTCCACCAAAGCGCCCATGCCGCCCATGGCGTAATGCACCCCATGCAGCCGTTCCAGATGCGCGATCAGACAGTAATAAGCAGTGGTGGTCATGGGATTCCCGCCTATTAGCAGCGGGTGAAAGCTGAAGGCAACGCGCAGCTTGTCGCTGGTGAAGTAATCACAGACGCGGCTATAGACCGTGCGATAGCCTTGCAGCCTGATCAAATCAGGCGCAGCGCTGATTAGGCTGGCAAGGCTGTGAAAGGGCTTATCGGCCAGCTCAGCAAAAGCAACGCGAAAGATGCGTTCGCTTTCCAGGATGAAGCGTTCAAAACCTGCGCTGTCTTGCGGCGCTATCCGCGCCACCTCTGCGCGCGTCACATCCAAATCAGCGGAACAGCGCATGACTTCGCCATCATCAAAGCGGATCAGATAGAAAGGATCCATCGCGCGCAGATCAATATCCTGCGCCAGATCACGCCCGGCCAGCGCCCATAATTCATCCAGCAAATAGGGTGCGGTGATGATGGTAGGGCCGGCATCAAAGGTGAAGCCATCCTGCCGGAAAACATAGGCCCGCCCGCCTGGCGCATCGAGCTTTTCCAGAATGGTCACGCGCCAACCACGGGCACCAAGCCGCACCGCAGCGGCCAATCCACCAAAGCCGGAACCGATCACAATGGCATGCGGGCGCGGGTCTGTGGTGCTTTCCATGATGCTCGTTTCAGTCTGCATATGAACCAACATCAAACACCATATCGAAGTCCCGGAAAAGGAAAACCTCCGCGCGATACGCGGAGGCCCCAAAGCTTACGCAAAAAAGCCAGGCGGGATCAGCCATCCCGCCCAAGCTTATTATCGCGGCGTTGCATCAGCGGAACGAAGCGGGCCTTGATTCACCTGCTTCAATTCCGGGAAGTCACGCAGCATGGGTGCACCATTCAGCGGACGGTTCACGCCCTGGTGACAGGTGGAGCAATTCACCTTCAGCGGATCACCAAGCGGTCCAAGCCGGGCCGTATGCGGACCTTCCGCAGGACCATTCGGATGCTGCGCCCAAACCGGCTTCAGCGGTTCGATGTAGGACATGTTGATATCCCGCACCATGCGGATGCCGTGCCATGCAGTGGTCCGCGCTGGCGGGCTTTGCGCCCATTCAGCGAAGGAACGGCTATTATGGCAATGCGTACAATTCACACCAAGCGCCGTGGACATATGCACCATCAGCCCATAGGTCCATTCAGTAGTCATGATGTTCTGGCTGTTATGGCCGGGCAGCGACGTGGTGCTGATATTGCGGATGGGCCGATCACCCAACAGGAAGGGGGTGAAAGGATCCGAAGGTAGAGAAGTTTCAGCCACGGATGCCGCAGGATGATTCTGCCCACGCGGCGCCTGCAAGCCAGCGCGGCTATTCGGTTCCGTTGACCAAACCATGGTCGGCACTGGATTGCCACGGTGGCAGGTGTAGCACGTGACACCGGTTTGACCGACATGCGACGACCATTCCGAATTGATCTTGTGGGTCATCTGCAGCATGCGCCGCGCGACAACCTTGGTATAGATCTCATCGGACGCCATGTTTTCCACATTATGGCAGTAGCCGCAGCCCTGATTGGGGGCGATCCATTCCGTCATGGCTTGCATAATACGTCCGAATTGCGCGGCGCTGATATCACGCAGCACCTGCACATTTTCAAAAGTCTCATGCGCTTTCGGACCATCCGCATCAGCCGCTTCAGGCGCTTCAGGCACTTGATTGGCCGCAAGCCGCGCCGGGATAGTGCGTGGGTTCTGCACCTCCCCCATCGAAAGCCCGCGGAAGCCGCCTTGCGCGGTCATGACCGGTGGGCGTTCGAAGGTGGTGACAAAGATCACCCCGCAAAGCAGCGCCGCTACAGCAGCGGCGATGCTAAGTGAAAACCTGCTCATCGCGGGGCTCCTTGTACGATGGAGGGATCAATAGCGGGCGTCCAGGGCATGGTGTAGGCCGGCGCGAAGTGCCGATCTACGGCCCAGAGATACCAATTATCCACGACCGTGCCGGTCAGCAGAATGCCGATCCCGCCCGTGACGGGGCAAAGGAAGGCAAACCACCAAGCCCAGCGGTGGATGCTTTCGAAAGTGGCGTTGAAGCCCATGGTCCAGCGCCAGAACAACCCACCACGTTCCGCCGCCGTGCCACGATCAAGCGTCTGTTCAATTTCACGCTCACCACCATAGCGGCCCAGGGCCAGAATGGTCGCGGCATGCATCGCAAACAGCAGTACTGAACCGTAGAGGAAGACGATCGAAAGCGCATGGAAGGGATTGTAGAAAAGATTGCCGTAGCGGATGGAGAAAGCCGCTGTCCAATCC
>JBEDHL010000067.1:0-22975 GCA_041174145.1 Pseudomonadota bacterium
ATGGCGCATCTTTTCCCGGAACATATCCACGCCACCGTGCGCAAGGATAGCAGTATCCGCAGCTTTGAAGATTTGCGCGGCAAGCGCATTGCCATTGGCCTGCAGGCTTCCGGCGCGCGCATTGGTTCTGAATTGATCCTGGAAGCGCATGGGCTGCGCGCTGGCCGTGAATATACGGCGGAATATCTCAGCCAGCAGCAGGGCGTGGAACGCATGCAGGACCGCAATATGGATGCGGCGCTGACCGTCACAGGCTATCCCGCTTCCTCCATTACCGAATTCTGCAGCCGCACCGGCTGCCGCATGCTGCCCATCCCGCGCGACCAGGGCCAGCGCGTGATTGAACGCGCGCCGTTCTATAGCTTTGGTGTCATTCCCGCCAATGCCTATGAAGGTTTGGAAGGTGATACGCCAACGTTGACCGTAGGCGCCTTGTGGCTGGTGCGCGATAGCGTGCCGGAACAGCTTATTTATAACATCACCAAATCGCTTTGGTCTGATGTCAGCCGCGGGCTGATGGATCGTGGCCATGCCAAGGGCAAGGAAATCGTACTGCGGGAAGCGATCAGTGGTCGTGGCGTAGTGCCGTTTCATCCGGGGGCAGAGCGCTTCTATCGCGAAGCCGGCCTGATCCGCTGAGCATCTGAACGTGACTGAAAAAACCGAAGCCGCCCGCCAGGTTGATCTTGCCCGCGCGGCGGAGCTTGAACGCACCTATGATGCGGAAATGCGCTTCCGCACCCTATCGGGCTTCGCGGCCCGCCTGGTGCCGGCGCTACTCGTGGCGCTTTCCGTCTTTCATTACTACACGGCTGGCTTCGGTATTCTGACCGAGCATTGGCATAAGGCGATCCATCTTTCCGCCGTGCTCGGGCTGATTTTTCTGATGTTCCCCGCTGGCCCACGTCTTCCAGGGCCAGCCTTTGGCGGTGTGCCCTGGTATGATTGGCTGCTCGCGGCCGTGATGGTTTCCGCCTGTCTTTATCTGCCACTGGTTTTTGATGATCTGACCTTTCGCATCGGCAGCCCAAATACGAATGATGTCATCATGGGCACGTTGATGCTGGTGCTGACACTTGAAACAGCGCGGCGCAGCATGGGCTGGGCGCTGCCGATCATCGTACTGATCTGTGTGGCCTATGGTTTGTGGGGGAATTATCTGTCCGGTGTGCTTGCGCATCCAGGCGCCGATTGGGCCGGTTTTATCAGCCATATTTACCTGACGCAGGAAGGTATTTTCGGCATTCCTGTGATGGTTGTCGCAACTTACGTCTTTCACTTTGTGTTGTTTGGCGTGCTGGCCACGCGCATGGGGCTGGGACAGTTTTTCATTGATATGGCGTCAATCGCCGCAGGGCGCTTTGCCGGTGGGCCGGCCAAGGTTTCGGTTTTTGGCTCTGCGCTTTTTGGCATGATCAGCGGTTCGGCCATTGCCAATACCGTCACGGTCGGCACGCTGACGATCCCCGCCATGAAGCGCGTTGGCTATCGCCCGCAATTCGCCGCCGCCGTTGAAGCCGCCGCCAGTGCAGGCGGGCAGATTACACCACCCATCATGGGGGCTGCGGCCTTCGTGATGATCGAATTCCTGAATATTCCGCTGACCACGCTGCTGGTCGCCGCTGCCGTGCCTGCCTTCATGCATTTCTGGGGCGTCTTTGTGCAGGTACATTTTGAGGCAAAGAAATTCGGCCTGAAGGGCCTGCCGCCCGACGAAATTCCAGGCTTCCGCAAGACGCTGCGCGAAGGCTGGCCCACCATGATTCCGTTGGTGCTGCTGCTGGGCGCGATCATCGAAGGGAATACACCGTATCTGGCGGCATTTTACGGCATTACCGCCTGTATTGTGGTTGGATTTCTCAATCCGCGCCATCGGCTGACCTTGCGTGATTTGTGGGATTCCTTCGATATCGGTGCACGCTACGCCATTGCTGTTGGCGCCGCTGCGGCCGCTGTTGGTGTTGTGGTGGGCGTCATTACGCTGACCGGCGCAGGCTTTCGCGTAAGCTTCATGGTCACGCAAGCGGCGGCGTCATTCGCCGCCTGGCTATCACCGCTTCTGTCTATCCTGCCGGAAAGCGTGGTGGATATGAAATCCCTCACGCTGTTTCTGACGCTGCTTTTTGTGGCGCTAGTCTGCATTGCGATGGGAACGGGTATTCCAACAACGGCACTTTATATCGTGCTTGCGGCCATTGCGGCGCCGGCGGTGATTCAACTTGGTGTGCCGCCACTGGCCGCGCATTTGTTCATTCTCTATTACGGCGTACTGGCGGATCTGACACCGCCTGTCTGTATCGCCGCCTATGCTGCGGCTGGCATTGCAGGGGCTGATCCTTTCAAAACCGGCAATACTGCTTTTCGCCTTGGCTTGGCCAAGGCAACGGTGCCCTTTGTCTTCGCCTATTCGCCGGCCATGCTGATTATGGTGGATGGCTTCACCTGGGCCGATTTCTTCATCACCACCAGCACCTGCGCGCTTGGCGTTTTGCTGCTGGGGATTGGAACAACGGGTTATGCCTTCACCCATATGGGCTTTGGGGCGAAAGCTTGGCTTGTACTGGCGGCACTACTGATGATTTCACCCAATATCCAAATGACCGTAGTGGGCGCGGCCTTAGCCCTGCCGGTAATTCTGTGGAATTGGCATAAATCCACCCGCATAGCGCAGACCACTTAAAAGGCTGCGTAGCACGGCCCTACCCCGCTTCCAGCGCCGCGCGCAGCTTTTGCAGCAAGGCTTCGCGCGCCGCATCATCCCCCGCATTTTCGGTGGCACTTTCTATCGCCAGCATCAAAGCGGCGCGCTGATTATGCCAATCCGGCCGAACACTCCGCACAGGATCAGCGCGGCGGCCCTTGCTTTCCAGGCGCTTTGGTCGCGTACCTTTGGGCAATGCCCAGGCTTCATCCAATACTGGCATAATCACTTGGTCCGCCGCAGCAATGCCCGCTTTAGTAAGGCGCGCGGCCAGCGCTTCCATTGCAGGTGCTTCGCCATGCACCAAAAATACACCGCCCAAAACCTGCCCGCGCGCAGCCAACCAACGCGCCAATTCTGGTGCATCCGCATGGCCGGAGAAGTCGCGGATTTCGGTGATTTTGGCCGCCACGCGAATTGTCTCTCCCTGAATGCGCACTTCCGGCTTGCCTTCCTGCAATAGCCGCCCAAGCGTGCCTTCCGCCTGATAGCCTGTCAGCATTACCGTCGCGGCAGGGCTCCAGAGCCAGCGCTTCAAATGATGCCGGATGCGCCCGGCATCGCACATGCCCGAACCCGCAACGATGATATGAAAACCCTCAGCTTCGGCAATACGGCGGCTGGCTTCCCCACTTTCCGTCGGGCGGATCAGGGGCGAACGCAAGGCGCGGCTGATGGCTTCGCCATTTTCCAGCGCAGCGGCATGTTCCAGAAATACCTCCGTCGCGCGAATGGCGAGCGGGCTATCCATGAAAATCGGCGCTTCAGGAACAGTGCCTGCCTGCATCAGCGTCACCAAATCCCAACAAATTTCCTGTGTGCGTTCCACGGCAAAGGCAGGAATTAGCAGCACGCCATCAGACTTCGCGGCTTGCTGGACAATAGCCGCCAGCTTTTCGCGGCGCGCTACGTGATCAACGCAGGGCTTATCCTCATCGCCATAAGTGCTTTCCAGAAACACATGATCCAGCGCATCAGGCGCTTCAGATTCATGATGAAACACCGAACAATCCGGCCCCAAATCACCGGACACCAGCACACGCACCGGCGCATTCTTGCCATCGGCATATTCAATTTCGATCGAAGCCGAACCCAGCATATGCCCCGCATTCCACCAGCGGGCGCGCACCCCTGGCACGGGTTCCATCCAGCACCCAAAGGGCACCGCGCGAAACGCCGCAATCGCCGCCGCGCCATCTGCTGCCGTGTAAATCGGCCGCACCGGTGCGCGCCCCCTATGGCGATTGCGCCGATTAAGCTGCGATACCTCCATTTCCTGCACATGCCCGGAATCAGGCAGCATGACAGCGCAAAGATCCGCGGTCGCAGCCGTGGCGTAGATGGTGCCGCGAAAGCCACCTGCCTTCAGCTTCGGCAGCAGCCCAGAATGGTCAATATGTGCATGCGTCAGCAGCACCGCATCAATTTCTCGTGGGTTGAAGGGAAACTCCTCCCAGTTCAGGGATTTCAGCGTCTTTGGTCCCTGAAACATGCCGCAATCCACCAAGAACTTGGCGCGGGCCGTCTCAAAAAACAGGCAATAGCCGGTAACGGTGCGCGCTGCGCCACAAACCTGAACGGAAATACCCATGACATCTCCTCCCTACGCGACGCCATCGCGCCAAGGCTGATCACTTGCTGAGTATCAAGCACCGAATTGTCTTGATCCAGCGCAAAATCAGGATGAAAATGCTTAAGCAAGCGTGAGATTAAGCAAAATCCCGCGCTGCGAAGGCAAAGCAGAACGGCAGGCAGATATGAACCCGCTAGATGTCACGCGTTCGATGATGGATGGCCTTGGGGCAGAAGGCGATATCTGTCTGAAATGCGGATCCCGGTCTCTTGGCCTGTGTGCGCCATTGGATGTGGCGGCACTGGATGACATGGCGACGGATAGTGAAAGAGTCGCCCTTGAACCGCGTAGTCCGATTTTTCATCAAGGCGATCAGGCCCGATATGTTTATACCCTGACCGAAGGCATGGCGCGGCTGATGCGCGTATTACCTGACGGCCGGCAGGCCGCCATCGGCTTTCGCTTCGCTGGCGATATCCTTGGCTTCACGCCACTGCCCGAACATGCTTTCGGCGCTGAAATGCTGACCGGTGGCCGAGTCTGCCGCATGGAACGCCGGCGGCTTGAACAATTATTCCGCCGCTATCCCCTTCTGGAACGGCGCTTTCTTGATCTCTGCACCCGGGAATTGGCGCAAAGCCAGGATCACATCATGGCGCTTGGCCGCTTCACCGCGGAAGAACGCGTCGCCGCCTTCCTGCTTTCGCTGGTGGATGCACAACGCCGGCGCAATCATAAGGGGCCAGTTTATGATCTGCCGGCCACGCGGGCGGATATCGGCGAATTCCTTGGCCTGACGCTGGAGACCGTAAGCCGCGCCATTTCCAGCTTCCGCCGGCGCAATCTGATCCGCCTGCATGGCCAAAGCGGCATTGAAATCCTGAATGAGGCAGCGCTGACCGCGCTTGGCACCGGCGAAGGCGAGGATGCGGCCTGAAGCTACCGGTGCCTTTTCCGGCGAATAGTGGCAAAATATCCCTGCATTGAAGGGGAAGCGCCATGTCCGAACTGCCTGCGCGTGTTGAGATTGCCGAAGAAGGCCCAAGGGAGGGCTTTCAGATCGAAAAAAACCCGATCCCGAGCGCCGATAAAATTGCGCTGATTGATGCGCTTTCAGCGACTGGCCTTCAGCATATCCAAGTAGCGTCCTTTGTTTCGCCGAAGTTGGTGCCTGGCTGGGCCGATGCGGAAGCGGTGGTGGGCGGTTTCACGCCTAAGCCTGGCATTCATTATACGGGGCTATGGTTCAATGCGGCGGGGCTGGACCGCGCGCTTGCCTTCAAGGATCGGCTGCATCTTTTTGGGTCCATCAGCCTCGCGGCTTCCGAGGCCTTTTCGCTCAAGAACCTCAATCGAGATCGCGTGGGGCAGATTGAAGCCATGCGCAAGCAAACGGCCGCACACATCGCCGCCGGCGTGCCGGTCACACGCATTGGGTTGCAAGCGGCCTTTGGCTGCAATTATGCCGGCAATGTCACGCCCGCGCAGGTGATGGCCGCAGTCGCGGATGGGCTTGCCATTGCGGCGGAAGCAGGTGTCACCATCCGTGATTTGACGCTGGCCGATACGATGGGCTGGGCCAATCCACGCCAGATTGAAGCCGTGATCGGCGAAGTGCGGAGCCGCTGGCCGGAATTGCGGCTTGCGCTGCATTTGCATGATACCCGCGGGCTAGGCATTGCCAATGCGATGGCCGGGTTGCGCATGGGTGTTTCGCGTTTTGATGCTGCAGTGGGCGGCCTTGGTGGCTGCCCCTTTGCCGGCCAACCCGGCGCGCCCGGCAATATCGCGACCGAGGAATTGGCGCTGCTTTGCGCAGAACTGGGCATTGAAACGGGCATTGATCTGGAAGCGCTGGTGGAAGCGGGCAGGCTGGCCGAGCGTATTCTGGATCGGCGCCTGCCGAGTGCGGTGCTACGCGGCGGCACGCTGGCACGCTTCCGCGCCCAAGCTGCGTGACCGCAATGGAGGAAGATGCACGGCGTTACGCGCCTTCGGTAGCGCGCAATAAGGACGCCATTGCAGGGGTTCTGGCGCGGTATTTGCCAAGCTCCGGCCTCGTCTTGGAAATTGCCAGCGGGTCTGGCGAACACGCTGTGCATTTTGCCAGCAGCTTTCCCGCGCTTGTCTTCCAGCCGACTGACCCAAGCGAGGAAGCGCTGGCAAGCATTGCCGCATGGCGCCAGGAAACCGCGCTGCCGAATATGCGCGCGCCACTGGCGCTTGATGTCACAGCGGCGCCTTGGCCCATCAATCATGCCGATGCCGTTACCTGCATTAATATGATTCACATCGCGCCCTGGGAGGCGACGCTTGGCCTTATGGCGGGTGCGGCACGGATCATACCGCCGGGGGGGCTTTTGTTTTTATATGGGCCTTACAAACGCGCCGGGCAGCATACCGCGCCGAGCAATGCGGAATTTGACGCAAGCCTGCGCGAGCGCGATGCGCGATGGGGTGTTCGTGATCTGGAAACGGTTGCCGCCGAAGCCACAGCAATGGGCTTCGCCGCGCCACTGGTGGAAGCCATGCCAGCGAATAATCTTTCGCTGATTTTTCGCCGGCTTGGCTGATTGTCAGTGCGAAAGCAGCACCGGCACGGTCATTTCACGCAGCAAGCTGCGCGTCACGCCACCCAGGATGAATTCGCGCAGGCGCGAATGGCCATAGGCGCCCATCACCAGCAAATCGGCGCCCATATCGCTGGCATGGTTCAATAGTAGCGCTGAATCCGCCACATCATCCGCAACGGCCTTGGCCACTTCCACCTTCAAGCCATGGCGCGCCAAATGCCGCGCGATATCAGCGCCCGGTTCTTCACCATGTGCGCCAAGGCCACGCTTGGGATTAGCCAGGAACACACAAGCGCTTTCCGCCTTGGCAAGTAGCGGCAGCGCATCATGCACTGCCCGTGATGCCTCGCGGCTGGCATTCCAGCCAACCAGGACTCGCTTGCCGATCGGGGGGAAGCTACCGGCGAAAGGGATTGCCAAAACCGGGCGCCCAGAATCAAACAGCACCGCTTCAAGAAGGCCCGCATGATCACTTTCCGGATCATCCTGCCCGAGCAGCAAAAGATCTGCATAGCGGCCATGCAGCGCAACCAGTTCTGCCGCACTACCTTCCACCTGGCGCCATTCACCCATGATGCCTTCGCGACGGATCGCTTCCTGAAATGCCGCCTGCAGTTGCGCGCCAGCCTTCAGCGCGGTTTGGCGCATTTGTTCCATCAATTCAGCAATCACAGCTCCGCCGCCCCCGCCATCACCCATCGCCATGACCGGCAAGGCAACATCAATCACATGCAGCGCCGTCAGATGCGCCTGATGCTGCCGTGCCAATGCCACCGCCAAATCAAGCCGTATGCGTGCCCGCGGCGAAGCATCAAGATGCACGAGAATATCGCAGAGCTTCATCGAAGCCTCCTATCCATCATATTTGAGGATTTCTAGGCTTGAACCGCATGGCACGACTTGATCGATATCAATTTCACTGCGGTTAGTGCTTTGCGGTCGATGCTTCGCTGACCGCAAGTATATCTGGAATAATTTTAAAGGGATAATCTGGTTCCTTATAATCACCAGCATGCTGCCGTTTGGGCAATTTGATCTTTTCCGGCTTTGCCGCCTGATAGGGAATATGGTGCAGCAAATGGCGAATAATATTCAGCCGCGCGCGTTTTTTGTCATCAGAAAAAGCAACATACCAAGGCGCCCACGAAGTATCTGTCGCTTGAAACATGGCGTCACGGGCACGCGAATAATCATACCAGCGGCTATAGGATTTCAAATCCATTGGCGAGAGCTTCCACAGCTTCCGCCCATCATGAATACGATCCTCCAGACGCCGTGTCTGTTCTTCCGGGCTGACTTCCAGCCAGTATTTCAGCAATATGATGCCCGATTCGATGAAAACACGTTCAACCGCCGGCGCCATATCAAGGAAGCGCTTGGCCAATTCATCTGAACAAAATCCCATCACCCTTTCAACGCCCGCGCGATTATACCAGGACCGATCAAAGATCACGATTTCACCAGCGGCGGGCAAATGCTGCATGTAGCGTTGAATATAAAGCTGCGATTTTTCCCGCTCAGTCGGTGCGGGCAGTGCCACCACACGAAACACGCGCGGGCTGACGCGTTCTGTAATGGCTTTGATGGTGCCACCTTTCCCCGCACCATCCCGGCCTTCGAAAAGAATACAAACCTTGGCACCACTTTCCTTCACCCATTGCTGCAGCTTCACCAATTCCACGTGCAGATCGAAAAGTGATTTCTCATAAGCTTTGCGCCTTAGCTTGCCATCGGGCTTGAAAGGGGTATCCGCATTGCTGGGGCTATTACGCCCCAAGGAGGCCGAATGCGGCAGGACATGATGTTGCTTGTGTTTCTTTGGCATAGTCGTGATTCCCACAAGCGCTCTATTCTTCTTCCGGATGTTTCCAAGCCAGAAACCACCCCACATCACCCGGGATGCCGCCTGGCCAATCCAGGATTTGCGCCTTTAATTGGAAGCCGCGCGGCGCCAATTCCCGCATATAAAAATCATGCGCCCGCTTCGGAAAGCCCGTGAGCTTCGCGCGCCATTCCGGGTCATGGCTGGTGATGGAACGTCCCTGATCCGGCAACCATTCTGACGGGAAGCGCAGCACCAGGGCTTCTTTTTCACCAGCTTCCACCGCGCGCCGCACCACGGTTGCGATACGGTCTAATGCCTCAGGTTGGATTTCGCGTTGTTCAAACGCCTCACGCAACTTGGCTCGTTCTGCCTTGGCCGCTTCTTCCTGCGCAATGCGCTCGGCCTCGGCGGCTTTTTTCTTCTCCGCAATATGGTTCCAAATCGCGGAGGCACTTAAATTCTGCGCTGTAACCGCCATGGCCCTCTCCATCCTTTGCGCCATGCACGGCGCACGAGGGGGCATTAGAAAATCAGCGGCATGGTTCGGGCTTGATCCAGGTCATTGCACACGGCGGTATTAGGCGAAGGCTTTCACAATCATGTAATCCTACCCGCCGCGCATTCGTGCGGCGGGTAATCTGGGGATCATCCCGTGATAATTATTCAGCGGCCTTCGAAATTTGGCGCGCGCTTTTCCAGCATGGCATCCACTGCTTCCCGATGGTCCCGCGTGCCATGCGCCAGCGCCTGATAAGCCGCTGACATTTCCAACAAAGTTGAAAGCCGTGTGTGCTGGCTTTCACGCAGCAGGCGCTTGGTAAGCCGCACCGCTTGCGGGGGGTTGGCGGCAATCTTCGCCGCAATGGCGCGCGCCGCATCCAACAGCGCTTCAGGCGCCACCACCTTGGAAACCATACCACAAGCCAGCGCTTCCGCCGGGCCGATGGTTTCGCCTGTGAGTGACAATTCCAAGGCCTTCGACATGCCAACCACTTTTGGTAGCAAGTAAGCACCGCCATCACCTGGCACGATGCCGACTTTCACGAAGCTTTCGGCAAAAAGTGCTTTTTCGCTGGCAACGCGAATATCGCACATTAACGCCAGATCAAGCCCCGCCCCAATCGCCGGGCCATTCACTGCCGCGATGGTTGGGATATCCAATTCATACAGCGCCAATGGAATCATCTGGATGCCACGACGATAGGATTCGCGAATCTCCGCCCCCGTGCCGCCACCGGTGATACCCGTTTTATCGCGCATACCTTTCAAATCACCGCCAGCGCAAAAGGCAGAACCGGCGCCGGTGACAATCACGCAGCGAACGCTGTCATCACGCGACAGGGTGCGGCAGGCCGCTTCCACTTCTTCACACTCCGCACGCGTGGAAATGGCATTGCGCTTTTCCGGGCGATTGAGCGTGAGGGTAACAATACCGCCATCGCGTTCGATGTTCAGAAATGGGGTCATGGGGTGATTTCCTCCTCACGTGCGGTAATGAAGGGCCAAAGCGCGCCAGGCAGCGCTTGCGCTTCCTGCCCGATGCGCTTGGCCCAAAAAGCTTCGCTGCCACCTTCTTCGCGCCAGGACCAAAGCCGGCGTGTGAAATGATGCAGCTGATGTTCTTCCGTAATGCCCATGGCGGCAAAGACCTGATGCGCAATGGCGGCGCCACGCGTTGCGGCTTCGCCCACTGTGATCTTGGCGCAACCAATCTCAAACGCTGCAGCGGCCAAGCCACGCCGATCCACTGCACGCGCCGCCGCAGCAGCGGCAACAGAAGCGGCGGAAGTTTCCGCGGCAAAAACGGCCAATTGCTGCTGCACAGCCTGAAAGCGCCCAATGGGGCGGCCGAATTGCTTGCGCGTATTGGCGTGATCCACCGCCAGCGCCAAGGCCGCCTGCATGGCGCCAGCAATCTGCCCCGCACGCATCAGCGCGGTGGCAAGCAGCGCAGCTTCCGCGCCCCAGCCATTGGGCAGCACCGCCTCGGCTACCGGCGCGCCGATGATGCGCGCGCGGTCTCGCGCTTCATGTGCGATATTGCCGCCTACTTCCCAAGCAAGCGCAGCCGCCGGGTAAAGCGCGATGCGCGCACCATCCAGCAGCGCGACATGGGTGGCATGGCGGCCCCAGGCAATGGCGCCCTGGCCTGCACCAAAGCTGATCACGCCTTCCGGTGGCGTAATGCCGGCTGCCGAAAGCAGCGCATTGGCGAAAATGCCCTCCGCCAAGGGCACTGGCGCGGCGTGGCGGCCAAGCACCTCCATCAGCGGCGCCACGTCACTGAAGCCAAGGCCAACGCCGCCCGCTGCTTCCGGCACCAGCGCGCCATCCAGGCCAAGCGCCGCCAGCGCATCCCAAGTGCCCGCCGGCCAATTGCCCGCTTCCAGGTCGCGCAAGGTGGCGACATCCGCGGCATCCGCCAGCGCACGATCAACCTGTTCGGCGAGTTCGGCCGCGATATCGCTTGCCATATCAGCGCAGCCCCAATTCGCGCGCGATAATGCCGCGCATGATTTCCCGCGTGCCGCCACGCAGAGAGAAAGTTGGCACAATCTGCGTCAGATATGCATGCATACGGCGCATATCTTCTGGCATGTCTTCGGTGGCGATCAAATCGCGCACCACATTGGGCAAGGCTTGTTCGAAATCATTGCCCAAATCCTTCACCAGCGCCGCTTGCCGCACGGGGTCTTGCCCATCTTCCAACATGCCCGCCACCGCCACCGACATATTGCGCAAAGCCCAAAGCCGCGCGACCTGCCGGCCAAGCGCAGGCGCCGCGGCGCCTTCCTGCTTCAGCGTTGTCATCGCTGCTTCCAGCAAGGGATGTGATGACAAATACCGATCCGGCCCGCTGCGCTCAAACGCCAATTCGCTGGTGGCTTGCGCCCAGCCAGCGCCTTCCTGCCCCACCAGCGCATCTTCCGGCAACATCACATCATCAAAGGTGATTTCGTTGAAACCTTTTTCGCCCACCAGATCGCGGATTGGGCGAATATTCACCCCCGGCGCGCGCAAATTCACCAGTACTTGCGAAAGCCCGATATGCCGCGCGCCACCTTCGGGCGCTGGAGAGGTGCGCACCAGTGCAATCATCCAATCACAGAGATGGCCGAAGGTAGTCCAAATCTTCCGCCCATTCAGCTTCCAACCGCCATCAACCTTCTCGGCCTTGGTGCGGAGTGATGCCAGATCGCTACCGGAATCGGGTTCGGACAAACCAATGCAAAACGCATATTCACCACTCGCGATGCGCGGTAGGAAATGGCGCTTCTGTTCTTCGGTGCCAAGCCTGAGGAGCAGCGGGCCGGATTGCCGATCGCCGATCCAATGCGCCCCCACCGGTGCCCCGGCGGCGAGCATCTCTTCCAGCACGATATTGCGTTCCAGAAAGCTGCGTTCTGCCCCGCCATATTCACGCGGCCAGCACATGCCAATCCACCCCTTGGCGCCAACAGCGCGGGTGAAATCGCGATCAAAACCCATCCAGGATCGGGCACGGATTTCCGGCGTAAAACTAGGCGCATGTTCGGCCAGAACTGCGCGCACTTCCGCGCGCAGTTCCGCCGCGCCTTCTGGCGCATCCCGCAAATCAAAACGAAGCCCAGCCATGGCGCAGCCCCCTTACAATACGCCGGCGGCGCGCGCCGCAGCGATTTCTTCTTCGGTCATATCGGCAAATTCGCGCAGCACCGCATCCGTATGCTCACCCGGCGCGGGGATGCCGTAGCGATAGGCCACCGGCGTCGCAGCAAGCCGCAGGGGCGAAGCCGGCACACGCACGCGCCCGCCCGCGTGATGCGGTATTTCCACAATCAGGCCGCGTGCCTTGGTATGCGGATCGACTTCCACATCAGCAGCGGTATTGATGGGGCCAGAGGTAATTTTTGCTTCCTCCAACACCGCCAACCATTCCGCCCTTGGTCTTTTGCACAAGACACCATGCATCATGCCCAGCAGTAAATCGCGATTAGCGGCGCGGTCTCGTGCTCGGCGGAAGCGCTCATCCTCCGCCCATTCAGGATGGCCGAGCGCCGCTGAAAGTCGGATAAATTCGCGGTCATTCAAAACACCAATGACGAATTTCGCATCCGATCCTTGAAACACGCCATAGGGCACTGCCACCACCGCATCATTGCCAGTGCGCTGCATCAACTTGCCGGCATTCAACCATGAAGTCATGGGCGCCTGCATCAACGAAACCATTGTCTCATACAAGGAAACTTCGCAATACTGCCCCTCACCGGTCTGATCGCGATGCCTGAGTGCGGCAAGGATGGAAACCGTTGCGGCAAAGCCCGTGAACATATCCGCCACCGGCACACCAACACGCTGCGGGCCGCCGCCTGGCTTGCCATCGGCCTCACCGGTTACTTCCATCAGCCCGGCCATGGCTTGCGCCACAAAATCATAGCCTGAGCGGTGCGCGTAAGGGCCATCTTGCCCAAAGCCGGTCACCGAACAATAGACCAAGCCCGGATTGATGGCGCGCAGATCATCATAACCCAGACCATAACGCGCCAGCGTGCCAGTGCGGAAATTCTCAATCAGCACATCAGCCTTCGCCACGATGCGCTTCAGAATCGCCGCGCCCTCAGCCTGCGTGAAATCCAGGCTGAGCGAGCGCTTGTTCCGGTTGAGCGAGGTGAAATAGGTGCTGTCATCGCTTCCCGGCACAAAAGGCGGACCCAAAGCACGCAAATCATCGCCATTGCCTTGGCGTTCCAGCTTAACGATTTCAGCGCCCAAATCGCCCAGCATTTGCGCGCAAAGCGGGCCGGCCACCACGCGGGTCAGGTCAATCACGCGCAAGCCGGTAAGCGCACCAGGTTTTGGGAGTTCTGTCATGATACCTCAGCCCCCGCGCACCCGGGCGCGCAATTCGAATTTCTGGATTTTGCCTGTCGCGGTTTTCGGCAGAGGCCCGAAGGTGATGTGGCGCGGCACCTTGAAGCCGGCCAGATTGGCGCGACAGAAGGTGATGATGGCATCGCGGTTTTCCGCCGCACCTGGCTTCAGCGTAATGAAGGCATGCGGCACTTCGCCCCATTTTTCATCCGGATGCGCCACCACGGCTGCTTCCATCACATCCGGATGGCGATAGAGCGTTTCTTCCACTTCAAGGCTGCTGATGTTTTCACCGCCGGAGATCACAATATCCTTGGCACGATCCTTTACCTCGATATAGCCATCCGGGTGCAGTAAACCCAAATCACCGGTGCGGAACCAGCCATCCACAAACACCGCTTCATTGGCCTTGGGATTACGCAAATAGCCCTTCATCACCGTATTGCCGCGAATGGCAATTTCGCCAATTGTCGCCCCATCGGCCGGTACCCGCGCTCCGCTTGCGGTATCAATCACCGTCGCTTCTTCCAGTGTTGGCAAAGCGACACCTTGCCGCGCCATGAATGCGGCTTTTTCGGGTAGCGGCAGATCATGCAAGCCCGGCTGCCAAGCGCACAGCAGCGATGGGCCATAGCATTCCGTCAGCCCATAAAGATGCGTGACATCGAAGCCGAGGTTTTCCATCGCCGCGATCACCGGTGAAGGCGGCGCCGCGCCGCCCGTGGCAATCCCCACGCGATGCGCAAAGCTGCGGCGCTGGTCTTCCGGTGCATGGATCAGCATGGTCAGCACCACCGGCGCGGCGCAGAGATGCGTCACGCCATGTTCAGCAATCAGCGCGAAAATCCGTGCGGGTTCCACGCGCCTGAGGCACACATGCGTACCCCCTTGCAGCGTCACCGCCCAGGTATAAGTCCAGCCATTGCAATGAAACATCGGTAGCGTCCACAGATAGACGCTTTGCGCATTCAAGCCGAAGGAAAGCGCATTGCCGCAGGCATTGAGGTAAGCACCGCGATGATGCACCACAACGCCCTTGGGATCGCCTGTGGTGCCCGACGTATAGGAAAGCGAAATCGCCGCCCATTCATCAGCGGGGGGCGCGACTGGAAAGCCAGGATCACCGCCAGCGATGAAATCCTCATACGCCGTCGCGTCAATTGCCGCACCGTCGGGGCCTTCGGGATCGTCAATAATGATCACGCGCGGCGGGTTTTCTGCGCCTTCCAGCGCGGCATTCACCAACGCGGCGAATTCACGGTCCAGCAACAGGATTTTCGCGCCTGAATGGCCCAGAATGAAGCGCACCGTCGGCGCATCCAGCCGCGTATTGATGGGGCAAAGCACGGCATGCGCCATGGGCACGGCGTTATGCGCTTCCAGCATTTCTGGAATATTCGGCAGAAGTGCCGCCACCACATCGCCTGGCGCTATGCCGGCCTGACGTAGCGCCGAGGCCAAGCGCCGGCTGCGTTCCAGAAACTGCGCATAGGTGATGCGCCGCGCGCCATGAATAATCGCGATGCGCTTACCCCAGACATGCGCCGCACGCGGCAGGAAGGACACCGGCGATAGAGCCACATGATTGGCGGCGGTTTTCGGCAAATCATCCAACATGGGTCAGCCCTTTCCCAAAACCCGCGGCGCGCTGATGGCACAACGCAGCTGCGCGGCCTGGCGGAGCAGCGCCGCCGCTTCCGCATGATGCGCACTGCCAGGATCAAAAGCGCCAGCACGAATCGCGGTAGCGAAGGCGCGATCTGGCGCGGCGGCATCGCCCGTCAGGCGCTGCATCCTGGCGCGCATTTCCGCGACCCATGCATCATTCTGCGCGGCTTCCCGCGCCGCAATCGCCATGGCATTGGCAATCATGCGCGCGGTGAAGGCATCCGTGCCGGAAAGCTTGGGCAGAATCTCGGTCAGCAGCGCATCACGCGCGGTCGCCAAAAGATTCGGGCCTTCCGGGGCTTCACGCTGCATGGGGCACCCCTGTCATGTTCAAGATTTCCCATTCAAGCTCAGGCACGATGTGGCCCGTCAGCGCCAATTCCAGGCTTGGTTCCTTGCCGGAAAGGTGGCGTTCTGCCTGGTCAATCGCAATCACCGCCCAGCGAATATGCGCGGCCAATTCCCACCAAGTCACGCGCGCCGCATCTACCGCGCTTCCCGCTTCAGCCGCATAGCCGGCGTAAAAAGCATCCCGCGCGCCAATACCGCCCGCTTCATACGCGCTGCCAAAGCGCCAGCATTTGGCGCAAAACCAGCCGAGATCCGCATGCGGGTCTCCCCAGGCGGCGAATTCCCAATCCAGCACCGCCGCCACGCCATCATCCGCCAACATCAGATTGCCGGTGCGAAAATCATTATGATTCAGCACGGGCGGCAAAGGCGGCGGGGCCGAGCGTTCCAAATGGCGCAAGCCCCATTCCAGCACCGGGCGCGGCAGCGCTTGGCGGTCCAGCGCGGCACGCTGCTCCGTAACAAAGGCAAGGCAGGCATCAGCGGCTGGCGCACCCAGAAACCCCAAATCCACGCGCGGCGGTACTATGCGATGAATACGCGCCAATTCTCGCCCCAGCGCGCGCACCGCCGCATCTCGCCCACCACAGAGCGTTTCACTTTTCACCACGCGATGCCCGGCGGCAATGCCCTGCACGCGGCTCATGATGAAGAACGGCGCGCCAAGTACAGCGAGGTCCTCACATAAATAGAGCGGTTCTGGCACCGTCACGCCCTCAGCGAAGGCGGCCTTCAAAAGCGCGAATTCGGCGGAACGTGGTAGAGAAACCGCCAAGGTTGCGGCATTATCGGTGCGCAAGACCCAGGCTTCATCGCGCCCCGCCAACACAACATCCAGCGCCCAATTCTGCTGAATGGCGCCGCCGGAAAGCAAAGACATCGCGCCAAGCCGCAGATCGGCCGCACCGGTTGCCCGGCGCAGCCAATCGGTCAGTTTTGCGCGCCGCGCCTCATCCATGCTTGGGCGGACCCCAGGCGAAAAAGCCAGAACCTTCTGCCCGCAGTACATTGGCCAGCACCATGCGATGCACTTCGGATGCGCCATCCACCAGCCGCGCCTGGCGGGCATAGCGGTACATCCATTCAATCACGGTATCCTTGGAATAGCCGCGCGCGCCCAGCAATTGCAGCGCCGTATCCACGGATTTTTGCAAAGCATCCGCGACCACGATCTTCGCCATGGAAACTTCCTTCCGCGCGAAGCCGCCTTGGTCCAGAATCCAGGCCGCCTTCATGGTCAGCAGTCGGCCGATTTCAATTTCCATCGCCGCCTGGCCCACCAGGCCCTGCACGCTTTCGCGGTCAATCAGCTTCATGCCGAAGGAATCGCGCTGCGCGATACGTTCCATGGCGATTTCCAAAGCACGCCGAGACAATCCCAGCCAGCGCATGCAGTGCGTCAACCGCGCCACGCCAAGCCGCATTTGCGTCAGCTTCAGCCCATCGCCTTCATTCATCAGCAAATGCTCATTGGGGATTTCGAGGCCATCGAACTCCAATTCGCAATGCCCGCCATGTTCTTCCGGCCCCATGATCGGGATGCGGCGCACAATCTTCCAGCCCGGCTGATCGGCGCTGAACAAAAAGGCGGAAAGCCCCTTGCGCGGGTCATCCGATGTGCGCGCGATGATGATGAAAATCTTCGCATTACCGGCGCCGGTGATGAACCATTTGCGCCCAGTGATGCGCCAACGATCATTGCCGACGCGTTCCGCCTTGGTATAGGTCAGGTTCGGGTCAGAACCGCAGCCATCCGGTTCCGTCATGGCAAAGGCGGATTGCACATCGCCATCCACAATCGGCTGCAACCAGCGCGGCTTCATCGCTTCCGGCAAAACGCGATCCAGGATCATCATATTGCCGTCATCGGGCGCGGCGCTATTGAATACTACGGGGCCGAAGATGGAACGGTTCATTTCCTCATAACAAGCGGCCATGCCAATGCGCGGCAATTCCTGCCCGCCAAGCCGCTTTGGCATTTGCAGCGCCCAAAGCCCTTCCGCCTTCGCAGCCTTACGCATTTCCGTCAGCACATGCGGCGCGATGTTTTCATGCTCATCGAAATTCGTGCGGTCGGATTCCAGCGGGATCAGCTTTTCATCAACAAAGCGACGCACACGGCGCCGGATATCGTCGATTTCGGGGGGCAGGGTGAATTCCATGGGATGAAGCCCTAAAGCGGGTTGATTGAATGGCCGCCATCTACTGTCACCACCGCGCCGGTCATATGCGCCCCGGCGGCGGAAGCGAGCAGCAATAGCGGCCCGGTAAGGTCCTCGGCAGCGCCAAGCCGGCGCTGCGGGATGCGTTTGATCATCGCCTGCCCGGAATCGGAGGCGAAATAATCACGGTTGATATCGGTGGCGATATAGCCGGGCGCAATCGCATTCACCCGAATGCCATGGCGCGCCCATTCCACGGCCAAATGCCGCGTCATGTGCAACAGCCCGGCCTTGGCGGAGGTATAGCCCACCACACCCGGGATAATGCGCTCCCCCAGGACGGAAGCGATATTCACCACAACGCCGGGGGTTTTCGCCGCGACCAGGCGCTTCGCCGCTTCCTGTGCCACCAGAAAACAGCCGCGCAAATTCACATCATGCACCGCATCCCAATCGGCAATGTTTTGTTGCAGCGCGGGTTTGGTCACGGCGATGCCGGCATTATTCACCAGAATATCACAGGGCGCGCCGAAGGCGGCTTCCGCCGCATCAAAGCCAGCCGCAATCGTCTCGGGCGCGGTCACATCCAGCGGCACGGAAACCGCCCGGGCGCCAAGTTCCGCCGCCAGCGCCGCAGTGGCGGCTTCCCGCCGGGCGGCCAGCGCCACCGAAGCCCCGGCGCCATGCAGCACGCGGGCGAAATGCGCGCCCAAAACGCCAGACGCACCAGTCACCAGCGCGACGCGCCCCTGCAACGAGAACATTCCAGCAATATCCACAGCGCTGCCTCCCTCTTCCGCCAAGGGGTGCCACCGGGCGGGCGCCGGGGCAAGCCCTCAAGACAGAGCCATTATTTCCCCCTAGCTTCCCTTCCGGATCTAGGGGGACAAACCATGGCAGGCGAAGCAAAGGTGGCGCTGGTCACGGGCGCGCAACAGGGCATCGGCGCCGCCGCCGCGCGGGCTTTAGCGGCTTCGGGGCACGATGTCGCAATCAATTGGCTGGATGATGAAGCCCAGGCGGAAGCCGTGGCTGCCGAGGTTCGCGCAACTGGACGGCGCGCCGCGCTGATCCAGGGAGATGTCGGGACCGCCGCCTCCGCCGCCGCCCTGGTGGAAAAGACGCTTGCCGCCTTCGGGCGGATTGATGTGCTGGTCAATAATGCCGGGATTTTCCCGCGCGTGGCCTTCCTGGAGATGACAGAAGCCGAATGGGACCGCGTTATTGCCGTGAACCTGAAGGGCAGCGCCTTTTGCGCCCAGGCCGCCGCACGCGCCATGATGGCGGCGGGGATCAAGGGGGTGATCATCAACCTCTCCTCCTCCTCCGTCCGGGGGGCACCGCTTGGGGTGCATTACACGGCAACAAAGGCCGGCATGATTGGCATGACAAGGTCCATGGCGCTTTCCCTGGCCCCCCATGGCATCCGGGTGAATGCCATCGCGCCGGGGCTGACGGATACGGCGCAGCCGCGCTACGGCAATACGGAAGCCGAACTTGCCGCCATGGCGCAGCAAATCCCGCTGGGGCGCATGGGGCGGCCCGAAGAAATTGCGGGTTTGATGGCTTATCTTGCGTCTGATCAAGCCGCTTGGATCACGGGTCAGGTTTATCACATCAATGGGGGCAATTACCTCGCCTGAGGCGCCGCCATGGTATGAACCGGCCGGAGGATCCCCATGCGCCCTTGGTTGCTTGCCTTAAGCCTTGCCGTGCTGCCAGGCCTTGCCCTGGCGCAGATAGAACCGGGTGACCCCGGGGCCGGCAAGCAGCTTGCCGCCACCTGGTGCGCCAATTGCCATCGCATCGCGCCCGGCGGGCCCGGCCCGGCAAGCGATATCGCGCCAAGCTTTGCCGCCATCGCCGCGCTGCCTTCCACCACTTCCATGTCCTTGCGCGCCTATTTGCGCACACCGCATGCGAATATGCCGGATTACCGGCTGAGCCGCGAGGAACTGGATGACATTGTGGCCTATCTGCTGACGGTTAAGCGCTGACGCCCGGCTCTGGCGCCCCCGCAAAACCGGGTCTAGCATCCCCAGCCTTGAGCAAGGGGGAAGAGAACTTGTCCGCAGTCAATAAGCCATTCCGCGTCGCCTATCTGGAACGCGTGCCACATCCCAGCTTTCTGGAAACCGCCACCGCCGATCCCGGCCTGGAAGTGGTGCGCCTTTCCCTGGAAAATGGGGAAGACGCGGTGATTGCCGAACTCGCCACCTGTGATGGCTATTATGTGCGCGCATCGCGCGATGAATTGCCCAAGGCGCTTCACGTGCATGATGCGCTGCTGCAGCGCCTGCCCAATCTGCTGATGGTGGCGTCCCAGGGCGCGGGCTACGACACAATCAACCCGCAATCCTGCACCAAGGCGGGCGTGTTGCTGGTGAACCAGGCGGGCGGCAATGCCGAAGCCGTGGCGGAACACGCTGTTGGCATGATGCTGGCGCTGATCAAGAAAATGCCGCAGACCCATGCCGCCATGCGCGCCGGGGAAGCCAAGAAGCGCGAAGTGTTTATGGGCAATAATCTGCTCGGCAAGACGGTTGGCGTGATTGGCATTGGCAATGTGGGCTCGCGCACCACCGCCATTGTGAAGGCCGCCTTCAATTGCCGCGTGCTGGCCTATGATCCTTATGTGGATGCCGAAACCGTGGCCAAGCGCGGTGCGGAAAAGGTGGAGCTGGCCGAATTGCTGGCGCAGTCCGATATCGTGAGCGTGCATTGCCCGCTAACGCCTGAAAGCCGCGCCATTATTGATGCCAAGGCGCTGGCCGGCATGAAAAAGGGCGCCATTCTGGTGACGACCGCGCGCGGTTCCATCCATGATGAAAACGCCGTGCTGGCGGCGTTGGAATCCGGGCAATTGGCCTCGGCTGGTTTGGATGTCTGGGAACAGGAACCGCCGCCCAAGGATCATCCGCTGCTTTGGCACCCGGCGGTGATATGCACCCAGCATACGGCGGGGGTCACGCATGAAAGCCGGTCCATGATCACGCGCATCGCGGCGGAAGCTTTTTCGGCCTGCGCCGCGGGCAAGATGCCGCCGCGCATCATCAACCCGGAAGTAAAGGGCCGTTTCGCGGAACGCTATGCCGCTTCGCGCGGCCGCGCGATTACGGATTGAAGCCGCAGGCGGGTTTTTTTCTGTGAGTACAAAAGCTTCCAAGGCCAGGGTGGTGACGGTGCTGGGCACCACCCAAACCCTGGCCTGGGGGTCTTCCTATTATCTGCCGGCGATTCTGGCCGCCCCAATCGCCGAGGATCTGGGCCTGTCGCGTGCCCTGGTCTTTGGCGTGTTTTCGGGTTCGCTGCTGCTGACCGCGCTGCTAGGGCCAGCGGCCGGCCGCGCGATTGATCAGCGCGGTGGGCGTGATGTGCTGGCGATTTCCAATCTGATTTTCATTCTTGGCCTGCTGATCATGGCTTTTGCCAATGGTCTGCCCCTACTGATCTTAAGCTGGTTCATCATCGGCATCGCCATGGCGATGGGGCTTTATGATGCGGCCTTTGCGACGCTTGCCGGGCTTTATGGCAAGGATGCGCGTAACAGCATCACCGGCATTACGCTGATTGCGGGCTTCGCCAGCACGGTGGGTTGGCCGCTTTCGGCGCTGATGGCAGCGGAATGGGGCTGGCGCGGTGCCTGCTTGGGTTGGGTTGCCCTGCATCTTTTCATCTGCCTGCCGCTCAATCGTTTTCTGATTCCGCAAGCCCCGCCGCCACCACCCAAGGAAGCCGCGCCGCCGCTTTCAGCCGAGGAATCGCGCGAACGCAAGCGCGATATGATCCTGCTGGCCTTTGTGTTGGCGAGTGCGAGTTTCAGTTCCACCGCGCTTGGCGCGCATTTGCCGGGCTTGCTGCAATCCGCAGGAACAACACTTGCCGCGGCGATTGCTGCCGGCGCCTTGATGGGGCCAGCGCAGGTGGCAGCGCGCGTGGTGGAATTCACCATCATGCGCAAGATGAATCCTCTTTTCTCGGCACGCGTTGCCGCCGGGGCGCATCCGGTGGCGGTGGCGGTGCTGATGGTGCTTGGCGCGCCCTTCGCCGCGCTTTTCGTCATTATCCATGGCGCGGGGAATGGCTTGCTCACCATCACGCGCGGCACGCTGCCGTTGGCGCTATTCGGGCCGGTTGGCTATGGGCAGCGCCAGGGCTTCATCACCGCGCCGGCGCGTGCTTCGCAGGCTTTTGCGCCCGTGCTTTTCGGGCTGCTGCTGGATGATTACGGCGCGGCCTCACTTTGGCTGACCGCGTTGCTTGGTGTCGCGGCAGTGGTGGCGTTGTTCATGATGCGTGTTCGGCAATAAAGGAAATACCAATGCAAAATAATTGGCGTACGCGCACCAGCACCAGCTTTGATTGCGAAAAGCGCCCAGCCCTTGGTACGCGCGGCATGGTGGTGACGAATCATCCGCTGGCCTCCGCTGCGGGGGCGGAAATGATCGCCGCCGGTGGCAATGCGGTGGATGGCGCCATTGCCGCGCTTTTTGCGCTGACGGTGGTGGAACCCATGATGGTGGGCATTCTGGGCGGCGGCATGGCGCATCTGCGCCTACCTGACGGACGCCATACGGTGATTGACGGTCTCTCCACCGCCCCCGCCGCCGCGCGCCCCGATATGTTCTCGCCCGCCGAGCCCGGCAATGCGATGAATTTCGAAGCAACGGGCCGCGCCAATGTGGTTGGGCCACTTTCAGTTGCAGTACCGGGCAATTTGCGCGCCTGGTGCGAAACCCTCGCGCGCTTCGGCAGCCTGCCGCTGGCGGATGTGATGGCGCCGGCCATTCGCCATGCGGCGCGCGGTTTTGTCGTGACGCCGTATCTTGCCGACTGCATCGGCGAAGCCACGCCAGATTTGGCGCGCGACCCCGCCATTGCCGCGCTGCTGCTGCCGGGCGGCGCGCCGATCAAACCAGGCGCGCGGCTGATTCAGGCGGAATATGCTGAGACGTTGGCGCTGATCGCACGCGAAGGGCCAGGCGTATTGAATGGCGCGCTGGGCAAGGCCGTGGCGGAAGGCATTGCGAAGGCCGGCGGCATTGTCTCGGCTTCTGATATTGCCGATTTCGCAACGATAGAGCGCGCTCCCCTGCGCGGGCCTTATCGCGGTTATGAGGTATTCTTGCCACCGCCGCCTGCATCTTCCGGCGTGCATGTGCTGCAAATGCTGAACATCCTGGAAGGCTTCGATCTGCGCGGCATGGGTTTTGGCAGCGCGGATACACTGCATCTGCTGGCCGAGGCGTTGAAGATTGCCTTCGCCGATCG
>JBEDHL010000068.1:0-14725 GCA_041174145.1 Pseudomonadota bacterium
TCCCCATTCGGGGTGGCTTATTCGGCCGCCAGATGGGGGAGGTGCGGGCCGTGGATGGCGTGTCCCTCAGCGTCCGCAAGGGTGAAACCTTGGGCATTGTGGGCGAAAGTGGCTGCGGCAAATCCACCACCGCCCGGTTGCTGATGCGCCTGCTCGACCCCGGCGCGGGGGAGATGATTTTTGATGGGGAACCCGTCGGGCGGGATGACCTCGGCGGCGGGATATCGCTCAAGGAATATCGCCGCCAGGTGCAGATGGTGTTCCAGGATTCCTATGCCTCCTTGAACCCACGCCTGCCGATTGAAGACAGTATTGCCTTCGCCCCCCAGGTCCATGGCGTGCCGCCGGCGGAAGCGCGCGAAAGGGCGCGGGAATTGCTCGCCGCGGTTGGCCTGGCCCCGGCGCAATTCGCCCGGCGCTACCCGCATGAATTATCGGGCGGTCAGCGTCAGCGCGTGAATATCGCCCGCGCTTTGGCGCTCCGTCCGCGTTTGGTCATTCTGGATGAACCGGTCTCAGCGCTCGATAAAAGCGTGGAAGCGCAGGTCTTGAACCTGCTCGTGGACCTCAAGGAAAGCTTCGGCCTGACCTATGTTTTCATCAGCCATGATTTGAATGTGGTGCAATATATCAGCGACCGCGTGTTGGTGATGTATCTGGGGCAGGTGGCGGAAGAAGGCCCGGTTGATGAGATTTATAGCCGCCCGGCGCATCCCTATACCCGCGCGCTTTTGGCATCGCGCCCTTCCATGGACCCGGCGCAGCGCCGCACCGAACCGCCGTTGACGGGCGATCCGCCCAACCCGGTGAACCCGCCTTCCGGCTGCCGCTTCCGCACCCGCTGCCCCTTTGCTGAGGCTATTTGCGCCGACATCCCACCCATCGCCGCTACCCTCAGTCCGGGCCACACCGCCGCCTGCCATATGGCGCTGGCCGGCAGCGGGCATAGCAAGGCCGGGGGGATCGCGGCATGAGCGCTGCTTTGAAACCAAGCCCTGAGGCACCGCTGATCCGGCTGCGCGATTTGCACGTGAAGTTTGAATCGCGCGACCGCACGGTGCATGCGGTGAATGGCGTTGATCTGGACCTCGCGGCTGGGGAGGTGCTGTGCATCCTGGGTGAGTCCGGTTCCGGCAAATCCGTCACGCTGCGCGCGCTGATGAAGCTGCTGCCCAAAACCGCGAAGGTAACCGGCGAAATCCAGGTGGCCGGGCGCGATGTGCAGGCGATGAATGAGGGCCAGCTTGCCGATTTCCGCGGCGGCGATGTGGCCATGATCTTCCAGGAACCCATGACGGCGCTGGACCCGGTGTTCACCATCGGGCGGCAAATCGCCGAAACCGTGCAGCGCCATGAAGGGGCAAGCCGCAGCGCCGCCGATGCCAGGGCCTTGGAATTGCTGGAATTGGTGCAAATCCCCTCGGCCAAGCGGCGGCTTTCCGCCTATCCGCATGAATTATCGGGCGGCCTCAGGCAGCGCGCGATGATTGCCGTGGCTTTGGCCTGCCGCCCGAAGTTGCTGCTGGCGGATGAACCCACCACAGCGCTGGATGCCACGGTGCAAATCCAGGTGCTGCTGCTGCTGCGTTCCTTGCAGGAACAGCTTGGCATGGGTGTGGTCTTCGTGACCCATGACCTTGGCGTTGCAGGGGAAATCGCTGACCGGGTGGCCGTGATGTATGCCGGCAAGGTGGTGGAAGAAGGCCCTGTCGGTGCGCTGATGGCCGGCCCCTTGCACCCCTATGCCAAGGGCTTGCTGGGGGCGACAGTCCATGCCGGCATGCGCGGCAAGCGCCTGACCACCATCCCCGGCGCGCCGCCCATGCTGGATAAGGTGCCGGAAGGCTGCGCCTTCGCGCCCCGTTGTGCTGAGGTGATTGATGGCTGCCAGACCGGGGTGCCGGCGCTGCGGCAGATCTCGCCCGGGCGGCAGGCGCGCTGTATCCGCCTGACCCCGGCCGGGGGCTGACGCGATATCTAAAAAAAGCGAAACTTGCCGCCGGCCGCAATGCGCGGCAAAAACCGCTGAGACTTGGGCGCCATGCCTGGGCCTTTTCAGTGGTCCGGGGTGGTTTGTGGCGCTGGGCTTTGTTGCTGGTTCCGGTTCCACGGGGCGAGTTTAGATTGGAATGACATGCGCACCATTACGCAGCTAGGCCTTTTGGCCCTTATCGCCGGCGCTGGCGCCGCTTGGCATTATAAGGCGGAAGAATGGGGCCTGCCCAAGCCATTGGAATTGGTGGGCTTGCAATCCAATACTGCCCAGGGCCCTGCGCGGGGTGGCCCATCCGGCCCCGTCGGCGTAGTGGTGCAGGCGGTGCGCTCTGGCGCCGTGGTAGAAAAGGTTGAAAGCGTCGGCACGGTACGCGCGCGCGAAGCGGTGACCATCACCGGCAAGATTGTCGGCATCGTCACCCATATCCGCTTTACCGAAGGCCAGAAGGTGCAGGCCGGGGAAACCCTGGTGGAATTGGATAGCGCTGCGCTTTCGGCGGAATTGGATCAGGCGCGGGCCATATTGGATGATGCGCGCAACCAATTGCAGCGTGCGCGCGGTTTGCAGGCAGGCCAGACCATTGCGGCGCAGCGCTTGGATACGCTGGAAGCTGTGGCGCGTCAGGCGGAAGGCCGTGTGCGGCAGGCGGATGCGAAGCTTGAAGAATTGCGCGTGCCCGCCCCCTTCAGCGGGCGGGTGGGTTTGCGGCAAGTGAGCCTTGGTGCGCTGATCCAGCCGGGTACGGCGATTACCACCTTGGATGATTTTTCCCGTGTGCGCGTGGAATTTTCCGTGCCTGAAGTCTATCTGGCGCGGGTGCAGCTTGGCCGGCAGGTTACCGCGCGCAGCGTTGCCTATGGCGATCGGCGCTTCAATGGCCAAGTTGCCATTATTGATACGCGCATTGACCCCGCAACCCGCAGCGTGCGCGTGATCAGCGAATTCGACAATGCGGATGAAGCCTTGCGCCCCGGCCTGTTTCTGAATGTGGAAATGGTGCTGGAAGAAAGGCCAACCGCCCTGCTGATCCCTGAAGAAGCCATAGACCCGGTGGGTGATCGCGCCTTTGTTTATGTGATCCGTGATGGCCAAGCCAGGCGCCAGGAAGTACGCCTTGGGCTGCGCCTGCCGGGTGAGGTTGAAATCCGCCAGGGCTTGGCCGCGGGTGAACCCGTTGTGGTGCGCGGCATTCAGCGGCTTCGCCCCAATGCGCCAGTACGCATCATTGAAACCCTGACCCGCCCGACAAGCTGAAGAAGGGGTAGCGCCATGGTTCTTTCCGATACCTCGATCAAAAGGCCTGTCTTTGCCACGGTGATCAGCTTGATGCTGATCGTGCTTGGTCTGGCCGCCTTGTTTAAAATGCCGATCCGGGAATACCCGAAGATCGATCCGCCGATTATTCAGATTGTCACGACCTATCGTGGTGCTTCGGCGCCGGTGGTGGATAATCAGATCACGGAAATCCTGGAAGGCGCTGTGGCGGGGATTGAGGGGATCAAATCCATACAATCCCAATCGCGCGATGAACGCAGCCAGATCACGCTTGAATTCCGCCTGACGCGCGATGTGGATAGCGCGGCCAATGATGTGCGCGACCGTGTGGCGCGTGCTTTGGCGCGCCTGCCGGAACAGGCCGATACGCCGATTGTGCAAAAGGTGGATGGCGATAGCCGGCCCATTTTATGGATTGCGCTGGGGTCAGAGACGCTTTCTCCGCTGGATCTGACCGATGTGGCGCGGCGGCGCATTGTGGATCGGCTGGCGATTGTTGAAGGCGTCGCGCAGGTACTCATCCAGGGCGAACGGCGCTTTTCAATGCGCGTTTGGCTCGATCGCCAGGCTTTGGCCGCGCGCGGGCTGACAGTGCAGGATGTGGAAGACGCGATCCGGCGTGAGAATGTTGAATTGCCGGGTGGGCGCATTGAAAGCACGGCGCGCGAATTGACCGTGCGTACCGATACACGCATGAGCACGCCGGATCAGTTCCGCCAAGTGGTGGTGGCGCGCGGCACGGGTGGCGCGCAGGTATTGCTTGGCGAAGTCGCGCAGATTGAAGTGGGCGCGGAAGACGCCCGAGGCGGCTACCGCATCAATGGCCGCCCCGCCATTGGGCTTGGTGTGCTGCGCCAATCCACCGCCAATACGCTTTCCGTCGCTGATGGTGTGAAGGCGGAATTGGAACGCATCAAGCCGACCTTGCCGCCCGGCATTGAAGCCGTAGTCGCCTATGATGAAAGCCTGTTCATCGCGCAATCCATCTATGAAGTTGAACACGCGCTGCTCATAGCCCTGGCGTTAGTGGTGGGGGTGATCTTCCTGTTTTTGCGTTCGGTGCGCGCCACCATCATTCCCGCAGTTGCCATTCCGGTTTCCATCGTCGCGTCCTTCATGGCCATGGCCGTGATGGGTTTTTCGGTGAATGTGCTGACCCTGCTGGGCCTTGTGCTGGCCATTGGCCTTGTGGTGGATGACGCGATTGTGGTGCTCGAAAACGTGCATCGCCGGATCGAATTGGGTGAGGAGCCGTTATTGGCTTCTTTGCTTGGGTCGCGCGAAATCGCTTTTGCCGTGATTGCGACAACGCTGGTGCTGATTTCGGTTTTTGTCCCCTTGTCCTTCATGGGCGGCAATACGGGCCGGCTATTTACCGAATTTGGTCTTGCCTTGGCGGCATCCGTGCTGTTTTCCGGTCTCATCGCGCTCACGCTCACCCCCATGATGTGTTCCAAACTGCTCCGCGCGCATGAAGGGGAAAGCCTTTTGGTGCGCGTGACCGAGCCCTTCTTTCTTGGCATGAACAATGTATTGCGCTGGACACTGGATCGCGCCTTGCGCGTGCCAGTGCTGGTGATGGGCGCTTCTGCGGCGATGTCGCTTTTCGCCGTTGTGTTGTTCAATGCGTTGCCCAAGGAATTCGCGCCCACTGAAGATCGTGGCGTGGTGATTATCCCGACTACCGGGCCGGAAGGGGCTTCCTTCCCCTATACCATGGAACATGTGACAAAGCTGGAAAGCCTGCTGCAACGTTACGTGGATAATGGTGAAGCATACGCCGTGATGTCCACGGTGGGTGGCTTTCAGCGCCCAGCCATTAGCAATGTTGCCAATATATTTGTGCGCTTGGCGCCCTGGGCGCAACGGGATCGCAAGCAGCAAGCCATCGCGGCGGAAATCTTCCCGCTGGTGGCCAGCATTCCGGGCATTCGTGGCTTTGCCCTGAACCCGCCTTCGCTTGGCCAACGTGGCTTCCAGCCGCCGGTGCAATTCGTGATCGGCGGGCCGGATTACGATACGCTGATCGCGTGGCGCGACGTATTCCTGGAAAAGGCGCGCACCAATACGCGGTTGTTGAACCTTGACCATAATTTCAAGGAAACCAAGCCGGAAGTGCGCGTCGATATTGATCGGCGCAAGGCGGCTGATCTTGGCATTTCCATCGCTGCCGTGGGCCGCACCATTGAAACCATGATGGGATCGCGCGAAGTCACCACCTATGTGGTCGGCGGCCAGGAATATAAGGTGCTGTTGCAGGCGCCTGAATCCGCCAGGCTTTCGCCGTATGATTTGCAGAATGTTTTTGTGCGCACGGGCACTGGCGGGCTGGTGCCGCTTTCCAATGTGGTGGCGCTTTCCGAACGTGCCCGCGCGCAAACCCTCTCTCGCCAGGATCGCGTGCGCGCGGTGACAATCCAGGCATCCCTCGCGCCCGGCTATTCGCTGGGTGAGGCTTTGGATTTCCTGGATCAAACCGCGAAGGAAGTGCTGCCGCAGGAAGCGCGCATTTCCTATCTGGGACAGAGCCTGGAATTCCGCGAAAGCTCTGGCGCGCTTTACGTGACCTTTGCGCTGGCGCTTTTGGTGGTGTTCCTGGTGCTGGCGGCGCAGTTTGAAAGCTTCATCCACCCCTTCGTCATTCTGCTTTCGACACCGCTTGCCGTGACGGGGGGCTTGCTCGCGCTTTGGGTGACGGGGCAGACGCTGAATGTCTTCAGCCAGATCGGCATGGTGCTGCTGATTGGCCTGATGGCGAAGAACGGCATTCTGGTGGTGGAATTCGCCAATCAACTCCGCGACCGCGGCATGAGTGTGCGGGATGCGGTGCTGGAAGCATCCGTGGTGCGGTTGCGCCCCATTTTGATGACGTCCATCGCCACAGTGTTGGGGGCCGTGCCGCTTGCCATGGCAACCGGGGCGGGGGCGGAAAGCCGGCAAGCCTTAGGCGTGGTGATTGTGGGCGGCATTACGCTTTCCACTATCGTGACACTTTATGCGGTGCCGGCGCTCTATCTGCTGCTTGCCCCCTATACCAAGCCGATTGGCGCCATCGCGGCCAAATTGGCCGAATTGGAAGCCAAGCCCGCCAGCGGGCATGGGCATCAGGCAGCGGAATAACGCTGCCTTGCGGGCCGGGGTGATTTCAAGCCCCGGTTTTCTGCGCTAGCTTTCTCAAGATTTCGAATCTCTTGGGGAAGCGGCTATGGCTGAAGCGAAAACGGGGCAGGCGGGGCGGACAGGCGGCAAATTGCTGGCGGATGCGCTAGTGGCCCAGGGTGTCACCCACGCCTTTTGTGTGCCGGGTGAGAGCTATCTTGATCTGCTCGATGGCCTTTATTCCGTCCGCAACCGGCTGCAATTAGTGACCTGCCGCTTTGAAGCCGGCGCCATTCATATGGCCGAAGCCTATGGCAAGCTGACCGGCAAGCCTGGTGTGGCGATTGTCACCCGCGGCCCCGGCGCCTGCCATGCCGCGATTGGCGTGCATGTCGCGCAGCAGGATTCAACGCCGCTGATACTGCTTGTGGGGCAAATTCCGGTTGAGGAAACTGATCGGGAAACCTTCCAGGAAGTTGATTATCGACGGATGTTCAGCCCCATCGCCAAATGGGTGACGCAGATTGATGATGAAAAGCGCATCCCGGAATTGATGGCGCATGCCTTTGATGTCGCGGTGTCCGGCCGCCCCGGCCCGGTGGTGATCGCAATAAGTGAGGAAATGCAAAAGCGCATGGCAAGCGTGCCGGATATCGGCCCGGCCAATGTGCTGCCGCCGCATCCCGCGCCGGATGCCGTTTCGCGCATGATGGCGATGCTGGGCAAGGCGAAGCGCCCGCTCGCGGTACTCGGTGGTTCGCGCTGGTCGGATCAGGGCAAGGCCGATATCCGCGACTTCCTGCTGGCGAATGATCTGCCGGTTGCGGTGGGTTTCCGCCGTCAGGGGATTTTCGATGGCAATTCAGACAATTACGTGGGCGATCTTGGTGTGGGTGCCGATCCTGGCCTGGTGACGCACGCCAAGGATGCGGATTTGATCATCGCCATTGGATCGCGCCTCGGTGAGACCTTCAGCCAAGGCTATACGCTATTGGATATGGCAGGGGCGACGCCGATTGTGCATGTTTATCCGGAACAGGCGGAAATCGGGCGCGTCTATCGCCCGGCGCTTGGCATCACCGCGGACCTCAATGCCTTTGCCGCAGCGGCCAAGGCGGCAGCGCCGATCAAGAAGCCGGCTTGGGCAGGCTGGACGCGGGATTTGCGCGCCACACGGATGAAGCAGGCGGAAGCGCCCAGTTACGAAGGGCCGCTTAATCTGGCGAAGGCCCTGCAGGCTTTGGAAAAGGCGCTGCCAGCGAACACGATTTACACGACTGATGCCGGCAATTTCGCAACCTGGCCCACGCGCTTCATGCATGTGGGGGCGGGGCAGGATTTCTTGGGCCCGACCAATGGCGCCATGGGCTATGCGGTGCCGTCCGCGATTGGTGCGAAGATTGTGCACCCCGAACGGCCGGTGATTGGCTTTGTGGGCGATGGCGGTTTTCTGATGACGGGTCAGGAAATCGCGACCGCTTTCCACCATGCGGTCAATCCAGTCATTCTGGTGTTCAACAACCAGATGTACGGCACCATCCGCATGTATCAGGAACGCACTTATCCGCATCGCGTCTCTGGCACGGCGCTGACCAATCCGGATTTTGCGCGCTTCATTGAAGCGTTCGGTGGCCATGGTGAGGTGGTGGAAAAGACGGATGAGTTGGTGCCGGCAGTGCAGCGGGCGCTTGCTTCCGGTAAGCCCGCCATTGTGGAAATCCGCATGAATCCGGAACAGGTTACCAACCGCGCCACCATTGCGGATTTGCGCGCACAATCGGGCAAGGCCGCACCGGCGGCATCATTGCCGGCCAAGGCCAAGCGCGGCCCGGCGCCACGCCGCAGTGGCCCGCGCCCGCGCTGACGCAAGCCTTATCCCGCGGGGGGTACTATTACCTCCCGCGCGCCGGGCAGTCTCATGCCGGAAAAGCGGCTATCCAGATGCTCGATCTCAAGCCAGCCCATATCGCGGCCAAAGGGCTTGTAGATCGAGAAGGTCTTCAGAATGCCAAGCGTCGCCGCACTTTCCAGCGGTGAAATGAAGCTGCAATCCTGATCACCAAATTGCGGCTGCGCCATCCAATGCGCGAGCTGTTCTGCGGTGATTGCGAAGAAGCCGCAATGCGGATTGGTCGCGCGCTGGAAACTGATATTGCCGGCCCCTTCGCGCAGTTTGAGAAACCGTTCATCTGGCAGTGCCGCTTCATAAGGGGCGAGCAAGCCTGGCCGCAACATGCCGTCAATGAAGGTTTTCAAAGCGGGGCCACGCGGATTCCATTCGTAACGGTTGGGGAATAACACACGCCGCCAGCCGAAATCATTTTGGAAGGCAAGAATGCGGGAAATCAGATCGCTGCCGGTCGGGCGCAGATCATCTTCGGAGAAGGCGAAAACATCATAAATATTGCGGGCATCGGCAAAAAGCTTATGCGCGGTAAAGCCAAGCATGCGCGGGTTTTCAAGCTTCGCATCATAAAGCCGTACCCCCCGCGCGCGGCAATAATCCGCATCCAGCAGATGATTGTCGCCATTCACCAGCACAATGATGTCTAGCTGATCTGCCAACCCAGCGATGGGTTCGAATTTCTTCTGCCAGACATTGATGCTGGAAACCGGGCCATAATGGCCGCGCCAGGCGTCAATAACGCTGCGGATTGCCTGCGCGCGCTGTTCACGCCGATGCGCATCAGTGGAACTGTGGATAGAACCTTCTTCGGCACGAAAGAAATGCGCGATGGTAAGCAGTATGCGCATGCTCAAGCTGTTCCCTTGGACAAGAGCTTGTCAAAATAAGCGATGGTTTGAATCAAGCCCTGTTCCAAAGCCACTTTTGGTTCCCAGCCAAGCTTGCCGCGCGCCTTGGTGATATCGGGCTGGCGCTGGCGCGGGTCATCAACCGGCGCCGGGCGAAACACCGGGCGGGAAGCGGAACCCGTCAGGCGGATCACCGCTTCGGCCAATTCCATCATGGTGAATTCGCCAGGATTACCAAGGTTGATGGGGCCGGTGACATCTTCTGGCGAATCCATCAAGCCGCGCAGACCTTCGACCAAATCCGACACAAAACAGAAGGACCGTGTCTGCTTGCCATCGCCATAAATCGTGATGGGATCACCGCGCAAAGCCTGGACGATGAAATTGGACACCACGCGCCCATCATTCGGGTGCATGCGTGGGCCATAGGTGTTGAAGATGCGCGCCACCTTGATGTTCGTTCGATATTGCCGGTGGTAGTCGAAGAACAGCGTCTCAGCGCAGCGCTTGCCTTCATCGTAGCAAGAACGCGGCCCGATGGGGTTCACATTGCCCCAATATTCCTCAGGCTGCGGATGAATGTTGGGATCGCCATAAACCTCGCTGGTGGAGGCTTGCAGGATGCGCGCCTTCAGCCGCTTGGCAAGGCCGAGCATATTGATCGCACCATGCACGCTGGTCTTGATGGTTTGCACCGGGTCATGCTGGTAGTGGATGGGCGATGCCGGGCAGGCAAGGTTGTAGATCTCATCAACCTCCACATAAAGCGGGAAGGTAACGTCATGGCGGATCAATTCGAAATAGGGGTGATCCAGCAGCCTTTCGATATTCGCCTTATTGCCGGTAAAGAAATTATCGGCGCAGAGAACTTCATGCCCCGCCGCAATCAAGGCTTCGCATAAATGGCTGCCGACAAATCCGGCACCACCTGTGACCAGGATGCGCTTGCGCGCGTGATATTCCCGTTTGCTATCGTTTTTATTTTCCATCATCGCCCCACTGCGTAACCTTGCATGCCGCGCGGATTGGCGCCGGCGCGAATGGTGCCATCTGCTTCAAGCCGCGCGCCAGTCAACCGCCCTTCGGTCCAATCGCCACCCGCTTCTGCCTGATGGCCGCGCGCTTTCAGCGCGGCCAATACTTCCGGCGCATAGCGCCCTTCAATCACCAGCTTGCCGGGCTTCGCACCGCGCGGCCAGAAACTGCTGATCCAATGTTCTGAATGGAAGGAAGGCGCATCAATCGCTTCCTGAATATTCATGCCATGATGCAGCATCCGCAGCAGCATGATGGACTGCCATTGATCCTGCTGTTCACCGCCAGGCGTGCCGAAGCTCATCCAGGCCTTGCCATCGCGTAGCACCAGCGCCGGCGAAAGCGTGGTGCGCGGGCGCTTGCCGGGCTGCAGGCCATTGGGCAGGCTTTCATCCAGCCAGAACATCTGGCAGCGCGTGCCAAGGCAGAAGCCAAGTTCCGGAATAGCCGGGGAGGATTGCAGCCAACCCGCGGAAGGTGTCGCACTCACCATATTCCCGGCAGCGTCAATCACATCCACATGGCAGGTATCGCCACCCGCGGCACCAAGGCGTGACACGGTGGGCTCTCCACTACCGGCGGCTGCGGCCATTTCCTGTGCGCGGCGTATGGCGGCGGCGTAATCGGTGCGGGGGGTGCGGCCATCGGGCGAACCCGGGCGGAAATCCATGCTGGCGGCAGCGCCAATCAGGGCACGCCGCGCGGCGTTATAGGCGGGCGAAAGCAGCGTTGCCATTGGCACATCAACAAAATTGGGATCGCCGTAAAAGGCTTCGCGATCGGCGAAGGCCAGCTTCATTGCTTCCGTCACCAGATGGATGAAATCCGGCCCTAGCGGGTCCATCGCCGCGATATCATCGCCGGCGATCAAGGCGAGCGTTTGCAGCATGGCGGGGCCTTGGCTCCAGGGGCCGCATTTCAGCACGCGATGGCCATGGTAGTCCAAGCCAAGCGGCGCTTCGATGCCGGCGGACCAATTCGCCAAATCCTGGCCATTCAGCACGGCGCGATGGCGCCGCCCGGAAGTATCCATGGCTTCTGTGGCGCGACAGAAGCGGTCAATCGCTTCCGCAACGAAGCCGCGATACCAGGCACGCCGCGCGGCTTCAACTTGCGCCACGCGATCTCCGCCAGCGGCCTCAGCCTCTCGCACCACGCGCTCATAGGTATCGGCAAGGGTTGGGTTGGCATAAAGCCCGCCCGGTGCTGGCCCGCCATCACGCAGCCAAAGTGCTGCTGAAGTTTTCCATTCCGCCTCAAACAAGGGGCGGACGGAATCAATAGTGGCGCGCACGCGCGGCACCATGGGCGCGCCATGGCGCGCATAGCCAATGGCATAGGCCAGGATATCGCGCGGTTTCCAGGTGCCATGGTCGCGCAGCATCAGCATCCAGGCATCAAAGGCGCCGGGAATGGGCGCGGCCAACATGCCGGTGCCGGGCATGATCTCATGCCCCAGGCTTTTCATCAGCGCGACATTCAAGCCAGCAGGGGCGGGGCCTTGGCCGCAAATCGCCTGTTGCTGGCCGGTGCGGGCGCTATGCAGCAGGATCGGGCAATCGCCGCCTGGCCCGTTCAAATGCGGCTCCACGATTTGCAGCGTGAAGCCGGCGGCGGTGGCGGCATCAAAGGCATTGCCACCGCGTTCCAGCACCGCCATGCCAACCTGGGAGGCGATCCAATGCGTGGACGCCACCGCGCCGAAAGTCCCGCTGATTTCAGGGCGCGTGGTGAAGGCGCGCGCCCCTTCCTTTGCCGGAAAGCCGATGGAAGCAAGGTTGGTGTGGGACATGGGCGCGGGTTTCCAATTTCTCCGCCGGGCGCGCGATGCCGCCCGGCCATGCTTTTCTAGGCGAAATGGTTGGAATTACAAAGCTCAGGCCTCGGCCAGGCCGCCTTCCGGTTCCGCGCGCATTTCCGCAAACACACCCTTGGCGATAATCATCGCCTCCCGCACCGCGGGCAGGCCGATATAGCCGCAAAGATGCATGAGCGCTTCGGAAAGCTCATCCTCCGTCCAGCCCATGCGGCGCGCCATGCGCAGATGGATGGCAAGTTCTGGCCAGGCATGGATGGCGGTATCGGAAATCACGCAAATCAGCGCGCGGGTCTTGAGGTCGAGCCCCGCGCGGGACCAGAGCATGCCAAACACGGCTTCCCGCGCGTAATCGCCGAATTTTTCCATGATGGGGTCGTCATAAACGCCCTTATTCATGTTCTTGACGGTGGATTGCCCCATCAGGCGCGTGCGTACCGCATCGCCCTTTTTCCATAAGGCGGATTTGGCCATGGTTGTTCTCCCTTTTCTTGTAGTGGAGGAAGCCTAAGCCGAGGCACCCCAGCGCGTGAAGGCCCAGGCGCATAGCCCGCCCAGCGCCAGGACCCAGATGGTGATGATGACGGCCGCCCCCGCCTTGCTACGGGGCTTTTCCACCATGGCCTGCGCGGCCGCGCGGCTTTCCGCCATGATCTCCGCCGGGATCAGCCGTGCAATCAGCGTAATGGCGATGGGCAGCAGAATGAGTTCGTCCAGAATGCCAAGCACCGGAATGGCATCGGGGATCAGATCAATCGGCGAAAGCGCATAGGCCGCAACCAGCAACGCGAGCAGCTTCGCAAGCCAAGGTGTTCGCGGGTGGCGAGCTGCGACGTAAAGCACCAAGCCGTCGCGTAGAACCAGTCGCGCCCAAAAGCGTAAGCGCTGCCAAAGCGGCATCACGCGCGGCGCGGGGCGAAGCTATGCGCATCCGCCATCGCCCAGGCTTCGGCAAAGCGCGCATCATCCGTGCCGCTGAGCAGGGCGCCGGGCATCAGGGTCGGGTAAAGCTCGGCAAAGCTTTTCACCTGGCTTGAGGAAACGCGGCGACTGAAATGTTCCCCGCGCAATTCCGATGGATGCGAAAGCCCGGCGGCGGCAACCAATTCATTCAAGGCTTCCAAGGTCGCAGCATGGAATTGATGCACGCGCGGCGCCTTATCGGCGACACGCAGCGCGCGTTGCCGGGTTGGGTCTTGCGTTGCGACACCGGTGGGGCACAGATCCGTATGGCAGGAAAGCGATTGAATGCAGCCAATGGAAAACATGAAGCCGCGCGCCGCATTGCACCAATCCGCCCCCAGCGCCAAGGCGCGCGCCAGATCAAAGGCGGTTGCGATTTTGCCACTGGCACCAAGCTTGATCTGATCACGCAGGCCAATACCAATCAGCGCGTTATGGGCAAAGCTCAAGCCCTCACGCAGCGGCATGCCGACATGATCCATGAATTCCAAGGGGGCAGCGCCGGTGCCGCCTTCCGCGCCATCAATCACAATGAAATCAGGCGCAATCCCCGTTTCGATCATCGCCTTGCAGATGGCGAGGAATTCCCATGGATGGCCGATGCAAAGCTTGAATCCCACGGGCTTACCGCCGGATAGCCGCCGCATCTCCGCAATGAAGCGCATCATCTCAACCGGCGTTGCAAAGGCCTTATGCGCGGGCGGGGAGACACAATCCTGCCCCATCGGCACACCGCGCGTAGCGGCGATTTCAGCGCTCACCTTGGCCGCCGGCAGCACGCCGCCATGGCCAGGCTTGGCACCTTGGCTGAGTTTCAACTCCACCATTTTCACCTGATCGAGTGCGGCCATTTCCGCGAAGCGTTCCGGTGAAAAACTGCCATCCGGATTGCGCGCACTGAAATAGCCGGAACCGATTTCCCAGATCAGATCGCCGCCCGCTTCGCGGTGATAGGGGCTGAGACCACCTTCGCCCGTATCATGCGCGAAGCCGCCGCGCTTGGCGCCTTGGTTCAGCGCGCGAATGGCATTGGCGGAAAGCGAACCGAAACTCATGGCCGAGATGTTCAAAAGCGATGCCGAATAAGGCTTTGTGCAGGCCGGCCCGCCAATCAGGATGCGCGGCAATTCGTGCGCTGGTGCGCGCGCGGCCAAGGAATGCTGCAACCATTCAAAGCCCGTGTCATAGACATCATATTGCGTGCCGAAGGGGCGCTTATCCAATTGCTTCTTCGCGCGTTGATAGACAATGGCGCGCTTGTCACGGCTGAAGGGTGTGCCGTGCTTTTCATCTTCGAAGAAATACTGCCGCATTTCGGGGCGGATTTCTTCCATGAGAAACCGCAGACGCCCGGCGATTGGGTAATTGCGCAGAATGGCATGGGTTGGGTGGAACAGATCGCGAAGCCCAACTGCGCTGAGTGCCGCCGCGATGACAAAGCCCAAGCCAGTCCAGAAGCCTGGTGCGATCATCAGCGCCAAGCCAAGGCCGAGCGCTGCCAGGCAGGCCAAACTCAGGCAGATGAAGCGTGGCGAAAAGGCAAGGCTCAGGCTGCGGGTCATGGCGGCACCTTATGGGATTGAGCGCAGCATAGATCAGTTTTCCGGCAGATCACCTGCGGCACCGCCTTGGCTGTATGAAATCCTCATGAAAGCGCGGTTCAGCCAAGCAAGCCGCGCCGCCTGATCTCGGCGGCGATGCGCCCGCTTTCATCAAGCGGCGCGCGCGCAAAGGGCGCGGGGGCGGCCGCCAAATCCCGCGCCTGCCCTGCCGCAATCAGGCTTTCC
>JBEDHL010000069.1:0-11314 GCA_041174145.1 Pseudomonadota bacterium
CCCCCAGCACCACCAGCGCAGCCAGCGCATTCACTTCGGGCGTCAGCCCAAGCCGCAGCATGGAAAACAGCGCAATCGGCAGCGTGGTCCCGGCCGGGCCCGAGACGAAGGACGCTATCACCACGTCATCGAGCGAAAGCGTGAAGGCCAAAAGCCAGCCCGCCAGCAAGGCTGGCGCCATCAGGGGCAGGGTGATGCTGCGAAAGGCCACAAGCGGCGTCGCGCCCAGATCCATTGCGGCTTCTTCCAGGCTGCGCTCAGCCTCCGCCAGGCGCGCCTGCACCAAAACAGCAACATAGGCGGCGCCGAATCCGGCATGGGCCAGCAGAATGGTGAAAGCCCCGCGCCCCGAGGGCCACCCGATTAGCCCTTCCATCGCCACAAAAAGCAACAACAGGCACAGCCCAATCACCACTTCCGGCAGCACCAGCGGCGCTCCGGCCAAGGCGCCAAACATCGCCCTTCCGCGAAACGGCCCAAACCGCGCCAGCACAAAGCCAATCCCGAAGCCCAGCAGCACCGCCAGGCAGGCGGAAGCCGCCGCGATCCGCAGGGAAAGCCAGGCGGCGGCCAACAATTTCTCATTCGCGGCCAGGGCGCCAAACCAGCGCAGCGAAAACCCGCCCCATTGGAAGGGAATGCGATCCGCGCTGAAGGCAAAACCCACCAGCAGCAGAATCGGCAGCCAAAGGAACAGAAACCCCGCCCACATAGCCGCACGCACAAAGCCGCCCGGCTTCATGGCTCAGCCTCCAGCTTCTGGAACCAACGCATGGGCAGGATCAGCAGCGCAAGCAATGCCAGCCCCAAGGCCGCCGCCAGGGGCCAATCACGGCTTTGAAAAAATTCCTGCCACAGCACCCGGCCGATCACCTGCGCCTCGGGCGGGCCGAGCAATTCGGGAATGACGAATTCCCCCGCCGCCGGGATAAAGACCAGCAGAAATCCCGCCGCTGCGGCCGGCAAGGTCAGCGGTAAGGTAACACTGAAGAAAACCCGTGCCGGCCGCGCGCCAAGATCAGCCGCCGCTTCCAACAAGGCTGGATCAAGCCGGACCAGCGCCGTGAAAAGTGGCAGCACCGCAAAGGGCAAATAGGCATGCACCATGCCCACCAGCATCGCGCCTTGGGTATAAAGCAAAGACAGCGGCGCTTCGATCACGCCAAGCGCGAGCAATACCCGATTAATCAAACCCTCGTCACGCAACAGGCCAATCCAGGCGCCGATGCGCAGCAAAAACCCGCTCCAAAAAGGCAGCATGAGCAGTGCCAGCAAAGGCAAACGCCAGCGGGGCCGCACCGATGCCATGCCGAGCGCCATGGGATAGGCGATCAATAGGCAAAGCCCCGCCGTGGTTGCGGCAAGGCGCAAGGCGCTGAATAGCGCTTCGACGTAATAGCCATCCTCCACCAACATCGCGAAGGCAGCGAAGCGCAAGCCGAGTGTGAAGGGCGGCACGCCATCCGATGGCGAGGCCAAGGCCATGACAGCCAGCACCACCAGCGGTGCCGCGACAAAAAGCAGCAGCCAAAGCCAAAGCGGCGCCAGCAAAAAGCCCCGCCGCATCAGGCGAAAAGCGGCACCACTGAAGCCGCCTCCCACGCCAGCGCCACGGTATCACCCGGCGCGGGCGGTGCGTCGCCATGCGCCACGCGCAGCCTGGCACCACCGGGCAGGCGGATGATCAATAGCCAATCATCGCCGCGAAACGCCGTGTCTTCCACAACACCCCTCACGCAATGCGGCTGATCGGCGCTGATCAGCCGGATATGTTCCGCGCGCAAGGCAATGGCGATGGTTTCCCCCGGTAGGCCAGAGGCTATTATGGCGCCGGCTTCAGTACTTTCAAACATACCATCCCGCATGCGCCCTTCCAGTACATTCGCCGCGCCCAGAAACCGCGCGACAAAGCGGGTGGTGGGCCGTGCATAAACCTCTTGCGGTGGGCCGATTTGCGCCAAGCGGCCGGCTTCCAAAACCGCGATACGATCCGCCAGCGCAAGCGCTTCCTGCTGGTCATGCGTCACCATCACAAAGGCCGCGCCAGTTTTACGTTGCAAGGCACGCAATTCCAGCCCGGTGCGTTCGCGCAAGCCCGCATCCAAGGCCGCCATGGGCTCATCCAACAATAACAGCCTGGGGCGCATCACTAGGCTGCGCGCCAAAGCCACGCGCTGCTTTTGCCCGCCGGAAAGCTGCTGCGGCTTTCGGCTTTCCATGCCTGGTAGGCCAACAAGTTCCAGCGCCTCGGCAATGCGACGCCGGCGTTCTTCCGCCGTCACACCCGCGCGCTTCAGCCCATAGGCGATATTCTCGGCCACATTCATATGCGGAAACAACGCATAGGATTGGAACATCATATTGATCGGCCGCGCCCAGGGCGGCATGGCCAGTAAATCCTGCCCATCCAAGTTCAGCGCACCTGCATCCGGCGCTTCAAACCCCGCCAGCACCCGCAGCAAGGTGGATTTGCCGGAACCTGAACCACCAAGCAGCGCGAAAAACTCACCAGCCTCTATGGCCAGATCAAGCCCCGCCAGCGCCTGCACCGCGCCGAAGCGCTTGGTGATGCCGCGCGCAATCAGCACCGGATCAACGGCCCGCCTTGAAGCGCGACCATAGCCGGCTGCGCGCGCGTTCAATCTCGCGCGGCGGGGTGCTGGCGATGAAACTTGCGGCCAGCATCGCCTCATCCGGATAGACATTGCGGTCTTCGCGCACCGCGACATCCACGGCGTTCAGTGATGCCGGCACGGCATTTGGATAACGCACATGATTGGTGATGCCCGCCATCACATCCGGCCGGAGCAGAAAATTGATGAAGTCATGCGCGGCGTCCTTATTCGGTGCGTCGGCGGGGATAGCCAGCATATCAAACCAAAGCTGCGCGCCCTGGCGTGGTGCGACATAGCCAATCTCCACCCCGCGCCCCGCTTCTTCCGCCCGCGCTTTCGCCTGAATGACATCGCCGGAATAGGTCAGCGCGACACAAGCTTCCCCATTCGCCAAAGCATCCAGAATGGCGCCCGCCGGAATAATAGCGCGGATATGCCGGCGAATGCCCATTAGCGTCTGTTCAGCGGCGCGCAAATCTTCCGCCACATGCGCATTCGGATCACGCCCCGCCCAGCGCAGCGCGGAAGGCAGCACATCGGTTGCGCTATCCATCACCATAATGCCGCAACGCGCCAAGCGCGCCGCGTTTTCCGGCTTGAACAGCACATCAAGCCCATCCAGCACCAAATCCGGCGCAATCGCCCTGATCCGATCGAGCCTAAGGCCAAGCCCCACCGTACCCCATAAGTAAATCGCACCATGCTGATTGCCCGGATCAATCTCCGCCACGCGCGCCATCAGCCTTGCATCAAGATTGCGCCAATTCGGCAACCGCGCCCGATCAAGCGGCGCCAGCGCACCCGCGCGGAGCAACCGCGCAAAGCTCGGCTCACTGGTCGGTACAATAATGTCATAACCGGAACGCCCGGCGGAAAGCTTGCCTTCCAGCGTTTCCAGACTGTCATAGACATCATAGCGCACGCGAATGCCGGTTTCACGCGTGAAGCGCTGTACCGCATAGGGGTCGATATAATCCGACCAGTTGTAAACATTCAGAGCACGCTCCTGCGCCGCGGTCAGGCCAGGCAAAAGCAGAAGGCAAAAAAACGCGATCAAACGACGGATCATGGGGACGGCTCCGCAAGCTTCGGGATGCTTTGTAGCGGAGAAAGCGGCAATTTCGATGGGCCAGACAAAAATCATTGTCATGGAATTTTTTCCTTGACACTGGGCTATTATTCCCCTACATGCAGTCACATCAAGGGCCGAATTGCGCCCAAAGCCCCCCCCTCCCCGTCAAAACCTAATCCCTGCCAACGGCCCGGCTATGCCCTGCCGCGTGGCAAGGCTGCAGGAGCGCCCATGCCCTTTACGCCAGTCGATCTTTCGCCCCTTAGCGCGGCGAATGGTTTCACCCTTTGGCATTACCGCACCTCAGATAGCCGCGCCGCCACACAGGCCGCGGGCTATTTCGCATCAGCCCAAGACCGTTTGCGCATTGGCGATATCATTATGGTGCAGGCTGCTGATGGCACCGCCATGCTGCCGGTGCGCGCCGGTAATCTCACTGGTACCGCCACAGTGTTGGACGCAACCGGCGCACCGCCAAGCATTCAGCGTTCGGCGAATTTGCCGTTCCGGTTGACCCTTTCGGCCAGTGCGGAAGCGCGCGCTATCATCTTCGACCCCTTGCCCAATGCCATGGAACCGGGCGCTTCAATTCCGGTGGCCGTCACCATCCTGGGCAGTATTGCAAATATCACCTTCCAGCTACGCAATGCGGCCGGCACAGTCATTGCTACCCAGTCAGCGGCCGTCGCGAATGGCAGGGCCAGTACGCTTTTCCCCGCGCAAGCCTCAGCGGGCGGCTACAGTTTTCTGGCCCGCAATACCGCCGATACCAATCATTTTGCGCTCTCTCCCCCCTTCGCCATCGGCGTCGCGCCCCGCCTGCTGGCCGAGACTTCGGGTGTATTGCTGCTCGAACAAGACGGCCAATTGCTGCTGTTCTGAACCTTATCTCCCCGACAACCCAAGGCCCGCCGCACTTTGGATCAGCCGATCCGAAGCGCTTGGCTGCAACCAGAAAAAGGTCATCCATGTCCGACACAAAGATCAGCGCGCTTCCAAGCGTCACCGCCACGGCTGATGCAGATATCCTGCCCATCGTGCAAACGAATGGCACCACGCTTACCACTCGGCGCACGAGTGTCGCGCAGCTGCGATCCGGCCTGCTCGCGGATCGGCCCGTTCATGTGCGTGATTACGGCGCCGTCGGCAATGGCCTTGCCGATGATGCACCGGCCATTCAAGCGGCGATTAATGCGCTTAAGCTTGCCGGTGGCGGCGTGCTGCAATTCGGCGCGCGTATCTATCGCTTGGCGAGTCCTATCGTCATCAATGGCGTCACCGTCACGCTGCAAGGCGCCGGCTTCACTGAAGGCCCGAATGAAGCCAATGGAACCTGGTTCAAGATAGACCAAGCAGGCTTCACGCCCTTCACCTTCTCCGGCACCATGGCGCGCGGTTCAATCGTGCGCGATATCGCCATTCGCCAATACCATGGTGTTGCAAGCCCCACCTGGGCACCGACCGATTATGATTACGTCTTCCGCGTGCAGGATTGCCTGGGCGCGGTGGATTTTGAGAATATTTTTCTGGTCAGCGTCAATCGCGGCATCTGGTGCGATAATTCCGGCCGCATGAGCATCAAGCGCCTGCGCGGCCAGGTTTTCACCCGTGGCGTGGAAGTTGATCGTTGTTATGATATTTGCCGGCTGGAACATGTACATTTCTGGACCTTCCAGACTAATGACCAGAATGTGCTAGCATGGCAGCAGGCTAATCAAGATGCCTTGGTCTTCCGCAAGGTTGATGGTGTTTTTCTGGATGATATTTTTGTCCTTGGCGCGCGTTCCACACTCCGCTTTTCTTCCTCCAGCGCCGGCGTCACAACGAAATTCTACGCCAGCAATGTCTACGCGGATTTCTCCAAATATGGCATCTGGATTGATGGCAATGGCGTTGAAGGGCGCATCGCCAATATCACCACACAATCGGAACGCCTGAATCCATCCGATGGCGTACCAGTCGCCGGCGCCACCGGCATTCAAATTGATGGCAATAATGCGCGGATTCAAATCGGCAATCTGCGTATTGACGATGCCGAAAGCAACGCCATCCGTGTGAATGGCAGCAATAACCGGCTGGATATCTTCGCCTTCCGTGCGGAATTCTATAACCGCCTGAATGATGGCTCAGCCGCCATTCACCTTGCCAATGTTATTACCGGCACGCCCAATCAAGTTTATCTCGGCTCCCCGGCCCTGCTTGGGAATGGCAATGATGGCCCGTTGATCAATAGCGGCACCAATGGCTTTGTCGCTTCCGCCGCCCCCGCAGGGCGCGCGGATCGGCCAGGCGTCATGGTGGGCACGCAGGATGCCGGACTTTATCAACCGAACTCCACTACACTGGGCCTAAGCGTAAGCGGTGCGGAGCAAATGCGCCTGGCCGCCGGCACCATCACCATGGGTGGTGCCGCAGGCAACCACGCTTTTGGCGTTTCCACGCCGACCAATAATGTCAATCAAGTCACTGCCAGCGGCAGCGCAGCCGGCGGCACGCCAAGCCTGGCCGCAAGCGGCACGGATACGAATATTCCTTTGGCCCTGTCTGCCAAGAATATCGCCCCGGTACGGCTCAATAGCCGCGGCAATATCGCGCTTGAAGTGAATGCGGTGGCAACGCCGGTGAATTTCGTGCGCATCAATGGCGCGGGCGGTGGTGCGCCACCGCAAATCACTGCCCAGGGCGCGGATGCCAATGTGGCACTTCTGCTGCTAGGCAAGGGCACCGGTGCGGTGCAGGCGGGTTCGCCTGTCCAATTGCCATCCTATACCGTTGCCAGCTTGCCGGCCGCGGCAAGCTACCCACGCTGCATGATTTATGTGGCCGATGGCACCGCCAGCAAGCGCTTCGCCATCAGCGACGGCACAAGCTGGCGCTGGCCCGATGGCGCGGTGGTTGCCTGATCCATCCTTCTTTTTTTCGCGACACTTGATCCGTTGCTGCGGATCAAGTGTTGGCGCACCCCGCACAGGAAAAAACGCATGACCTCCTTGACCGATTACGCCAAGAATCTGCTTGGGCGTTCCGTGGTTGGGCGTCGCCCAACTTTGCCATCCGCCGTCTTCGTCGCCCTTGGCACGGGTGGTTCTGATGCCTCTGGTGTTTCCGGCGAACCAACTGGCACCGGCTATGCGCGCCAGGCAGTGACATTCTTTGGCACCGGCCTGCAATATAATGTTTCGCAGGTGCGCTTCAGCTTCACCAGCGCGCCAGGCACACTCACGCATATCGGCGTGTTTGACGCACAAACAGGCGGCAATCCCTTGCTCTGGGCGCCACTTGCAACGCCCGTCACGCTCAATGTGCCGGGGGTCGTCAATATCCCGGTCAATAGCATGACCGTGCTTGGGGATTGACGCGAAGGAAGCGCCGCTTCAGCCAAACCTTTTGGTCAAGGCGGCGCGTATTTCCTGCAGCACAACAGCCCAATCACCAAGGCGCTTTTGGCGAAATAGCCGCAGCGTCGGATACCAAGGGCTGTCTTCCCTATCGAGCAGCCAGCGCCAATCCGGGTTGAAGGGCAGCATCACCCAACATTCGCGGCCCATGCTCCCCGCCAAATGCACAAGGCTGGTATCGACGGAAATGATCAGATCCATCTCCGCAATCAGCGCGGCCGTATCTTCAAAATCCGTTATTTCCTCATCAAAAACCCGCAGCCCAGCCACAGAAGCCAGCGCCTGCCTATCGGCATCAGGCATGCCCTTCTGGATGCCGATCCATTGTGCCTGATCTTGAATAATCGGCTGAATATCGCGCAGGCCAAGTGAACGGTTGCGATCATTGCCATGGCCCGCGCTTCCGCGCCATGCAAGCCCAATGCGCGGCTTGCTCGCTGTCCCCAATCTTGCACGCCACACATCACGCCGCGCTGTATCCGCCAGCCATGCGGGCGCCGCGGGTATGTTTTCCAATGTTGTGCCAAAAGCGCGCGGCAGGCTCATCAACGGGCATTGCAGCGTGGGATCCGCCGGCGCTTCATCCACCAGCACTACTTCAGGCATCACGCGCCGGATCAGCGGCGCCAATTCCGGCTGCACCATCAACGCTACGTCGGCACCTTTGGCCTGCACCAGTGGTGCATAGCGGATGAATTGCACCGTATCACCAAAACCCTGTTCCCAATGCAGCAAGATCCGCCGCCCCGAAAGACCCTGCGCCCCGGTCCATAATGGCAGGCCAAAATCCTTGTATCCAACAGGGATTTTCTTCCGCTTACGCGCTTCCCATAAGCGCCACCCTTCCGAGAGCTTTCCAAGCAACAAACAGGTCAGGGATTTGTTGAATTCCGCTTCAATAAAATCCGGCGCAATGCGAAGCGCGCGATCATAATGTTCCAGCGCCGCCGCATGATTGCCAAGCGCGGCTTCCGCCAAGCCAAGATCCGTCAGCGCCGCCACATGCGTGGGCGCTGCGCGCAAGCACCGAAGGCAAGCGGCGGCAGCCTCCGCATAATCACCACGCTGCCAATGAATACCGGCTGCATTATAAAGCGCCGCTGCATTGGCGGGATCAAGCCGCACGGCTTGCGTGAAACTTTCCAAGGCGGCTTCAGTTTCGCCAAGGTCCAATTGCGCCAGCCCCTGGTTATTCCAGGCTTCCGCGAAATCTGGCGCCAGGGTTATGGCGCGCCGCGCCGCTTCCAGGGCTTGGGCGTATTCCTTCAAATCCAGCAATACGGCCGCACGATTATTATGCGCTGGCGCGAAATTGGGGTTGAGCAAAATGGCCTGATCCAGCGCCGCAAGCGCCGCGCCTGCATCACCGCGTTGCTTCAGCACCAAGCCCTTATTCAAGAACGCCCCGAAAAAACCAGGCGCCACCGCAAGCGCCGCATCAAAATCCCGCAGGGCATCATCAAGCGCGCCGCTTTCCATCAACGCCACGCCACGATCATTCAAATAATCCGCATTGCGCGGTTCCAGGGCGATGGCACGGCCAAGCGCCCCCGCCGCTTCCTGATGCCGGCCAAGCGCTTGCAGGCTTTTACCCAAGCCATGCAGCGCGGGATGCGCCCGCGGATCAAGCCGTGTCGTTTTCTGAAAGGCTTCCGCCGCATCCCGAAACGCCGCGGTTTCAAAGCAGGCGTAGCCCAGCGTCGCCCAGATCATGGCATTGCGCTGATCCGCCTGGCTTGCCTTTTTCAGCCAACGCAGCGCTTCCGGCATTTGCCGCCGCTGCAGGCAAATCACGCCCAGTACATGCAGCGCGCCGGGGTGGCGCGGCGCGGCGCGCAGGATTTGCTCCGCCCCCGCCTGCGCGACATCCAGCCGGCCTTGCTGCATGGCCGCCTGCACCTGGCCCCAAAGCATGGCCGGCGGCATCATGGCGCCATCAACCCTGCAAAACGCCGCAGCGCTTCAGCGGCCCGCCGATTGGCTCCGCAATTCGCGCGCACGGGTCAGCACCTTGTCTTCCAATTCGGCTGCTGTCGCGGCACTGACCGGCGCATCCACCCAGCCACCTGCCCCACGCACCTGGCGGAACAGCGAAATCCGCACGCCATCTGAACGCAATTGCCGCCCCAGCACATAAGCCGTGGCCTTGAACCGTTCATTCGAAACACCGCCGGGCGCATGCCAATCCGTGATGATCACGCCGCCAAAGGGATCAGCGGATGCCAAGGGCATGAAGGAAAGCGTATCCAGCGTCGCGCGCCACAGAAAGGCATTGACACCAAGGCCACCGCCGCCGCCACCACCTTCTTGGCCCTTTTCGGTGCCGCCGCCGCCAAACAGCGTAAGTCCGCCAGAAGTACCAGCATTGGATGTCGCGCGCAGCAATTGCTCCCGCTTGCTATCGGTATTGTATTCTTCGCGACCAACCTCTCGGACCTGAAGGTCGCTACCACAGCCAGCCAGGCCGGTGGCCCCCAGGCAAAGGGTAAGGGCGAAGATTGGGAAGGCAGGGTTTTGGCGAAGCTTCATACTGCGTCCTTAGCCCAGAATCACGTTAGCTGAAAAGAGAAAGGGCGGCAGGGTTTCCCCCGCCGCCCCTTTTTACCCAATGATCCGAAGATCAGAAGGCGACGCGCACGCCAGCCACCGCAACCGTGATGTCACGCTGGTAGTCGCCGCTACCATAGGTGGTGAGGTTAGAGGTCGTGCTAGTCTTCGTCGCCTGCGCCACCGGCACATTTTTATCAGAGATCATGTTGTAATTGGCGAAGAAGGTCATGCCCGGCGCAATAACATAGGCAAGGCCAAGACCAATATAGGTCTGGGTACGGTCATCAACCGTGCCACCGTTGGACTGCGTGGACAGCGCATAATTCACGCCAAGGCTCATAGCGCCCGTGGTGTAGACGGCGCCAAGGCCGATCATGTCGCTATCATCAAGGCCTTGCGCAGCAGAGGCAGTGCCAGGAGCGTTGCGATACTTGCCCCAGGTGTAATCACCACCGATCTGCAGGCCAGGCATCAGGCCGGAGAGCACCAAGCCAGCGCTGTAGACGGTGACGTTCTGGTCGCGGGTAGCAATGCTAGTGCCATTAGCGGACTGCTTGGCGGCATCAGCAAACTGAGCAGCCAAGGACGCCTGGATGCCAACCCCACCAATCGTGCCGCGATAACGCAGCGCGGCGGAGATTTCGTTGGTCAGGCCCGTGTAATCACGCTGATAGGCGTTGGTGGACGACCCGGAAGTGGTCTGTTCGCCTTCATTGCGGTTCGACGAATAAGACAAACCGAAATCAAAGCCGTTGAACTGCGGCGACAGGTAGATGATCTTCGTGGAGTCGTTACCGTCGTTGATGCCAGCGCCGATGTAGTTGGAGCCAACCACGAACTCATCCCACGCGTCCGAACGGCCCATCCACAGCACGCTAGGCGCCATCACCTGCATCAGGGACGCGGCGCTGTCTTCTTGACCGAAGCGCAGTTCACCCCAGGCGCCCTTCACGAAGCCATAGAGTTCATCATAATCCACGCCCGTACCGTTGCCGGTATTGGTCATGTTGTCCATTTGCAGTTCGAAAACGGCACCGTATTGCAGGCCGTTGGAAGCGCGGCCATCAACATACAGGTTGATTTCCGATTCAGTGCGCATGTCGGTCGTCTGACGGGCCTGCGCGCCGGTAATACGAGTACCGGTATAGCCACCGCCCTTATCGGCATCGTCGCTCACCACACCATAGGTGAAGTCAAAGAAGCCGCCGAGACGGACGCTCAGGCCGCTCGTCGCCACGGGCGGCGAACCGGCAGCGCCATGGTTACCAGCGCCAATCAAAGACGCCGACTGCGCGAAAGCAGCCGGAGCCACCACCGCCAGGCCGACAACAGCAGTTGTCCCCAGAAGAATTTTACGCATTCAAGTCCTCCTCATCGCCGGAAAATCCGGCAGTGTTCCTCGGCCCCTGCCCTCGGCAGGAAGGAAACCTTAACCCCCAATACGGGCGCCAATCATTTCCAGACCTTCCCGGACTATGATCATTTCAACGCCTTGGCCGCAACCTCTCAGACGCTGCTGCCGCGACTTGGCCACATCACTGTGGCCGAGATGCAACAGAAACCGGGGTCAGCCCGCCAATCGCCGCCACTCCAGCAGCGCGGCGCGGCACCGCGCCAAGCGTGCCAGCGTTAATACCCCCCAGGGCGATACAGGGGGCCGGCAGCCGGCGCGCCAAGCC
>JBEDHL010000070.1:0-6766 GCA_041174145.1 Pseudomonadota bacterium
TGCACGCGATTTTCGCCCACCCCGTCAGCGCCAATATTGACCCGAAGGCCGTGGAAGCGGTGTTTGAGGAATTGGGGGCTGAGGTTTCCCATAATGGTTCGGGCCGGCTGGCGGTGAAGCTCGCGGGCCAAGCCCATGCCTTTCATAATACCCAGCACAGCCTTTCCAAGGATGAAGTGGTAGCCATTCGGCATTTTCTGACGCAATCTGGGGTGGATCCGGCGCGCGATTACCCGCTTTGAAAGCCGGGCGGGGGCAGGGCCGGGCGGAAGAAGGAAAAAACCCATGACGCTTCATCGTCGCCAGTTCATGGCCGGGGCCGCTGGCTTGGCCGCCCTTTCCCCGAGCCTTGGTCATGCCCAGACGCGCTGGCAAATGGCCACGCCCTACGCGGATGGCAATTTGCACACCCGCAATATCCGCACTTTCATTGAAGACATCCAGAAGGCCAGCAACGGTCAATTGGCCGTGCAATTGCACAGCAATGGCGCGCTGCTGAAGATGCCGGAAATCAAGCGCGGCGTACAGACCGGGCAGGTGCAGCTTGGCGAAATCCTGCTGACCGCCTACGCCAATGAAGACCCGCTTTTTGACGCGGATGCCCTGCCGCAATTGGTGGTAAATTACGCACAGGCCAAGCGGCTTTCCGATTTGCAACGCCCCTTCATCGAAGCGCGCTTTGCCCGCCAGGGCTTGAGCCTTTTGTATATGGTGCCATGGCCGCCGGCGGGGCTTTATTCGCAGGAACCCGTGACCAGTCTGGAACAGTTGCGCGGCCAGCGCTTCCGTACCTTCAGCCCCATGACCAATCGCTTCGCGCAATTAATCGGCGCTCAGCCAACCCTGGTGCAGGCAGCGGAATTGGCGCAGGCCTTCGCGACTGGTGTGGTGCAGGCGCAAATCACCTCGGCCGCTACGGGCGTGGATACGCAATCCTGGGATTACGCCAAGGTCTTTACGCCGCTCGGCTTTTCCATGACCAAGAATGCTGTCTTTGTCTCTCGCCGTGCGCTGCAAGGCTTGTCCGAACAGCAGCAGCAAATGATCCGCGCCGCGGCTGAAGCGGCGGAAAAGCGCGGCTATGAATTGTCGGAACAGGCGGCAAGGGAAACCCAGGCCACGCTCGGCCAACGCGGAATGCGTGTGCTGGAACCTTCTGCGCGGCTGCTTGAGGATTTGACCCGCGTTGGCAGCACCATGGCCGAGGAATGGGTCCAGCGCGCGGGTGAAGATGGCAAAAAGCTGCTTGACGCTTATCGCGCCAGCGCCTGACCGCGCTTGAGGCGAATAGCCCGCCGCCTGGGTAAAATCTGGCGGCGGCGCCCCTTGCCAGGGGGTGTTTCAGGGGTGACACTGGCCCTTCTAAAGAAATAAGGAGAGGCTCATGTTTCACCCCCCCTCCCGCCGTGCCCTGTTGCTGGGTGCCGCCGGGTTGACGCTGGCCGCGCCCACCATTCGCAAGGCAGAGGCGCAGACACGCTGGCAATTGGCCACCGCCTATCCGGACGGCAATTTCCACACGCGGAATTTGCGGGAATTCATCACTGAGGCCCAGGCCGGCGCGTCTGGGCTGCAAATCCAGATGCATTCCAATGCGTCGTTGCTTAAAATGCCAGAAATCAAGCGTGGCGTGCAGACCGGCCAAGCGCAGCTTGGCGAAATCCTGATGTCGGCCTATGGCAATGAAGACCCCTTCTTTGAAGTGGACAGTGTGCCGCAGCTGGTGACATCCACCGCGCAGGCGCGCAAATTGGCGGAATTGCAACGGCCCTTTATTGAAGCGCGCTTGCAGCGCCAGGGCATTACGCTGCTATACATGGTGCCGTGGCCGCAATCAGGCTTCTATACCAATGTCCCGGTGGAAAGCGTGGATACGCTGCGCGGGATGAAGATGCGCACCTTCAATGCGCTGACCAATCGCTTCGCGACCCTGGCCGGTGCGACGCCCACCTTGGTGCAGCAAGCCGAAGTGCCACAAGCCTTCGCGACCGGCGTGGTGAATGCCATGGTGACCTCGGCCGCCACGGGCGTTGATGTGCAGGCCTGGGATTTCTGCAAATTCTTCACGCCGATCGGCTTCACCCGCACCAAGAACGCGGTATTCGTGCAAACCCGCGCCTTCCAGGCCCTGCCAGCGGCATCGCAGGAAGCGGTGCGCAAAGCCGCCGCAGCGGCCGAGGCGCGCGGCTGGCAGGCTTCAGAGGTTGAAACCGTGGAACGCCAGAACATGCTGGCTTCGCGCGGCATGACGATTGGCACGCCTTCCGCCACCTTGATGCAGGGCCTGGCGCGGATTGGCGCGACCCAGGCCGAGGAATGGGTGGCCAAGGCGGGCGAGGAAGGCAAGCGCCTGATGGATGCCTATCGCGCGGCAATTGCTTGAAATACTGATGGGCGGGGTTTCCCGCCCATTCTTGACTTGTGAAGGTGGGGTTTGATGCGCAAGGCACTTGATTCGCTTTACCTGCTTGGGGGGGTGCTTGGCGGCATCGCCTTTGCTGCGATTGGCGCCATTATCGTGGCGCAGGTGGTGGGCCGACAATTCGGCCTGACGGTACTGGGTGCCGATGACCTGACCGCCTTTTCAGTGGCGGCCTCAGCAACCCTGCCTTTGGCCTATGCCTTTCGTCATGGCGCGCATATTCGCGTTGATCTGATCATCGGCCGACTTAAGGGTTCGGTGCGCTTCATCATGGAAAGCGTGGCGCTGATCCTGACCACAGCACTCACGCTTTTCTTCGCCTATGCCATGTCTGATTTGGCAATGGATAGTTTTGAATTTGAAGATGTGGCGCAGGGTTCTGTTGCCTGGAAGCTTTGGATGCCGCAGGGGCTTTGCGCTTTCGGCGCCGGATTATTCGCCCTTTGCCTTTTGGATGATCTTGCCGCGCATCTGACCGGAGGCACGCCATCCTACCGCAAGGCTGCCGAGATGAGTGCGCTTGATCGCGCGGGGGAGGAACTCTGATGGAACTCGCGCAAACCGAAGCCGGGCTTTTGCTCCTTGGCTTGCTGTTTCTGTTTCTGGGGCTTGGAGTTTGGATCGGGCTTGGCCTGATGCTGGTGGGGCTTTGCGGCGTGATCCTGCTGCCGATGCTGATGCCTTCCATGCCAAATTTCCCTGCGGAAAAAGTGATGGGCACGGCGATTTGGCAATCGCTCGCGTCATGGACCTTGGCCGCCCTGCCGCTGTTCATCTGGATGGGTGAGATCCTTTTCCGTACACGGCTTTCCGAAGATATGTTCCGCGGTCTTGCCCCTTGGGTGCAGCGCCTGCCTGGGCGTCTGATGCATGTGAACGTGATTGGTTGCGGCATTTTCGCCGCGGTTTCGGGTTCTTCCGCGGCAACGGCGGCGACAATCGGCAAGATGTCGCTGCCTGCACTCACGCAGCGTGGTTACCATCTGCCCATGACAGTGGGCAGCTTGGCCGGCGCCGGCACGCTTGGTCTTTTGATACCGCCTTCCATTGTCATGATTGTCTATGGCGTGGCGGCAGAGGTTTCGATTGTGCGGCTTTTCATCGCCGGTGTCATTCCAGGCATCATGCTGATGATCCTGTTCAGCGGCTATATCATGCTGTGGTCCATGCTGAACCCAAGCCTGACGCCGCCGCGTGACCCTTCCATTCCCTTGTCCCAAAAGCTCAAGGAAAGCGGACAGCTTATCCCGGTGGTGCTGCTGATCGCTTTCGTTATGGGCAGCATCTATTTCGGCTGGGCAACCGCGACTGAAGCGGCGGTTTTCGGCGTGGTTGGGGCCCTGGCGCTTTCCGCCTGGGGTGGGACGCTCAGCCGCAAGAGCTTCATTGATAGCTTGATGGGCGCGGTCAGGCTTTCCTGCATGATCAATTTGATCCTGGCGGGGGCGGCCTTCCTGACCCAGGCCATGGCCTATTCCGGCATTCCGGCGGCGATGGCGGCCTGGGTCGGTGCGCAGGGCTTCAGCCCTTATATGATCATTACTTGCCTTACTCTGATCTATTTGGTGCTGGGCTGCTTTATTGATGGCATCAGCATGATTGTGCTGACCGTATCGGTCGTTTTGCCGATCATTCAAGGCGCTGGGTTTGACCTGGTGTGGTTTGGTATTTTCATCGTGCTGGTGGTGGAAATGGCACAGGTGACGCCGCCGGTCGGCTTCAACCTATTCGTACTGCAGGGCCTGACGAATATGGGAATATTCGAAGTGGCGCGATACACCTTGCCCTTCTTTTTTCTAATGGTGATTGCCGTGGCCATCGTGACCTTATTCCCTGCGGTGGTGACCTGGTTGCCCACCACCATGCTTTCAGGGTGAAAGGCTTTTTCGCTTCGGGGGCGGGATTAGCCAGGGTTTGGCCAATCCGGCCTTTCGAAGCGCTGCACTTCCAGCAAATAGCCGGCGGGGTCGTGAAAGAAGAAATGCGTCACGCGATAGGCTTCGGAATATTCCACCTGGTCAGGAACCTTGACGCCGCGCGCCTTTAGTTTGGCATGCCAGCCTTCCACATCCGGATCAACGAAGGTGAAAACCACGCCGCCCTGTACGCGCGGGTTTTCTGAAGCGCGCGGCGCGCGCGCGCGGCAAATGCCAAGAAAGCCGCGCTTATCTGGTGATGTCGCGTAAATACGGCAGGTGCCCTGGTCTTGCACCAGGGCAAGGCCAAGCGTGTTTTCGTAAAAATCCCAGGAAGGGGCAGGGTCTTCCGCATAAAGGAAGGTGATTTGCTGGGCGAAGCGGCTTGGTTCCATCATCAAAACCTAAGATCAATTCCGAAACGAGACCATATCATATTGGTGCCTTTGCATGGCCTTATGGTCCGAAGAGGCGCACCAGCACTTCAGTCATACCTTCTTAAGCTTTACAAAAAGCAACCAATGGGCTTGCATCATGGTCTTGCTGGGCATCCGTTGAAGGGCCCTTCGGTTGGGGGATAAAACATGAGCGATTTGGCGAATAAGATTGCCGGTCAGATACCGGTGAAGGAACCGCAATGGCTGAAGGAATTCAAAGCCTTCATCATGCGCGGCAATGTGATTGATCTGGCGGTTGGCGTGGTGATTGGCGCTGCCTTCACCGCCATTGTTACCTCCATGGTGGAGGATTTGTTCAATCCCATTCTTGGTCTGTTGATGGGCGGAATGGATTTCTCCAACCTTTTTGTGGTGATTTCCGGGGAACGCAAGGCAACACTGGCGGCGACGCGTGATGGTGGAGCGGCCGTATTGGCTGTTGGCAAATTTCTCAATGCCATCATCAAATTCGTCATTGTCGGCTTTGCTGTATTCTGGATGGTGAAAGTGCTCAGCAAATTGCAGGCTTCTAAGGCCGTGCAAGACGCAAAAGCCCCGCCACCCACGCCGACCGAGGCACTTCTGGCAGAAATCCGCGATGAATTAAGGGCGCGTAAGGTCTAAAGAACGCGCTTTTATAATCAGCTTGGCAGGACCACCGGTTGGGGGTCCAGCCATTGCTGGAACCAGGACAGGCTGAAATGCAAATGCGGCCCCGTCACGCGCCCGGTCATGCCAATGGCGCCGATCCTTTGGCTTTTGGTGATGTTCTCACCCTCTCGCACCGCAATTTCTGAAAGATGGGCATAGAGCGAATTCACGCCATGCCCATGATCAAGCACGATCAATTTGCCGAAAAAATGAAACTCATCAGCCAGGGTGACCCGGCCGGCTGCGCATGAAACCACTGGGGTGCCGGTCGGCGCGGCGAAATCAAGCCCGTAATGCGGCTGGCGTGGCTGGCCATTCAGGATGCGTTGGCTGCCGAAAACACCGGAAATGCGGCCTGGGGCGGGGCGCACAAAACCCTCGGCAAAGCCTGTCAGGCCTGATTCCAGGGCGCGGATGGCGCCTAGTTTTTCGCGCTCGCGGGCGATGCGGGTCAGGGTTTCAGCATCTGGCGTCACCTGCGCGGGCGGCAGACCGGAAATGCTCTCGGTCGGCCATTGCCGCTTCGTGATATTCAAAACCCGTGTTTCTGCGGCACCTGCAGGAGCGGTGATGGCAAGCCTGGCCTGGGCCGCATGGTCCCGCCCAAAGCCAAAGGCGAAATCCCCGGCGGGCGAGACCCTGACCGCGCGGCCATCCAGTGCCAGCCTAGTACCCGGCGCGGCGCGGCCCACCACAAAGCCGCCCTGGGTCAACGCGGCTTCATTCAGCATCACGGCCCTGGCCCGCCCGGCAAGCAGCAGCGCGGGCGCGGCAAGCAATAGGCGTCGGGATAATTGAGGCGTCATAACAGGCGTCCTTGGCGAGAGGCATCGGCGCTGACGCCCACTTCGCCATCCGCGAAGGTCAGGCGCAAGCTCTGTCCCGGCGCGACACTGCCTGCGGCTACAACCGGCGCCCCTTTGGCGTCCCGCACCAGGGCGAAACCGCGCGCCAACACGGAAGTATAGGAAGCGCTTTCCAGCCGCGCCGATAGGCCTTCAAGCACTGCTTGGCGCTGGCGCAGCATGGCCTGCACCGGCGCGGGCGAAAGCCGCGAGAGGCCTGGCGCGGCGCCAAAGCCATCACGCCGCCGTGCCCAGGCTGCACCTAACCGTAAGCCAGCCGCTTCCAGCGTTGCGCGGCGGGCCTGAATGCCTTCTCGCGGATGGGGAATACGGATGGCGGCAAGCTTTTGCGCCCGGATGGCCAAGCTGGCGGAAACCGCCCGCGGCAGCCTTTCGCCCCAATCATCCAGGCGCTGGCGCGATTGCGCGAGCCGCGCGGGCACATCGGGCACGCCGCGTTCGGCGCGCAGCAAGCGCAGCCGCGCGGCATTGATC
>JBEDHL010000071.1:0-4112 GCA_041174145.1 Pseudomonadota bacterium
GGCGGCGGCGGCGCGTAATACACCGGCGGCGGCATAATCACGACCCCAGCCTGACCGCGCGGATAGTGGTGCGGATGATGTTGATATGGGGCCGGGTAGCCATACCCATAGCCATATTGCGGATGGGCCACCGCCGCCAAAGCCGAAAGCGCGCAACCCGCAAAACCCAAGACTGCCAAAGCAAGATGTCGAAATTTAGTGGCCATGTTGGTCACCCCTTTCTAATCATCTTTATGCATGGGCCAAGCGGCAGAATAAAGGCATTATCACAGCGCAAGGATCATGGGTTCCAGCGCATCACCAAGCGCCACCTGCCCACCTTCCAGCACTTCCGCATAAACCCCCAAATCGGCATGGCCGAAATGCCGGCGCAAATCGCGTGGCGGGTCGGCGTCGCGTTTCGCTGTGGCCGGGTTCACCTCGGTCGCGGCACAGCGCACGATGCGCTTCACCACCTTAAGCCGCACCTGGCCAATCTGGATTTCCTTGCCGAGCCAATCAAATTCCGCCCAGGGCCGCCCGCCGGAGAAATAGAAATTTGCCCGAAAGCGCAGCGGGTCCAGCGCCATGCCGGCCTCGGCCTCCAAAGCATGCAGGCTGGAAAGACTAATGATGGAAACCACCTTCATCGCCACATCGGAAAAGCGATGGCCGGGGGCTTCGATAAAGCGCGGCTCACCCCGCGCTTCCGGGCCAAGGAAGGCGGTCAGATAGGCGGCGATGGCGGCCTTGCCGGCATCCGTGCGCGTATCCCCCAGGAAGGGGGCAGCGCCCGGGGCGCGGATGGCGAGGCTCCCGTCATGCGGATCAAAGGCCGTATGCAGCAGGGCAAGCCGTTCATTGGCCATCAGGCAGCCGAAATTGCGCTTGGAAAGCCAGCGCGGTGCGGCCACATCAAAGGGCGCATCCCCCTGGGCGAGTGCGAAGCGCCGGTCATGCGGCAGCATCTCACCAGGGGTCAGCGCCACGGCTTCCATCGCCTCGGCAGACAGCCCCTTCACCGGGTAACGGTAGATCTTTTCGATACGCATCGGGCACCCCCTTGAAGCAGATCAAGGCCTGATACCACATATCAAGCATTCTGGTGTCATTCGTCGCCCATTCGGGGGCGAGGGCATCGTCCGCTCAGGAGAGGGACCTCATGGATATCGAAAAGTTTACCGACCGCGCCCGCGGTTTTCTGCAAGCGGCGCAAACCATCGCCATTCGGGATTTTCACCAACAGGTGACCCCCGGCCATTTGCTGAAGGCGTTGCTGGATGACCCAGAAGGCGCGGCCAGCGGCCTGATTCGCGCCGCGGGCGGGGACCCGATGCGCGCCAAGGTCGCGGTTGATTCCGCCCTGGGACGCATACCGAAAGTGACCGGCGGCGGCGCTTCGGCCCAACCCAATTTCACCGCTGATATCGTGCGCATCCTGGGCAATGCTCAGGAACAGGCGAATCGCGCCGGCGATGCCTTTGTGGCGCAGGACCGCGTGCTGGTGGCGCTTGCCGGCAGTGAGGGTGATGCCGGCCGCGCGCTGCGCCTGGCCGGTGCCGAACCCGATAAGCTGGAAAATGCCATCGCCGCGCTTCGCAAGGGCCGCACAGTGAATAGCCAGAACGCGGAGGATAGCTTCGACGCGCTGAAAAAATACGCGCGCGACATCACGGAAGTGGCGCGCGAGGGCAAGCTTGACCCGGTGATTGGCCGCGATGAGGAAATCCGCCGCGCCATTCAGGTGCTTGCCCGTCGCACCAAGAACAACCCTGTGCTGATTGGCGAACCAGGTGTAGGCAAAACCGCAATTGTCGAAGGCTTGGCGCTGCGCATCGTCAATGGCGATGTGCCGGAAGCGCTGAAGACCAAGCGCGTGATGGCGCTGGATCTGGGGGCGATGATTGCGGGCGCCAAATATCGTGGTGAGTTCGAGGAACGCCTGAAGGCCGTGCTGGCAGAAGTGCAGCAGGCTGAGGGCGAAATCATCCTGTTCATCGATGAAATGCACACGCTGGTCGGCGCGGGCAAGGCCGATGGCGCCATGGATGCGTCCAACCTGCTGAAGCCCGCCTTGGCGCGTGGCGAATTGCATTGCATCGGCGCCACCACGCTTGATGAATATCGCAAGCATGTGGAAAAGGATGCCGCACTGGCACGGCGCTTCCAGCCGGTGTTTGTGGGTGAGCCGAGCGTGGAGGACACAATCTCCATCCTCCGCGGCATCAAGGAAAAATACGAACTCCATCACGGTGTGCGCATCGCCGATGGGGCGTTAGTCGCGGCTGCGACTCTTTCCAACCGCTACATCACGGATCGCTTCCTGCCCGATAAGGCGATTGACCTGGTGGATGAGGCTTCATCGCGGCTGCGCATGCAGGTGGATAGCAAGCCGGAGGAATTGGACGCAATTGACCGCGACCTCATGCGCCTCAAGATCGAACGCGAAGCGCTGAAGAAGGAAGATGACGCGGCGTCCCGCGACCGGCTGCTGAAGCTAGAGAAGGAATTGGCCGAGCTTGAGGAAAGCTCCTCAGCCATGACCACGCGTTGGGAAGCGGAAAAGGGCAAGGTGGTTGAAAGCCAGAAGCTCAAGGAAGAATTGGACAAGGCGCGGACGGAAATTGAACTCGCGCAGCGTCGTGGCGATCTGACTAAGGCTTCCGAATTGCTCTATGGCGTCATTCCAGACATCGAGAAGAAACTGGCGGATGCTGGCAATGGCGATGCCAAGCTGGTCAATGAAGCAGTGACGGAAGAAGGCATTGCCGCCGTGGTCAGCCGCTGGACCGGTATTCCAGTGGAGAAAATGCTGGAAGGCGAACGCGCGAAGCTGCTGCGCATGGAAGACCAGCTCCGCAAGCGCGTGGTGGGTCAGGAAGAAGCGCTGGAAGCGGTTTCCAAAGCCGTGCGCCGAGCGCGTGCTGGCTTGCAGGACCCCAATCGCCCGATTGGCAGCTTCCTGTTCCTGGGCCCGACTGGTGTTGGCAAGACGGAATTGGTGAAGTCACTCGCGTCCTTCCTGTTCGATGATGATCGCGCCATGACGCGCATTGACATGTCCGAATACATGGAAAAGCACGCGGTTTCCCGCCTGATTGGCGCGCCGCCTGGCTATGTCGGCTATGAAGAAGGCGGCGCGCTGACGGAAGCCGTGCGGCGGCGGCCTTATCAGGTAATTTTGTTTGATGAGGTCGAAAAAGCGCATGATGATGTCTTCAATGTGCTGTTGCAGGTGCTGGATGATGGGCGGTTGACGGATGGCCAGGGGCGGACGGTTGATTTCCGCAACACCATCATTGTGCTGACCAGCAATCTCGGCGCGCATGCCATCGCGGAATTGCCGGAGACCGCCGATATTGAAGCGGCACGGCCCGCCGTGATGCGGAGCGTGCGCGAACGCTTCCGGCCGGAATTCCTCAACCGGTTGGATGAGATTGTGCTGTTCCGGCGCCTCGCGCGCGGGGATATGGCGGCGATTGTGGATATCCAGTTGCGCGGCCTGCGCCGGTTGCTGGAAGACCGCAAAATTACGCTGGCCTTGGATGAAGCCGCGCGGGAATGGCTGGCGGAAGCGGGCTATGATCCCATCTATGGCGCACGGCCCTTGAAGCGCGTCATTCAACGCAACTTGCAAGACAAGCTTGCCGGCTTGCTTCTGGAAGGCAGCGTGAAGGATGGCGAGAGCCTGACCGTGACGGCCAGCCCCGATGGGCTGGAAGTGCGCCAGGCGCCGCCAGAAGCCACGCAAGCTGAAGCCGCCTAAACGGGGCTTGATCACGCGCCGCATTCGCGCAATTTCTCTGTCAGCAAAAAGACGGGGGCTTGGCGAATGCGGCGCAGGATTTTTCTGGGAACGGGTGCGGCAATGCTGGCGGGGGCGGCTGCCGCCCAGCATCACGGGCATCACGGGGCGAATATCCCCGCTGATCAAATGTCGGCGTTACGTGGCGCCAATCCGCAATCACTGACAGCAGAACAATTGGCGCAACGCGTATTGACCAGCCCTGCGCCGGCCGGTGTGCCGGGGCGCTGGGTGTCTCGTGCGCCCTTGCCCTTGCCGCGCAGTGAAATGGCCTGGGGCACGGCATGGGCCGGCAAGCTGCATGTGATTGGCGGCTATGCCCAAGGGC
>JBEDHL010000072.1:0-4510 GCA_041174145.1 Pseudomonadota bacterium
GCATCATTCACAGGAAGCCCATGCCGAAATCCGTGAGGAAGTGCGCAAGCTCTGCGCCCGCTTCCCCGGCGAATATTGGCGCCAACTTGATACCCGCCGCGGCTACCCGAGCGAATTCGTCAAGGCGCTGACCGATGCCGGCTGGCTCGCAGCCCTGATCCCGGAAGAATATGGCGGGTCAGGCCTGCCGCTTTCGGCTGCCGCCGCGATTCTGGAAGAAATCCACGCCACAGGCTGCAATGCTGCCGCCTGCCACGCGCAAATGTACATCATGGGCACCATCCTGAAGCATGGCAGCCCAGAGCAGAAGCAGAAATATCTGCCGAAAATCGCCACCGGCGAATTGCGCCTGCAAGCCTTTGGCGTGACGGAACCGACCAGCGGCACGGATACCACCAGCCTTCGCACCTTCGCGCAAAAGCAGGGCGACAAATACATCGTCAATGGCCAGAAAATCTGGACCAGCCGCGCGGAACATTCCGATCTGATGCTGCTGCTGGCGCGCACCACGCCGCGTGACCAGGTGGCCAAGCGCACCGATGGGCTTTCGACCTTCATCGTGGATATGAAAAAGGCGCTCGGGAACGGCCTGACGATCCGCCCGATCCGCACCATGATGAACCATAATTCCTGCGAGGTCTTCTTCGACAATATGGAAGTCCCCGCCGAGAATATGGTCGGGCAGGAAGGCAAGGGCTTCCGCTATATCCTGGATGGCATGAATGCCGAACGGCTGCTGATTTCGGCGGAAACCATTGGTGACGCCAAGTGGTTCATCAATAAGGCCGTGGATTATTCCAAGCAGCGCGTGTTGTTTGGCCGCCCGATCGGCCAGAATCAGGGCGTGCAATTCCCCATCGCCAAGGCCTATGCCCAGATGCGCGCCGCCGAGGCCTTGATCCAGAAGGGCCTTGAGAAATTTGAAGCGGGGCTCCCCTGCGGTGAGGAAGCCAATATGGGCAAGATGCTCGGCGCTGATGCGGCCTGGGCGGCGGCGGAAGCCTGCGTGCAAACCCATGGCGGCTTCGGCTTTGCCGAGGAATACGACGTGGAGCGCAAATTCCGCGAGGCGCGTCTTTACCAAGTGGCGCCGATCAGCACCAATCTGGTGCTGAGCTATGTGGGCGAGCATGTGCTCGGCATGCCGCGGTCCTACTGATGGCCTCTCAGCCGCTGAAAGGCCTGTTCGTCGTTTCGATGGAACAGGCCGTCGCCGCGCCTTACTGCGCTTCCCGGCTTGCCGATGCGGGGGCGCGCGTCATCAAGATCGAACGGCAGGAAGGCGATTTCGCCCGCGCCTATGATGCAGTGGCGAATGGGCAATCCAGCTATTTCGTCTGGCTCAACCGCGGCAAGGAAAGCCTTTGCCTTGATATCAAAAAGACAGACGACAAGGCGCTGTTGGAAAAGCTGTTGGCCAAGGCGGATGTCTTCATCCAGAACCTCGCCCCCGGCGCCATGGCGCGGGCGGGGTTCGGTTCGGCGGAATTGCGCGCGCGCTCTCCGCGCCTGATCACGGTGGATATTTCCGGCTATGGCGAGGAAGGCGAATACGCCGCCATGAAGGCCTATGATCTGCTGGTGCAGGCGGAAAGTGGGCTTGCCTATGTGACGGGCCGCGCCGAAGGACCGGGGCGCGTTGGCGTTTCTGCCTGTGATATCGCCTGCGGCATGCATGCCTATGCGGCGGTGTTGGAAGCGCTGATTGATCGCGGCATTACCGGCAAGGGCAAGGGCATCGCGGTTTCCTTGTTTGATGGCATGGCGGATTGGATGACGGTCCCGCTGCTGCAATATGAAGGCATGGGCCGGAATCCGCCGCGCATCGGCATGGCGCATCCTTCCATCTGCCCCTATGGCGCCTTCACCACCAAGGATGGTGCGGATGTGCTGATTGCCATCCAGAATGAACGGGAATGGGCCAATTTCTGCACCCATTTCCTGGATGAGCCTGCGCTGCCTGAACGTGAGGGCTTTCGCGTCAATAATGAACGCGTCGCCAATCGGCCCATGGTGGATGGGCATATCGGCAAAATGTTCGCGTCCCTGACGCGCGATGAATGCGCGGCCAAACTCCGCAATGCCAATACCGCCTTTGGCTTCATCAATGATTGTGGCGGCTTGCGCGACCATCCGGCGCTCCGCCGCGTGACGGTTGAAACCGAAAAAGGCCCGATCAAAATCGGTGCGCCGCCCGCGAAGCTTTCTGATGGCGCGCGCAGCCTGGGCCCGGTGCCGCGGCTTGGTGAGCATTCTGCGGCCATCCGGGCAGAGTTTGGTGGGTGATGATGCTGACAGGCTGGCAACGCCGGCCTGTCATGCAGATTTCTTTGAGATGAACAGCAAAAAGGGGGTTTTCATGCAACGTCGTGACATTCTGGGCTTGGCCGGCGCCGCCGCGCTGGCGCCTTTCGCTACGCCAGCCTTGGCGCAAGCTTGGCCAAGCGGGCCTGGCCGTGTTGTCGTGCCTTTCGCCGCAGGCGGCCCCACGGATATTCCGGCACGTCTGCTGGCCGATGAGAAATCCAAATTCCTGCCTTCGCGCTTGGTGGTGGAAAACCGCACCGGGTCTGGCGTGGTGATCGGCACGGATCTGGTGAGCAAGGCGCCGAAGGATGGCCAGACCATTCTGTACACCACCATCGCCCATGCCTGCCTGCGCGCGCTGTTTGATCGCTTGCCTTTTGATCCGGTCGCGGATTTCACGCCGGCAGCCTATATCGGCCAAATCCCCATGATCATGCTGGTCAACAAGGATTTGCCCGCGCGCAACCTGCCGGAATTGATTGACCTGCTGAAGAAGAACCCTGGCAAATATGATTACGCCTCCAGCGGCAATGGCGGCGCGGTGCATTTGGCCAGCGAGCTTTTCCTGCATATGGCGGGCGGGCTCAAGGTGAACCACATCCCCTTCCGCGGGTCATCGGCGGCCATGCCGGAAGTGCTTTCTGGGCGTATTCCGATCATGCTGGATGTGGCCGCGGCAGCGCTGCCTTACATGCAGCGCGGTGAATTGCGCGCACTCGCCATCAGCACCAAAAACCGCATGCCCTATGCGCGCGATCTGCCAACCTTCATTGAAGGTGGTGTAGCGGGGTATGAAGCCTATACTTGGCACATGGCGCTGGTGCCCAACGGCACCCCAGCGGCCACGGTGCAGGCCATCAACGCGGCCTATAACCGCGCGCTTTCACTCGATTCCGTCAAGAACAAGCTCGCGGAAATGACCATGGAAGTCACCACGGATAGCACGCCGGAAAGCGCGGCCCGCTTCTTGGCTTCTGAAATGGCGAAGTGGGAACCGATCATCCGTGCCGCCGGCATCAAGCCGAACTAATGTGTTGCGGGCGGGGTTAAGTCTCCGCCCGTTTCCTCCATAAATTTTGAAAGGCCAAAGCCATGACGAACCTGCCTACCACCATGAATTTCATTGACCATGGCAAGGGCGGCGGGCCGGAGGTCATGGCGCTCGCGCAAACCTCCATCCCTGCATTCGCGGCGGATGAGGTGCTGATCCGCGTCATGGTCACGGGCGTCAATCGCCCGGATGTGGCGCAGCGTGAGGGCAGTTACCCACCACCGCCCGGTGCCTCACCCATTCTCGGCCTGGAATGCGCTGGTGAGGTTGTGGCGGTTGGCGCAGGCGTCACGCGCTATCGCGTGGGGGATCGCGTTTGTGCGCTGACCAATGGCGGCGCCTATGCGGAATATTGCGCCGCACCTGAAGCGCAAACCCTGCCCTGGCCCAAGGGCTATGATGCTTTGCACGCTGCTGCCCTGCCGGAAACCTATTTCACCGTCTGGGCCAATCTGTTTGGTCATGGGCGCTTGGCGGCGGGCGAGACCGTGCTGATCCATGGCGGGACTTCCGGCATTGGTGTAACGGCCATTCAATTGGCCAAGGCTTTCGGTGCGCGGGTGATTACCACCGCCGGAAGTGCTGCCAAATGCGCCGCCTGCCTGGAATTGGGCGCCGATGCCGCGATTGACTATCGTACCCAGGATTTCGCTGAAGAAGTGAAGCGCCTGACCGATGGCAAGGGCGTGGATGTGATCCTGGATATGGTCGGCGCGGATTACTTCGCGCGCAATCTGAAAAGCCTGGCGCGCGATGGGCGCTTGGTGATCATCGCCTTCCTTGGCGGCTTCAAGACGGAAGCTGATCTGCGCCCGATCATGGTCAAGCGCCTGATGGTCACCGGCAGCACCATGCGTCCGCGCACCACCGCGGAAAAGGGCGCAATCGCTGCCGCACTTGCCGCCAAGGTTTGGCCCTTGCTGGAAGCGGGCCGCGCGGGACCACGCATTTTTCAGACCTTCCCACTGGCAGAAGCGGCGGCGGCGCATCGCCTAATGGAAAGCAGCGCGCATATTGGCAAGATCATGCTGAAGGTAGCGAATTAGGCGCCTTGCTTGTTCTATTTCCTGCTCATGTCAGCCTTCATCTGTGGTCTACTGCTCTGGCGGCAGCCACGCGGGGCGGGCAGGGCACTGACGGCCGGGGCCGGCG
>JBEDHL010000073.1:0-3104 GCA_041174145.1 Pseudomonadota bacterium
TTCTCCCATGACGCGCCGCCCACCGCTTTTCAGCCAGTGAGTGTTGCTGGCGATTTCACCCAAGCGTGAAATGCTTTATCCCCTCACGCGCAGCGCAACATCAAAGGCCCGGATCCATGGCGGAAATCTATTTCTTTGAAGACCTGACGGTGGGGCTGACCGCCAAATTCTCCAAAACCATCACGGAAGCCGATATCGTGCTGTTCGCCGCCGTCACGGGCGATACCAACCCGATGCATCTGGATGCGGAATATGCCGCGACCTCCATTTTCAAGGAACGCATCGCGCATGGGATGCTGGCGGCGGGCTTGATCACCAAGGTGCTGGGCACGCAGCTTCCCGGGCCGGGCACGATTTATATGTCCCAAAGCCTGAAATTCCGCGCCCCGGTGAAAATCGGCGAAACCGTCACCGCCATTGTGGAAGTGGCGGCGCTGCACCCGGAAAAGCATCGCGCCACGCTGAAAACCGTCTGTCTGGTCAAGGGTGAGCCGGTGCTGGAGGGGGAGGCGTTTGTCTCCGTCCCCTCCCGCGCGGCCGCTTTGGCCAGCAAGGCAGCGGAGTAAGCCCATGCGCCGGGTATGCGTTTTTGCCGGCTCCGCCGCCGGTGCCCGCCCTGAATATGCCGCCGCTGCCTCAGCACTTGGCCGTGAAATCGCCGCGCGCGGGCTGGGCCTTGTTTATGGCGGGGGCGGCGTTGGGCTGATGGGGGCGGTTTCCGCTGCGGCGCAGGCAGCCGGGGCTGAGGTGATTGGCATCATCCCCCATGGGTTGGTGGCGCGGGAGGCGGGCGCCAAGCAGCTTAAGGATATGCGTGTGGTTGCTTCCATGCATGAACGCAAGGCGCTGATGGCCGAGCTTTCGGATGGCTTCATCGTGCTGCCCGGCGGCTATGGCAGCCTGGAAGAAGCGGTTGAGACTCTGACTTGGTTGCAGCTTGGCATCCAGCGCAAGGGCATCATTTTTGTGGACACACTTGGCTATTGGCAGAAGCTGATGGGGGCGCTGGATCACATGGTGGCGGAAGGTTTTGTGCGGACAGAAATGCGCGCTGCCGCGATGCTTGCCCCGGATGGCGCCACCGCGATTGATGCGCTGATCCGCTTCTCACCACCTGATGTGCCGCGCTGGCTGAAGCCTGGGGAAGCCTGATGGCGCCGCAGATTTTCAGCGATTGGCGGGCGATTCCGAAAGAAGCGCGCGGCGCCACGGTGGCACTCGGCAATTTTGATGGCGTGCATCTGGGCCATGTTGCGGTGCTGAAGGCCGCGCAAGCGGCGCGGCCCGACTTGCCCTTGGCCGTGCTGACCTTCGAGCCCCATCCGCGTGAGCATTTCCGCCCCGATGACCCGTCCTTTCGCCTGACCCTGCTGCCGGCCAAGGCCGCTTGCCTTGGTGATGCCGGGGCGCGTTTTGTTTATGCGCTCAGCTTTGATGATGAATTCGCGGCCCTTTCGGCGGAAGCCTTTGTGGAACAGGTGCTGCATAAAGGGCTGGGGGCGAAGCATCTGGCCTCAGGCCCCGATTTCGCCTTTGGCCATCGGCGCGGTGGTGATGTGCGCTTCCTGGCCCGCGAAGCCGCCACCCGCGGCATGGGGCTTTCCATTGTGCCGCCAGTGGAACAGGGGGGTGAGGCGATATCCTCCACCCGCATCCGCCGGCTGTTGCAGGATGGCTATCCGGACCGTGCGGCGGAAAAGCTGGGCCGGCCTTGGGAAATTCGCGGCACGGTGGTGCATGGCGATAAGCTTGGCCGCGTGCTGGGCTGGCCCACGGCCAATATTTGGCTTGATCGGCATTTGGAACCGGCGCGGGGGGTTTATGCCGTGACCGTGGCGCTGCCGGGCGGTGGCACGGCCAAGGGGGTCGCCAATATCGGGCGGCGGCCGACGCTGGGCGGGGATAAGGTGACGCGGCTTGAAGTCTATATCTTCGACTTCGCGGGCGATATTTACGGCCAGGAAATCGGCGTGCGGCTGGTGCATTTCCTGCGGCCCGATGCGAAGTTTGATGGGCTGGAGACGCTGAAGGCCGCCATTGAACAGGATGTGGCCAATGCGCGGGCGGCGCTGGCTTGACCGCCTGCATGGCCCGCGCCCATAAGCCCGGCATGAAAATCATGACGATATGGGTGCGAATTACCCGCCCGGCCTTCCACTGAAGGCCGGGACGACCTTCCCTTATTGTCACCCTGGCCGCCCTGCCCGGCAGCCCGCGTTTAGCCCGCAAGGCTCGAAAAAATGACCGATACTTCCAAAGAGGCCCGCGATTATCGCGGCACCGTCTTCCTGCCGCAGACCGGCTTTCCCATGCGCGGCGATTTGCCGAAGCGCGAACCCGATATGCTGGCGCGCTGGCAGCGCCTGAAGCTTTGGGAAAGGCTGCGCGCGGGGTCCAAGGGGCGTGAGAGCTTCGTGCTGCATGATGGCCCGCCCTATGCCAATGGCAATCTGCATATCGGCCATGCGCTGAATAAAATTCTGAAGGATGTGATCAATCGTGCCGCGCAAATGGCGGGGTTTGACGCGAATTATGTCCCTGGCTGGGATTGCCACGGCCTGCCGATTGAATGGAAGGTTGAAGAAGAATACCGCAATAAGGGCCGCGACAAGGATGCGGTGCCGGTGCTGGATTTCCGCGCCGAATGCCGCGCCTATGCCGAACATTGGCTTCAAGTGCAGCGGGAGGAATTCATCCGGCTTGGTGTCGCGGGGGATTGGGCGGATCGTTACGCGACGATGGATTTCGCCTCGGAAGCCGCGATTGCCGGGGAGATCGGCAAGTTTTTGATGAATGGGTCGCTCTATCGCGGGCTGCGCCCCGTGATGTGGAGCCCGGTTGAAAAAACCGCGCTGGCAGAAGCCGAAATTGAATATCACGATCATGTCAGCCCGACTTTGCATGCGAAGTTCCGCATCCTGAAGGCGAATGCTTCGGATCTAGTCGGCGCTGATGTGGTGATCTGGACCACCACGCCCTGGACCATGCCAGGCAATCGCGCTGTCGCTTACGGTGCCGAGATTGATTACGCGTTGGTGCATGTCGAAGGTTTGGCTGAAAAATCCTATCTGAAGGTTGGGGATCGGCTGCTGGTCGCGCTGCCC
>JBEDHL010000074.1:0-13062 GCA_041174145.1 Pseudomonadota bacterium
ACCAGTAAGCGCTGCCCCCGGCGCGCCATAAAGGAAGCGCGCGGTGATGGGCAGGTTGAGCGCCGCAGCCCCCGGCACCAAGGGCCCCGGCGCTGGCCCGGCGGTGACTTCCAAGCCTTCCGGCACAAAGGCATCCACACGGAATTGCGCGCGACCAATCGGCGGCAAAGCAGGATCAACCAGCGCCTCAATCGTCCATTGGCCAAAGACAGCACCATCAGAAAGGCTCAGCGGCCAGGAAATCGCGCCACCCGCAAGGCGCGGCGGCGTGACTTCTGCCGCGATTTGCCCATTGGGCCGGCGCAGCCGAAGGCGCAGCGGCAAATCCTGCGGATTGCCCGCGGCATCGCGCAAAAGCCCAGTCAGATTCACCACCTCACCTGGACGATAAATGCCGCGATCAAGCCAGAGAAACGCATCCAACGGGCCGGGATGCGCGCGGCCTGTGGCGCCTCGATCGGAAAGATCAAAACTCGCCGCTTCAAGATTGAGCGCGGCAAGGTCATCCGGCGCTTCAGCATGAAGGGCGAAGGGCGCCAGCGGCCCCTGCCCGCGCAGCAAGGCGATTGGAAAACGCGCGAGCCCTGCTTCATCGGTGCGCGCTTCCGCCAGCACATCATTATTGCGCGCCATCAATGCCACGCGCAGCCCGGATTTCACTTGACCTGACTGAAAGCCGCGCGCCTGCACGGCAAGCCCATCGGCGCCGCGCCAGGCGGTGAGTGCGATATCCGTCACGAAAAACGGAAAGGCAGCGGCGGTGGCTTCGCCGCGTCGGGTTTCCGCCTGCCGCGCCGAGATCACATAAAGCCCCGGCGCGGCATCGCGCAGCAAATCAGCCAAGGGCAGCGCGTGGCGCGTCAGGCGATTGGCGGTGCCGCCCTGCAATTCGGCGCTGCCTTCCCACAGCACGCGCCCGCTTTGTTCGCCAATATATTGCGCCATCCATTGATCCAAAGCCTCACCGGGGCGCCAGCGTTCGCGCAGCGAAATCAGGTTACGTTCGGAAATACGGATCAGCCGAAGCTGCAATTTATCGACATTCACGGTCGCCACACCAAGGCGCGGCGCCTGGCCGCGCGGCAGGATGAAGGCGCGGTTTTCGAATACAATGCGCGCGCTGCGGTCCGGCATGGCGATGGCAAGCGGCGTATCGGCGCGAAGATTTCCGCCTTCACCCGGCAAGCCAGCGCGCAAAATAATGCGCGTGGTTTGCCCCCAAGGCAGGCCACCCACGCAAAGCTGATCCGCTTCGCGTTCGATGGTAAGGTTTGCCAGCGCCGGGTCAGCGCGCACCCAATCTTCCGCGCGCCAATCGCTGCGCCGCGCGGGCGGGATGGTGAAGCCAATACAAGCGCGCGCCGGTTCCGCATCCGGTTCCGGGGTGACGCGACGCACCAACATGCCCGCAGCGCGTTGCGCGGCTTCCAAAGCGGCCTTGTGGCGCGCGTCATTGGGCAGGCGTTCGAGCACTGCTTCCAAAGCCTCGATCTGTTGCGGCAGGCGATCCTGCCGGCGGAGCGCTTCAGCAATCAGCAGTAGCGGCGGGACTTCGGGTTCTCCGCCCGGGGCGAATTGAAAGGCGCGCCAGGCGGCTTGCAGGGCGCGATTATTTTCAGGCGGCGTGCGCGCAAGCTGCGCTTCGGCCAAGGCCAGCCAATGATCCGATGTACTATTGCCAAGTCCGATACGTTCTTCCCAGGCGCTTGCGGCGGCGGCGAAATCACGCCGCGCCGTGGCATCCTGCGCGCGGCGTTCCGCGGCGGCGCGTTGCTGTGGCGTGCCGCCGGCGGGGAAACGGCGTTGCAGGCTTTGCTGATAGGCGCCGGATTCCTGCGACAGGCCAGGCAAATCAAATCCCTGCGCCCAGGCGCCGAGTGGGGCAACAGCCAGCATCAGGATCAGCAAAAGGCGCGGCAGCATCATCGGGGGGTTCCTCGCCAAGGGCATAGCAGCTTATCGCATGTTACGTGGCCGGATGCATCATTCGGGCTTCTGCTTCGGGGTATGGCCCGAAACCTCAGCCCCCGCATCCCGGCTAAGGGCTGCGAGCATGGGAATGGAAAGAAGCGTGACCAAGGCCGCCACCAGAAAACCAGTGGAGAAATCCGCAAGGCCAAGTTCTGTCCGCCCGGCGGCCAGGCGGGAGATTTCAAGCGTCGCGGTTGCCAGCACCACACCGAGCGCGGGCGATAATTGCTGAAGCGTGCTGTAGAAACTGGTGGCGGCGGAGAGCTTTTCCGGCGGCACATCGGCAAAAACCAGCGTATTGAGTGCGGTAAATTGCAGGCTGCGGAACAAGCCACCCGTCGCCAGCAGCGCAAATATCGCCATCACAGGCCAAGCGGGATTGGGAAAGGCGAGCGCTGCAATCCCGGCCGAGGCCAAAACGCCATTGATCAGCAGGGCATTGCGAAAGCCGAAGCGCTTCAGAAGCGGGCGCACCAGCGGCTTCATGGTAAAGGCGCCAAGGGCGGTTGCGAAGGATACCAGCCCGCTTTCGGAAGCTGACATGCCAAAGCCGATTTGCAGCATCACCGGCACCAGAAACGGCACCGCGCCAGCACCCACGCGAAACAGGCTGCCAAATAGCGCTGGCTGGCGAAAGGTTGGAATCTTGAGCAGCGCGATATCAATCGCCGGACGCGGCGTGCGGCGGCAATGAAAATAGGCGGCGATACCGATCACCACGCCAGTTATCAGCGCAACTTCCGGCCAGGGTTCCGCCACTACATGCCGGCCCACAGTTTCCAGCCCGAACATGCCAAGCGCCAAGGCCAGCCCCACCAGTGCGAGGCCCAGAATATCCGGCCTACCCGGATTAGTTGGTGGGATGGCAGGGATTTTCCACGCCACCAGCAGAAAACCAATCACGCCGATCGGCACATTAATCCAGAATACCGCGCGCCAGCCGAAAAGATCGGTCAGAATGCCGCCCAATGGCGGGCCGGTAACAGGACCAAGCAAGGCCGGCATGGTGAGCCACGCCATGGCAGAAAGCAGTTCTTCCTTGCGCACACCGCGCAACAATAAAAGCCGCCCGACTGGGAACATCATGGCCCCGCCCGCACCTTGCAGGATGCGAAAGCCGATCAGGTCTTCCAAGCCGCGTGCTTGCCCGGAAAGCGCTGAAGCCGCGACGAAGACAATAATCGCCAGCATGAAAACGCGCTTGGCCCCAAAGCGGTCCGCGATCCAGCTTGAAAACGGGATGAAAACCGTGAGCGCGACGAGATAGGAGGTGATGGCCGCCCCCAAGCGCGCCGGGTCTTCGCCCATCTCCCGCGCCATACTGGGCAGCGCCGTTGCCACCACCGCACTATCCAGGTTCTGCATCAGCAACGCGGATGCGACGATCAGTGCAATCACGCGATGATTGGCGTGGGTGGCGGGCTGTTCCATAACGCGCGATTTCAGGGGCGCAGGATGACGCGGCCAGCGCTGCGTCTAGCACTGACCTCATCCATCGCTTCGCGGAATTGTTCCAGCGGATAGGCGGCGTGGATTTCGGGCTTCAGCGCACCCGCCTGCCACCATGCGACCAATTGCTGCCACAGCGCGCGCGCAGCGGGCGCGTAATCTCGCCGGCCATCGCCCGGAGACCAGCCGACATAGGTGCCCCAATTCACACCCACTACGCCGATATTCTTCAGCAGCAGGATATTGGTTTGCAGTGTTGGAATACCGCCACCGGCGAAGCCCACCACGACAAGATTGCCGCCATCGGCCAGGCAGCGCAGGCTTTCATCAAAGGCTGGGCCGCCGATGGTATCCACCAGGCAATCCACGCCACGTCCGCCAGTCGCCGCGCGTACCGCATCACGGAAGGGCGCGGCGCTATCCAGCACCAGATCCGCGCCGCGGGCGCGCAGCATGTCGTGCTTCGCGACACCGGCGCGCGCAATCACCTTGGCGCCACAGGCCTTGGCAATTTCAACAGCAGCAAGACCAACGCCGCCCGCTGCGCCATGCACCAGCACCCAATCGCCCGATTTGATCTTGCCGCGCCACAATAGCGCCGCGCCGGCGGTTGGGTAGGAAATCGGGAAACCGATAGCGGGTTCCAAGGGCAGGCCATCGGGGATGGCAATGGTGTGGATATCATCGGCAATGGCTTCTTCCGCCATGCCGCCCCAATCCACCACGGCAAAAACCCGCGTGCCGGGAGGGGGCGCATCGGCATCGGGTGAGGCCTCAAGCACCGTACCGACGATCTCAGTCCCTGGCGTAAAGGGCAAAGGTGGCTTCCTTTGATATTTGCCGGCCACCACCAGTTGCGTGGCGAAGGAAACCCCCGCAGCCGCGACTTTTATGCGCACGCCATGCGGGCGTAGCGCCGGGCGCGGCACATCCTTGACCTCAAGCGCATCAAAATCGCGCCAGCTTTCGCATATAATGGCGCGCATCACGCGGCCTCATCTTCCATGATCATCTTGGCACCTTTTTCGCCAATCATGATGGTTGGCACATTGGTATTACCAGTAGTGAGTGTGGGCATGATGGAAGCATCAATCACGCGCAAGCCCGCAATACCCCGCAACCTGAGGCGACTATCCACCACACTCGCGGGGTCTTCGCCCATGCGGCAGGTACCGACCGGGTGATAGATGGTCGTGCCATATTGTCGCGCGAAGCCGAGCAGTTCGTCATCGCTCTGCACCTCTGGCCCCGGCAGAATTTCCTTCACGCTATAGGGGGTGATTGCAGCTTGGGCGAAAATCTCGCGCACCATGCGCAGCCCCCTTGCCAGCAATTCTTGATCGCTGCGTGCGGAAAGATAATTTGGCCGAATGGCAGGTCTTTCGAAGGGATCGGCGGATTTCGCCATGACGGTGCCGCGGCTATCGGGCTTCACCGGGCAAATGGCGCAGGTCATGCCGGGTTCTTTTTCCAGCACGCCAAATTGGCCCAGCGCATAGCTGGCCGGCGTGAACAGCAATTGCAGATCAGGGCTGGCCAAGCCTTCACGCGACCGTGCGAAAACCTGCGCCGTAGTCACACCGAAGGTCAGCGCGCCATTACCGACCGTGAAGAAACGCGCGACCTGTTCCACCAAGCGCAGCCCACGCGCCAATTGATTGGTGCTGATGCTGTTCTTCACGCGATGCTGCACGCGCGTGACGTAATGATCCTGCAAATTGGCGCCCACACCGGGCATGTCCTGCACCACATCAATGCCAAGCGCGCGCAGATGTTCTGCCGGACCAATGCCGGAAATTTGCAGCACATGCGGCGAATTGACCGCACCGCCCGAGAGGATCACTTCCCGCGCGGCACGGATTTGCTTGAGCGTGCCGCCTTGCCGAAACTCCGCCCCCACGCAGCGCTTGCCTTCAAATAATAGCCGCGTGACCTGCGCTTCGGTTTCCACCTGCACCTTGTCACCCGCCTGCGCCAGATAGGTACGCGCGGTTGAACCGCGCCAGCGGCCAATCCGCGTCATTTGCGAATAGCCGACACCTTCCTGTTCCACACCGTTCAAATCTTTACGGAAAGGATGCCCCGCTTGCTGCGCTGCTTCAATGAAGCGATGCGTCAGCGGCAGGATGGTGCGGTAATCTTCCACCTGCAAAGGCCCATCCTGGCCGCGCACGGAAGGGTCGCCGCCATTGCGATAGGTTTCGCTTTGGCGAAACAGTGGCAGCACTTCATCATAGCTCCAGCCTCGGCAGCCCATTTGTGCCCAAAGATCGAAATCCGCGGGGTTGCCGCGCACATAAAGCATGCCATTGATGGAAGACGTGCCACCCAAAGTCCGCCCACGCGGCCAGCGGATTTCGCGATTATTGCTGCCGGCATCCGCTTCCGTGGTGTAGCCCCAATTCACCAGCTTCTGATTTTGCATCAGTTTCAACATACCGGCGGGGATATGGATCCAGGGGTGGCGATCCTTCGGCCCGGCTTCCAGCAAAGTCACGCGCCTTCCCGCCATGCCAAGGCGGCTGGCGACAACGCATCCCGCTGAGCCAGCACCAATCACCAGATAATCGGTTTCCATGACAGCTACCCTTAATCCAGTTTGATGCGCGCATCGCGCACCAGCTTGCCCCAACGATCATATTCCGCACGAACAAAACGCGCATAATCTTCCGGGCTATCGGCCACGGGCTCCGCGCCCAAAGCATCAAAACGCGCGCGGGTTTCTGGGTTGCGCGCGGCGGCGGCGACCGCCTGCTGCAAGCGGTTGATGATGGCGGGCGGCGTGCGCGCCGGCGCCCAAATGCCGTACCAGGTGGCAATCTCATAACCGGGCACACCAGCTTCCGCGATGGTCGGCAAATCCGGAAAGGGGGCAATGCGATTCTTCGTAGTGACACCCAAGGCACGCAGGCGGCCGTCGCGCACCGCGCCCGCGCTGGCTGGCACGGAATCAAACATGGCCTGCACCGTACCAGCAATCAGATCCTGCCCCGCCGGGCCGCTGCCGCGATAGGGCACATGCACCAGATCCGTGCCCGTCATCAGCTTGAATAATTCCCCCGCCAAATGCGGCGCGCCGCCTTGGGATGAAGACGCATAGGCAATGCGCCCCGGATTGGCACGGGCATAGGCGATAAACTCCGCCACGCTTCGCACCGGCAGCGCCGGGTTCACCACAAGCCACAAAGGCACGGCGGCAATATTCGTGACCGGCACAAAATCTGCCAGCACATCAATCGGCATATTGGGTGTCAGGTGCGGCACAATCACATGGGCCGAGGCATTGACCAGGAAGGTTGTACCATCTGGCGCAGCACGCGCCGCCTGTTCAGACCCAATCAAGCCATTCGCACCCGCGCGATTCTCCACCACGAAGGGCTGACCGAGCGGGCCTTGCACCGCCTGCGCCACGATGCGGCCCATGATGTCGGTGGGGCCACCTGGCGGATAGGGCACGATGAAGCGCACAGGCCGGCTTGGCCATTCCGGTGCCTGCGCGGCGGCGGCGAATGGCACAAAAGCGCTGGCGATAACGGCGCGGCGCGTGATCCTCATGGCTGGCCCCTTCCCTTATTCATGTTTCGCGTCAGGATAGACACGATTTGGTGCTGGAGGAAACGCGATGAATGAAGCGATGCGGCCCTATAAGGGGCTTCGGGTGCTGGATGCCGGCCAGGGCATAGCGGGGCCCTATTGCGGCATGATGCTGGCCGCCTGCGGCGCTGACGTCATCAAGCTTGAACCGCCAGAGGGCGATTGGTCGCGCGGGCTTGGCACGGCCAAGGATACGGTTTCGGTCATGACGGTATGCTTCAATCGCGGCAAGCGTTCCGTGGTGCTGGATTTGAAGTCTGAGGAAGGCAAGCGCGCCGCCGCTGCCTTGGCGGCACAAGCAGATGTGCTGATTGAAGCCTTCCGCCCCGGTGTCGCGGCGCGCATCGGCCTTGGGCCGGAAAATGCCAAGGCGGATGCAGTTTGCCTTTCCATTTCGGGCTTTGGTCAATCCGGGCCTTATGCGGAACGGCCGTGTACGGATTCTGTCGCCCAAGCCTTCTCGGGTTTCGTCAGCCTGAATGAAGGTGCCGATGGCGCGCCGCATAAGGCGGGCGCCTTCATCGCCGATATGGCCACGGGCATTTATGCTTTTTCTGCCGTGCAAGTCGCACTTGCCGCCCGCGCGCAGGATACCACGCCGCGTCGGCGCGTAATTGACATGTCGCTGATGGCCGCAACCTCCAATCTGCTGACGCATCAGATCGGCGAATGGGGCGTACAGGGCAAATCAGCCGCACCCCCCAATGCGCCGGCGGGGGCTTATCGCGCCGCCGATGGTGGCTGGGTGATGATCACGCTGGTGCGGGAAGCGGAATGGCCTAAGCTCTGCGGCGCGCTGGGCCTGGCTGATATCGCCGCCGATCCATGCTTTTTGAATTTCGATTTGCGTTGGCAGAACAGGGATGCGCTTTACGCCATCATCCGCGCGGCCTTCCTGAAAAAACCCGTCGCGGAATGGGTGGCGATATTGCAGGGCGAAAGGCTGCTCGCGGATCGCGTCAATACGCCGCTGGATTGGCTTAGCAATGAACACGTCACGGCTTATGGCGCCGCGGCGCGTATTCCGCAGCCGCAACTTGGCGCCGTGCCGCTGCCTATGCTGCCGGGGCTTGGCCATTTCGTGGCGGAAGCCCCGGCGCTTGGCCAGCATACGAACGAGGTGCTGGCCGAATTGAGGTGAGGCTGCCTCAATTATGCGGCAGGCGCAGCCCTGGTTCATCCCATTGCATCGCCACCAACTTCCCAGTGTTGGACAGCGTAATATAAGCCGTGCGCATATCCGGCCCACCAAAGCAGATATTGGTCGGCATGCGTTCGGGCATTTTGACGGTGCGGAGAATCTCGCCTGAAGGTGAAACCGTGGTGATTTCCCCCGCCACAAGTGTCGCCACAATGATATTGCCCGAAGCGGCGATGGCCAGGCTATCCAAGCGCCGATAACCAGGGAATTGGCACAGCACGCGCCCACCCGCGCTGGATGGCCAGGGTTCCTTTTTCAGCTTGCCCGGGCCTTCAATATCCCAAGCCCAAAGCCGGCCGGTTTCGGTCTCGGCCACATAAAGCGTCTTGCCATCAGGGCTGATCCCAATGCCATTGGCACCGCCAAAAACCGGGAAGGCCGCTTCCACCACGCGTGAGCCATCTTCCGATGCCCAATAAGCGCCGCCATGGTCGCGATCCCGCGCGCGCACCTTGCCAAGATCGGAAAACCAGAAGCCGCCCTTGCCATCGAACATCAAATCATTTGGGCCACGCAAAGGCCGCCCATCGCAAACCCGGATCAGCGCTTCAACCTTGCCGGTGGCAGCATCAATCTTTTCAATCCGGCCACCGGAATAATCCGGCGATTGGCCGCTGGGGCGCAAAATCCCCGGCTCCTCATGCCAGGTGAAGCCGCCATTATTGCAGACATAAAAACTGCCATTCGGCCCCAGCGCCAGGCCATTTGGGGCGCCTTCCACGGTGGCAATGGTGGTCTTGCTGCCATTCGGCGCCACCTTCGTGATGCGCCGCGCTTCAATTTCCACCAGCGCCACGGACCCATCCGGCATGGCAACAGGGCCTTCGGGGAAGCGCAGCCCCTCGGCGATAATTTTGAGGTCGGGTGTGGCGACATGAACGGCCATGGTTTCCTCCTTCACGGTTTTCCGGATCATGGCCCTGTTTTGCCCCGCTGCGAAGCCTTGACGCGGCGGGGCTTCGGGGGAAGCCTTTACCCCATGAAAACCGCCCCTGATCCCGTTACGCTCTCGGTCCTCGATAACCGCTTCCGCGCCATTGTGGAGGAAATGGGGGAGGCGATGCTGCGCACCGCCTATTCGCAAATCCTGAACTCGTCCCGCGATTTCTCGATTGCGCTATGTGATGCCGAAGCGCGGCTGGTGGCGCAGGCGGATCACATCCCGGTGCATGTCGGCGCCATGCCCTTTGCGGTGCAGGCAGTGCGCGATGCCTTTGGCGATAGCGTGAAGGAAGGCGATATCTATCTGCTGAATGACCCCTATCATGGCGGGTCGCATTTGCCGGACCTGACCGCCATTGTGCCGGTCTTTGCCGAAGGGCGGCTGGTATTCTGGTCCGTGGTGCGTGCGCATCACACGGATATCGGTGGCGCGACGCATGGCGGTTATAATCCCGGGGCGACGGAGATCTGGCAGGAGGGGCTGCGCGTACCGCCCATTCTGCTGGGTGAAGGCCGCATGCCGCGCGAGGATTTGGTGCGCATGATCATCACCAATACGCGGCTTGCGCGTGATGTGCGTGGTGATCTGATGGCGATGATTGGCGCCGCGCATCTCGGCGAAAAGCGCCTGCTTACCCTACTCGCACGCTATGGCGCGGATACCACCGTGGCGGCGGTGGATGCGATTCTGGCGCTGGCGGAAGCGCATACCAGGCGCATCATCTCCACTTGGGCGGATGGCACCTGGTTGGGTGAGGCGTTTCTGGATGATGATGGCTTTGGCGGCAATGATATCGCCATTCGCGCCCGCGTGACGAAACAGGGCGATCATTTGACCGTGGACCTCACGGAAAGCGCGCCGCAAACGCCGGGCTTCGTCAATTCATCCTATCCCAATATGGCGAGTGCGGTGCGCATGGCACTCGCCTTCCTGCTCGATCCGGAAGTGGCAAAGAATGATGGCTGCTTCCGGCCCCTCACCATCAAGGCGCGCGAAGGCACGGTGGTGTGGGCCGCTGAAGGCGCGCCGGTGACGATGTGCACTTCGCATTGTTCCAATGAAATTGTCGAAGCCGTGGTAAAGGCGCTGGCCAATGCCTGCCCGGATCGCGCCATGGGCGGCTGGGGAAGGCGCTTTCGTGTAGCGATCAAGGGGAAAGACCCGCGCCGGCCTGGGCGTTTCTTCGTTTGGCACATGTTCCATGCGCGGCCAGGGGGCGGCGGTTCTTCCGGCGGTGATGGCTGGTCCACCGCCGGCGAATGGCATTCCGCGGGTGGTTTGAAATTCGGCAGTGTGGAAATGGCGGAAGCGCGTTTCCCGTTGTATTTCGCGCGGCATGAATTTCGCCCCGGTAGCGCGGGGGATGGCACCTATCGCGGTGGGCTTGGCGGTGATCTGGTGCTGAAGCTTGAAACCGATGGCCCGGCGGTGGCGAATACCGCGGGCGATGGTGTGCGCTATGGCGCGGCGGGAATGCTCGGCGGCAAGGATGCCGCGCCGCATCATTACAGCCTGCATCGCGCCGATGGCACATCGCGTGATCTTCGCACCAAGGAAGTCGGCATTCCGCTGACGCCCGGTGATACCTTGCATGTGCTTTCCGGCGGTGGCGGCGGTTGGGGGCCACCGGAAAAACGCGACCCCGCCGCGCGCGCGGCTGATGCGGCGGAGGGGCTGCTATGACCTATCGAATTGGCATTGATGTTGGCGGCACTTTCACCGATGTGGTCTGCGTCGCCGCTGATGGCACCACAACTTTGGCCAAGGCCGCCAGCACGCCGGCGGATCAATCGGAAGGCGTCGTCGCGGGGCTTGCGGTACTGGCTGAAACGCTGGGCGTGACGCTGGCTGATTTGTTGCGCCAGACGGAACGCATCGTGCATGGCACCACGGTTGCCACCAATGCGCTGTTGGAACGCAAGGGCGCGAAAATTGCGATGCTCACCACCGAAGGGCATCGCGATGTGATTGAAATGCGCGAAGGGCTGAAGCCGGAACGCTACAATATGCGCCTGCCCGCAGCCCCCGCGCTGGTGCCGCGTCGCTTGCGTCTTTCGGTGCGTGAAAGGCTGCGCCCGGATGGGCGGGTGGAAGTGCCGCTGGATCAGGCATCGCTCGACGCCGCCATCGCAACTTTGCGCGCGGAAAAGGTTGAAGCGGTGGCAGTGTGTTTCCTCCATTCCTGGCGCGATGCACGGCATGAAAACGCTGCCGCCGAGGCATTGCGTAGCGCGCTGCCGGGCGTTTTCGTCACCACCTCTGCGGAAGTGCTGCCGCAGATCAAGGAATTTGAGCGGTTTTCGACCGCAGCGGTGAATGCCTATGTGGGGCCGATTGTATCGCGTTATTTGGCGCGGTTGCGTGGGCGCTTGGAACAGGCGGGCTATGGCGGGCCGGTTTTTGTCATTCTCTCCCATGGCGGCGTGGCGCCGGTGGAAGAAGCGGCGCGGCTGGCGGCGGGCACGGCGCTATCAGGCCCGGCGGGTGGCGTTGCGGCGGGCGTGGCCTTGGCTGAACGCGGGCTGGGGCAGGATTTGATCACCTTTGATGTCGGCGGGACCTCCACCGATATTGCGCTAATCCAGGAAGGCGATGCAGCGCTTGGGCGCGGGCGTGATGTGGCGGGCGAACGTATCGCCCTCGAAAGCCTGGATATAGTGACCCTTGGCGCCGGCGGTGGTTCCATCGGGCATGTCGGCGCCGGCGGCACCTTGCAGGTTGGCCCGCGCAGTGCCGGCGCGGTGCCGGGGCCGGCGGCCTATGGGCAGGGTGGCACAGAACCAGCGGTGACGGATGCCAATCTCGTGCTCGGCTATCTGGATGCGGCGAATTTTCTGGGCGGCAAGCGCAAGCTGGATATGGCAGCGGCGGAACGCGCCTTTGTAAACCTCGGCGCAAAGCTCGGGCTGGATGCCATGGCCGCGGCGGCGGGTGTGCATCGGCTGGCGAATATTCGCATGGCGGATGGCATTCGCGTGGCGACAGTGCGGCGCGGCGTTGATCCGCGTGATTTCTGCCTGCTGTCCTTCGGGGGTGCGGCGGGGCTGCATGCCAGTGCGGTGGCGCGGGAATTGGGCATGAAGCGCGTGGCGGTGCCTTTCTTCGCGGCGGGTCTTTCTGCCTGGGGAATGCTGCATACGGATTTGCGGTACGAGATGGCGCGCAGCGAATTGAATACCGGCGGCGTGCCGGATGACGCTTCGCTGCGCGGCATTTGGGCGGCCTTGGAAGAAGAAGGCCGCGCGAGGGTTGCAAGCTGGTTCGGCGGCGCAGTGGAAACCAGACGCGCGGCGGATATGCGCTACGGCGAACAAGTATTCGATATTGCCGTGCCCCTGGATCAGGTCGCCTGGGAAGGCGCAGGCCTCGCGGATCGGCTGCGTGATGCCTTCCATGCGCGGCATGAAGCGCTGTTTACCTATGCGCTACGCCAGGAAGAAGTGGTGCTGGTGAATGCCAGGCTTGCGGTGATTGGCCGCTTGCCGCCCATGCCGGCACCAGCGGGCAAGGGCGCGGGGACAAAGGCGGCGCCACGCGGCACTCGGCGCATTGTGCTGGAGGCTGGGCCCGCCGAAGTACCGGTTTATGATTTCGCTGCACTTGGCGCGGATCAAACCGTTGCGGGTCCGGCGATTGTGGAAAGCGATACCACCACGGTGCTGCTGCTGCCGGGTGACACCGCGCGCATGGATGGGCGTGGCTGGCTGGAGATCACCCTACCCGCCGAAGCATAATGCGCCTCCCGGTCACATTCGTTCACCGGAAACCCACTTAATTTTTAGTCTGGTCGCATTTTCCGAGCCGCCAAGTGATTCCACTTGGCTTGAAAATGCTCCTAATGACCCGCCCACAAAAAAACCCACCGCGCCAAAGCGCGATGGGCTTTTTTAGCTTTTAGCTGTCT
>JBEDHL010000075.1:0-4969 GCA_041174145.1 Pseudomonadota bacterium
TCGAGGCGCCGGCCACGATCCGCCGCACGCCAATCCCGCGCGCGATAGGACCACCAAGTGTAGAGCTTCTGATCTTCCGGCACGAAATGGCGCAGCGCATCATGCCAGCCGGCTGCTTTCTGCCAGCCGATCAGCCCTTCCACTTCGATGGGCGTGTGGGACACCACATCCAGTAATTGCTTGTGCGACCAGACATCATGTTCAAGCGGCGCGATATTAAGATCGCCCACCAGCACCGCGCGCTTGGCGCCGCGCGCATCAAACCAACGCGTGGCTTCGGCGACAAAATCAAGCTTATGGCCGAATTTTGGATTGGCTTCGCGATCCGGAATATCGCCGCCGGCAGGCACGTAGAAATTATGGAGCTCCACCGGCCCGCCAGGCGCATCCAGCATCACGCCCAAATGCCGGCAATCACCCTTGCCACACCAATCGGGATCATCTTCGCGTAAGGTGATGGGCAGGCGCGATAATACCGCAACGCCATTATAGCCCTTCATGCCGCGGATCAGCCGATGCGTGAAACCGAGTGCTGCAATGCCTTCATGCGGAAACGCCTCATCCGGGCATTTGGTTTCCTGCAGGCAGATCACATCAGGCGCCAGATCAGTCACCAGATTTTGCAGCAAAGGCAAGCGTAATCTCACACTATTGATGTTCCAGGTCGCGATACGAAGAGCCTGCCGCGATGCGCCGCGTTTCGCCATGGGTTTTCCTGTCGTCACGTCTGAGAAAGGGTTTCGAAAACATCGCCGGCTGGCGCGGCGCCTTGGATATGGCGCCGATGCCATAGCGCATGGAACAGTAAATGCCAGGCAGCGAAGCCTTCCCGCTTGCCGCCTGCCGCGCGAAACAACGGCAGGATGCGATCCGGCTTGGCGATTTCCGCAACGCCTGGTTGGCGCGCCACCAGCGGCGCCAGCCTATCCGCCACATCCGCAATCCAGGCACCCACCGGCACCGTAAAACCCTGCTTGGCGCGGAACGGCTCGCTGGCTGGAAAGTTCTTCGCGAGCCATTGGCGCAGCAGATACTTCCCGCGTCCATCACGGATTTTGAGCTTATCGGGCAGACGAAACGCGGCAGCGGCCATGCCCGGATCAAGGAAGGGGGTGCGGCCTTCCACACCATGCGCCATCAGGCAGCGATCAAGCTTGATCAGCAAATCATGCGCCAGCCAGTCGGCGCAATCGGTGGCCTGCGCCACTTGCAGGCGGGACCGCCCAGGTAGCGCTTCAGCGGCTTCGGCGGCGGCAATGCCATCGCGCCAACCGGTCAGGGATTCGCGCAGCACATCCAGCCGATCAAAAGCGCCATGGCCGCGCATGGCCTTGCCGCCCAACCACCAGGGGCGCATGGCGGCCCGATACCGGCCATAGCCGCCGAATAATTCATCGCCACCTTCGCCAGAAAGCACCACCTTCACTTCCTGCCGCGCGGCGCGGGCCAGGAACCAAGTGGGGATGATGGCGTAATCGGCAGCCGGATCATCCATGCAGGCGATGATTTCCGGCAAATGCCGCCAGACCATATCGCGTGTGACATCCACGCGAATATGGCGCGCCCCGGCGGCTGCGGCGGCACGCGCGGCGGCTTCACGTTCATCTGCCGCGCCGGCCACATCAAAGCCTGCGGTGAAGGCCAGAACAGGCGCGGTATTGATGCGCGCCATCGCCGCCAGCACGGCAGCGGAATCCGTCCCACCCGAGAGGAACATGCCGTAAGGCACATCGCTCCGCTGATGCAGGTCAACGCTTTCGATCAGCGCAGCATCCAAACGCGCGAGTGCGGCTTCTTCCGAGATATTTTCAGGCCCTTCTGCCGGCAGCGCGGCACGCTTGTCGCGCGCGATGATGCGGCCATCGGCGATGGTAATGGTCTCACCAGGCAGCACGCGGCGAATGCCTTGGAAGATCGTCTCGGCACCCGTGGAGAATTGCAGTTGCAGCACTTCATGCAGTGCGGGGCGATGAAGTTGCGGTCCTACCAGCCCAGCCGCGATCAGCGCCTGCGCTTCAGAGGCAAAGGCGATGCCGCCCGGGATTTCGGCGATGTAAAGTGGCTTGATGCCGAAGGGATCGCGCGCCAGCACCACCTGGCGCGCGGCACGGTCATGAATGGCAATGCCATACATACCGCGCAGATTTTGCGCGAAAGCGGCGCCATCGCGGCGATACAAATGTAAGGGCGGTTCGCAATCGGATGCGGTGGCGCAAGTAAGCGCGTTATCGTGGCGCAATTCGCGGTAATTATAGACCTCGCCATTCGCGACCAGCGCGGCAGAGCCGGCAAAAAGCGGCTGATCACCCGTGGCAAGGTCAATGATGGCAAGCCTGGTATGGGCCAGCGCGACATTGCCTGAAACATGATGCCCCGCGCCATCCGGACCGCGATGCGCGAGCGCGCGCGTCAATGCTTCCAGCACCGTGGCGGAAGGCGTGGCGCCGGGCGTTAGCGCAAGGCCTGCAATGCCGCACATACCTCAGGCCTTTCCTGCTGGCGCGAGTTCCGCCAGCAGGCTGCGCCAACGCGCCATAACCGGCGCTTCGGCGAATTCAGCAGCGAAACGCGCGCGCCCCGCCGCGCCAAGTTCTGCGGCGCGGACAGGGTTTTCCGCGAGTGCGCCAATGGCGGCAGCAAGTGCCGGCGCATCTTCACACGGCACCAGCAGTCCATCCGTGCCATCGGCGATCAATTCCACCGGGCCTTGCGCGGCAGCGGCAATCACCGGCTTCGCGGCAGACCAGGCTTCCAGCACGATATTGCCAAGCGGTTCATGGCGCGACGAGCAGATGAAGATATCGGCGGCGGCTAAAAGCGCGCCGATATCGCGCCGCCAGCCAAGGAAGCTGACGCGATGCGTGATGCCAAGCTCAGCCGCCAGGGCGCGAAGTGCCGCTTCTTCCGGCCCCGCGCCTGCCAAATAAAGATGCCCGCGCGGCAATAGCGCGATGGCGCGCAGCAGCACATCAAAACCCTTATTCGGGTGCAGCCGCCCCATGGCCAAAAGCTTTGGCGTGCTGGATGGCGCGGGCAAATCAGCGGGTGCCGCGCCGGAAAAATCATCGGCGAAATTGGGCAAATAATGCACGCGCGCCGCCGGCCAACCCTGCGCTGTGATGCTCTGCACCAGATCATGCGTATTGCCGACCAGATGATCGCAATGGCGAAAATACTTCAAATCATAATAGCCGCCGAAACGCCCGATCAGTGTCCAGTTGCCTTGCGGCGTGAAGCGCGCGGCACGCTGCATCCAGGCCATCACCACATCAGGTTTGAAATCCCGCAGCACACGGCCAAGGCGCGGCTTGGTCAGCAAATCAAGCGCGCCGCCAAAGGCCAATTCCACCGGCTGCAATCCTGCGGCGCGCAGCCGTGCGGCGCGTTCCGCATCGCGTCGGATTACCGGCAGCACCTGATCCCCGCCCTGATGCAGGGCGATGGTGGCGCGTTCGAAAAACCCTTCCGCCCCGCCGATCGGCGCCCCGGCCATGATCTGCGCGATCTTCAAGGCTTGCGCCCGCCATGGCGTTCCGGTTCAAGCCGCGCCTTCAAATAGGACAGCAGCGGAAAAGCGCCAGTGCAAAAGGCCAGCAACACGCCCCAGGCACCTTCGCGATACCCCTTGCGGGAGACATAGGATTTGAAGGCGCGGCTGACAAAGCGGCGCAGATTGGCGCGCAGCGTGCCGATGTCGCCAGATGCAATCAGATCCGCTGCCTTGGCCGAGGAATATTTATCCAGCCGGCGCAGCATGTCGGAAATATCGCGATCCACCAGATGCACCAGCGCGCCGATCTTGATCGGCGGGCCTTGCTGGCCTTTCCAATCCAGCCCGGGATGCACGCGCTGCGCGCGCCAGCTTTTCGCGCCGCGCTGAAACAGCCGCGGGACGGACGTAGTACCGAAACTGCCGGCCCAACCATGGCGCAACAGCCTGTCACCCACATAATTATCAACGGGCACTTGATGCCAGGCGAATTGGCTTGTCGCGATGACGCGGCGGATTTCCTCGGCCAGGGGCGCATTCACCCTTTCATCCGCATCCAGTTCCAAAATCCAATCGCCCGTGCAGGCGGCGATGCCGGCATTGCGCCGATCACCTTCCAATTCCCAGGCGCCTTCCAGCACCTTCGCGCCCGCAGCGCGGGCCAGCGCCGCGCTGGCATCCGTGGTGCGGTCCAGCACCACCACCATCTCATTGGCGAAGGCCGCGGAGGCGAGGCAATCGGGCAGGCGGGCTTCTTCGTTGCGCGCCACGATCAGGATGGAAAGCTTCGGCGTCACGCGGGCACCTCTGCAGCTTGGCCGAGCAGTTCCCCAGCGGCTTCCAGCACGCGCGATAGGGGTAAATCTTCCATCGCTCCTTGGCCGGTTGGGCCATCGGCCAGCACCGCCCGCGCTTTCGGGCCGGCGGGACCGTATTCATCCGCGGGCGTCGGGCCAAACAGGCCGAGTGTCGGCGCGCCGGCGGCGGCGGCCAGATGCATCAGGCCGGAATCATTGCCGATGAAGATGGCGGCGCGCGCCAGCACCGCCGCCACTTCGGGCAGGTCAAGCTTGCCCACCAGGTCTAGCGCCTGGGGCAGGGCGGTCAGAACAGGGGTTGCCATGCTGCGTTCCTGATCCCCCGGCCCGCCCAGAATGGCAATCCCGGCGCCGGGGAGCGCCCCATCCGGCGCGGTCAGGCGCAGCGCCAATTCGGCAAAGCGTTCCGCCGGCCAGACCTTGCGGTGCCAATTCGCGGTTGGCCCCAGCACCAGCCAGGGCCGCCCCGCCGGCAGCAGCGAAGCCGCCCGTGCGACATCTTCCGGCGCGGTCCAGGTCACGGGCAATGGTGGCGGGCTCACGCCCAAAAGTGCCGCCAAATGCGTCAGCCGATGCCCGGGTCGCCGCCCACCCTGGATCACCCGGCGTTCGCGCGTCCAAAGCAGCCAGGCAATGGCGGAAGCGCGCAAATCCACCACCA
>JBEDHL010000076.1:0-13186 GCA_041174145.1 Pseudomonadota bacterium
ACCTAGTGGAAAGAAGCCCAAGCGCTTCGAAAAACCGAAGCCCGGCCCGGGCTTGGAAGGGCGCAAGCGCCCCGGCGGTGCGCCCCGGCTTGGCAAGCGCGGCCGAGTGCCGTAACCCGCCCAAGCTGGCGCGGTGCCGGCACAACATAGGGGGCGCAGATGGCCGACATCATTATTGATATTGGTGGAGAAATCTTCGAGGCATTTTTCGAAGACGCAGCCGCGCCCAAGACCTGCGCGCGCTTCCGCGCCCTGCTGCCCTATCAGGACCGCATCATTCATGTGCGCTGGTCGGGCGAAGCCTGCTGGATCCCGATGGGTGAGCGTGAATTGTCCATCCCCTGGGAAAACGCCACCAGCTATCCCGCGCCGGGACAGATCATTGTCCATCCCGGTTCCATGAGTGAAACGGAAATCCTGGTGGCCTATGGCCCCTGCTGCTTTGCCAGCAAGGCGGGCCAATTGGCCGGCAACCACTTTCTGACCATTCGTGAAGGGCTGGACCGCTTGGCCAAGACCGGCCGCGCCGTGCTGTGGGAAGGCGCGAAGCCCATCACCTTCCGCGCGGGGTGAGGGGCCTTCCCCTCATAACGCCTTCAGATTGATCGCCGCCGGCTTGCCGCGTTCGGTGGCGACTTCAAAGCTGACCTTCTGGTTTTCCTTCAGGCCTTGCAGCCCCGCCTTCTGCACGGCCGTGACGTGCACAAACACATCATTGCCGCCACCATCGGGCAGGATGAAGCCAAAGCCCTTGGTGGCGTTGAACCATTTCACAGTGCCATTCGGCATAACGCGAGCCCCTTTGTTCTGGCGGTGGCAGTGCCACCGTGTTTTCCGGTTTTCCCGGACGGGCCCGATAGCGGTCAGCAGGCCGACCACTCGGCAAGGCACGGCACGAAAATCCCGAGAAAATCAGACAATTTTCGCCGCTTCGGCGTCAAGTTTTTTGTGCCAGCGAGGCGCGAATTTCGGCGTTATGCTCGCCCAGATCGGGGGCACGGCGGGTGATGCGCGCCGGCGTGGCTTCCAACCGCAAGGGTGAAGCCAGATGCCGGATGGGCCCGCGTTCCGGGTCCGCAAACATCTCCACCAGGCCGCGCGCCTGGCCTTGCGGATGGGCTAGGGCTTCATCGTAAGACAGCACGGGCTCAGATGGGATGCCGGCCTTGCCAAGCGCGGCCAGCCAATGCGCGCTTCCGCGGGTTGCCAGAATTTCCTGTAAAATCGCGATCAGCGCGGCGTTATTGGCAACCCGATCCGCATTGGTCTTGAAGCGCGGATCGGTGGCCAGTTCCGGACGTTCAATAATGCCACACAGCGCCTGCCAGAATTTCTCCTTGGATGCGCCAAGGGTGATGTAGCCATCGGCGGTCTGAAACACGCGATAAGGTGCCGATCCGCGATGCAATTGCCCAAGCCGCGAAGGGCGGGTGCCATGGGCAAAGACATGCGCCGCTTCATAAACGCCAAGCGCCACACCGGCTTCAAACAGGGATTGGTCAATGCGCTGGCCGCGCCCCGTGCGTTCCCGCGCCTGCAAGGCAGCCAGCACGGATAGCGCGGAAAACATCCCCGCCGTCACATCAGTAATGGCGATCGGCAGCCGGTACGGTTCACCATCAGGCGGGCCATTGCCAGCCATCAGGCCAGACATGCCCTGCGCCATCATATCCAGGCCACCATGATCCGCCCAAGGCCCGGTCTGGCCAAAGCCTGAAATCGCGCACCAGATCAGCCGCGGATTGGCGGCGCTGAGGTCTTCCCAACCAAGCCCAAGCCGCGCGAGTGTGCCGGGGCGGAAATTCTCCACCAGCACATCAGCGCGCAGCGCCAATTGCCGGACCAGTTCGACATCTTCTGGCTTCTTCAAATCAGCCGTGATGCTGCGCTTGTTGCGATTCCAAATGGCAAAGGGCTGGCTGCGCCCATCCACAAAGGGCGGCATGCGCCGCGCATCATCGCCGCCATCGGGGCGTTCTACCTTGATGACGTCAGCGCCCAAATCACCCAACAGCATGGCGCAATAGGGGCCAGAGAGAAAATTCGTGAGGTCCAGAACAATCAGCCCATCCAGCGCAGCGGTCACGGTCATGCATCCTTGCTTGCAAAGCAAAAAGCCTTGGCAGGTGGCGAAACCCTGTCAAGCCGCGCGGGGGCTGGACCAATGCACCACAGCAGCGCAGCATTCCCTCCACAAATCGTCGCGGATCAACCGCGCAAGTGGAAGGAGAGGAAGCATGCGTCTTCTTGGCTGGATCGCGGGCGCACTCATGGCGCTCACCACCGCCCCAAGCCTGGCCGCCTGGCCAGACAAGCCCATCACCGCCATCGTGCCCTTCGCCGCCGGCGGTGGCACGGATGGCGTGGCGCGCATCCTGGCTGATCAGCTCGGGCGCAATCTTGGCCAGGCGGTCGTGATCGAAAATCGCGGCGGCGCCAATGGCAATATCGGCGCGGTGGCGGCGGCACGCGCCCGGCCAGATGGCTATAGCTTCTTCTTCACCACCGGGACGACCCAGGCGATCAACCCCGCGCTCTATCGCAGCCTGCCTTATGATCCGCTGCGTGATTTCACGCCGGTCGGGCGCATTGGTGTCTTTCCGCTGATGCTGGCGGTGCATCCGGGCGTGAAGGCGGAAAACATCGGCGCCTTCATCACTGCGCTGAAGGCGGAACCGGGCAAATACACTTTCGGCCATTGGTCGGCGGTTTACCTCGCCGCCGGGAAAAATTTTGTGCGCCAAATCGGGGCCGAGGTACTGGATGTGCCCTATCGCTCCTCGGCCAATACCATGACTGATCTGGTGGCGGGGCGGATTTCCTTCGCCATTGTGGACCTCACCATCGGCATTCCTCTGGCGCGCGGGAATGAGGTGCGGCCCTTGGCGGTGACGGGCGCGCAACGCAGCGCCTTGCTGCCCAACCTGCCCACCCTCCAGGAAGCCGGGCTTGCGGGCTATGACATTGCCGCCTGGATGGGCGTCTACGCCCCGGCCAATACCCCGGCCGAGGCTTTGCGCGGCATGGAAGCGGCGCTGGCGCGGGTGCTGGCAGACCCTGCGGTGGTGGAGCGCCTTTCCACCCTGGGCTTTGAACCCATGCCGGGCGATGCGGCGGAACTGGCCCGCTTCAACGCCGCCGAGATCACCCGCTGGCAGGCGCTGATCACAGCGGCGGATATCAAAGTAGAATAGCAGGAACTTGACCGCGCTGTGCGGGGGGGTTTGAACAGCCTATGGCCGAATCCTCCCCCCTTCCCTCCGCGCTTGCCAGCCTGCTTGGTCCCGCCGGGCTGCTGACCGAACCCACCGATCTGGCCCCCGCGCTGGCCGATTGGCGGAGCCTCTATCAGGGCCGCGCCCTGGCCTTGCTGCGCCCTGCCAATACCGCCGAATTGGCCGAAGCGGTTAGGCTTTGCGCTGGCGCTGGCATCGCCATTGTGCCGCAGGGGGGCAATACCTCCATGGTCGGTGGTGCCACGCCGGATGCTTCGGGGCGGGCGGTGATTGTCTCGCTGGCGCGCATGAACCGCATCCGGGACCTTGACCCGCTGGATATGACCATGACGGCCGAAGCGGGTGTTGTGGTGAAGACCGCGCAGGAAGCTGCCGCCGCTGCCGGGTGCCTGTTTCCGCTCAGTTTCGGGGGCGAAGGCACGGCGATGATCGGCGGCGTGCTTTCCACCAATGCCGGCGGCAATAACACGGTGCGTTACGGCAATGCGCGTGAATTGATGCTGGGGCTTGAAGTGGTGCTGCCCGATGGCAGCATTTGGCATGGCCTCAGGCGGCTACGCAAAGACAATACCGGCTATGCTTTGCGCCATGTTTTCGTGGGCGCCGAGGGCACGCTTGGCATTATCACCGCTGCCGTCTTGAAGCTTTTCGCCCGCCCCCGCACCAATGAGGTAATCTTCGTTGCCGTGCGCGATGCCGCGGCCGCGCTTGGCCTATTTCGCCGGTTTCGGGAGAATGACGAAAGCGCGATCCGCGCCTTTGAATATATGTCAGGGGATGGTGTTGACCTGACCGTGCAACTGATCCCGGGCGTAACCCTGCCGCTGGCCGAACGCGCGGCCCATTACGCGCTGATTGATCTGGCATCTACCCGACCAGATGCGGATTTGCGGGGCCTTGCGGAACAGGTGCTGGCGCCGGCGATGGAATCCGGCGAAGTGCTGGATGCCGTGCTGGCGGAAAGCGAAGCGCAGCGCGCCGCACTTTGGCGCATTCGCGAAGAACACACCGAAGCGCAGCGCAAGGCAGGTGCTTCGGTGAAGAATGATGTCTCCGTCCCCGTCTCGCGCGTGCCGGAATTGATCGAACGCGCGTCAGAAGCCTGCCGGCGCCTTATTCCCGGCATTCGCCCTATGCCCTTCGGCCATATGGGGGATGGCAATATCCATGTGAATCTGGTGCAGCCCGAAGGCGCCGATCCGGCGGCTTTCCTGGCGCGCAGCCACGACATCATGGAGTGTGTGAATGAAGTGGTGCGGGAATTGGATGGGTCCTTCAGCGCCGAACACGGGATTGGGCAACTCAAGACCGATATGATGGAAGAATGGCGCGGCGGGGCTGAATTGGCCGTGATGCGGCAAATCAAGGCGGCGCTGGACCCAAAAGGGCTGATGAATCCCGGCAAGGTGCTGCCCTGAAGCCTTTGCCGCTTTCGGCATTAGCGCCAAGCGGGTAGGGTAGCGCAGCCGATGACCCTGCTCGATCGCTACCTTTTCCGCCAGCTTGCGCTGGCCCTGCTTGCCGTAACGGTGGGTCTGGCGGCGCTTGTCTGGCTGACGCAATCCTTGCGTTTCATTGAATTGGTGCTGGATCGCGGACTGTCGCTGGCGGTATTTTTTGAACTCACCAGCCTGCTGCTGCCATCCTTCTTTTCCGTCATTCTGCCGATCACGACCTTCATTGTGATGCTGTTCGTTCATTTGCGGCTGGCAGGGGACCGCGAATTGGTGGTGATGCGCGCGGCGGGGCTTTCCAATTGGCAGATCGCGCGCCCTGGCTTGGGGCTGGCACTAGTCGTGGTGGCCGTGATGTCGCTGCTGAATTTCTGGCTGGTCCCACTCAGCCACACGGCCTTCCGCCAATGGCAATTTGAAATCCGCAACCAATTGGTCGGCGTGCTGTTGCAGGAAGGCGTCTTTTCCACTGTCGGCAATGACCTCACCGTCTATGCCCGCAAGCGCGATGCCGATGGCACGCTGCGCGGGATTCTGGTGCATGACCAGCGGGAAGCCGGCGGGGCCGTCACTATCCTGGCGCAATCCGGGCGCATTACCCCAGGCGCGGAAGGCCCGCGCGTGACGCTTTACGATGGGGTGCGCCAGCAGATGGAAAAGGGCCCCTCAGGCACGCCGCCGCGGCTTTCTGTGCTTAGTTTTTCGGAAAACAGCGTCGATCTGGCCCGCGTTGCCCGCACTGAGGAAACCCGCAGCCGCGATAGCCGCGAACGTTCCATCGCCGAATTGCTGGACCCCGATCCCGCCGAGGGTCTCCGCCCACGTGAAATCCGGCGCTTCCGGGCAGAAGCACATCAGCGCATGGCAAGTCCGCTGACCGCGCTTTCCTTTGCCTTGGTCGGGCTGGCGGTGGCGCTAACCGGGCAATTCCGCCGCCATGGCGGGGGCGTTGGTGTGGCGCTTGGCATTGGCGTGATGGTGACGCTGCTGGCACTTGGTCTCACGATAGGCAATGCCGCGGCGCGGCGTGATGGGCTGCTTTGGCTGATCTGGCTACATGCCGCCCTGCCCGCCGTGATTTCCGCCTGGTGGCTGGGTGGCGCGCCCGGCCTGCCGCGCAAAGCCCCACCGAGAGAGGCTTTGCCATGACGCTGCCCATCACGCTTATGGCTTATGTGGCGCGGCGCTTTGCCGCCATGGCGCTGTTGATGCTGCTGGCGCTCTCAGCGCTGGTGGCTTTGTTTGATTTGATCGAATTGCTGCGCCGCGCCGCGACGCGGCCTGAGGCGAATTTCGCGCTTGTCGCGCAAATTGCCGGGCTGCGTGTGCCCTATGTGGCGATGCAAATCCTGCCCTTTGCGGTGCTTTTGGGGGGTATCATCGCCTTTTGGCGGCTGACGCGGTTTTCCGAATTGGTGGTGGCCCGCGCGGCGGGCATTTCTGCCTGGGGCTTTTTGACCGGCCCGGTACTGGTGGCGCTACTGCTGGGGCTTGGCGCCAGCACAGCGCTTTCGCCCCTTTCTTCCGCCATGCTGGCGCGGGCTGAGCGGCTGGATCAGCTTTATCTGCGCAATACTGGCGGCATCACGGCGCTTGCCGGCGGCAGGCTGTGGCTGCGCCAGGCAGATGAAGGGCTGCAACCGCAAGGGGTTGCCATCATTTCAGGCCGGCCCATTGCCACCCGAGATTTGCGGCCGGGCGAAGCGCTCCGCCTTGCAGATGTGACCATCTGGCGGCTTTCCGCAGAAGACCGACCCTTGGCGCGCATTGAAGCCGCATCAGCCCTGCTGCAGCCCGGGCGCTGGCGCTTTGATGGCGCCATCCTATTCGGCGCGGAACGCGTGGCCGGCGCGCCGCAGAGCGTGGATTTTCCAACAGAATTGACGCCAGAGCGGATTGAGAATTCCTTCGCGACACCTGATACGCTGAGCCTTTGGGCGCTGCCGGAATTCATCAAAATACTGGAAGATGCCGGCTTTTCCGCCATCCGGCACCGGCTGCATTTCCAATCCCTGCTGGCACTGCCCTTGCTCGCCATTGCCATGGCGCTGCTGGCGGCCGGGTTTTCCATGCGTTCCGCCCGACGCGGCGGGGTGGCCCGCATGATTGCGGGTGGGGTGAGCGCCGGTTTTGCACTTTTCGTACTGGATAAAATTACCGGCGAATTCGGTGAAGCCGGCACGCTTCCTGTGGTATTAGCTGCCTGGGCGCCAGCGGGCGCCGGATTCTTGCTGGCAGCGGCGCTATTGCTGCATCTAGAGGATGGCTAGAATGTTGCGCCGGGCGATGCGGTTCCTGCCGTTCATATCATTGGTTCTGCTGGCCGGTGCTGCTTTCGCGCAGGTCCCCTTGCTGCCACCAATCAGAGCGCCTGCGGCGATTAGCCCTACACTACCCAACCAAGCGCCTGCGCCTGCACCAGCGGCATCCCAAGCAACGCCGCGGGATGCGCCGGTTACCTTCACCGCCGATGAAGTTCAATATGATCAGAACGCGGCGCTGGTGGTGGCACGGGGCAGGGTGGAAGCCTTCCAAGGCGGTCGTGTGCTGCGTGCCGATGAACTCACCTATAACCGCAATACAGGCGTGGCGACGGCGCGCGGCAATGTGCAGTTGATTGAAGCTGACGGGCAGGTTTTCTTCGCCGAAAGCGCCGTACTGGAAAACCAGATGCGCGATGGCGTACTGGAAGGCTTGCGCGGCTACCTGCTGCAGAATGGCCGCATCGCCGCCACCGGTGCAAGGCGGACGGATGGTTCGATCTTTGATCTTTCCCGCGTGGTCTATTCTGTCTGCGATCCCTGCAAGGATGATCCGCTGGCGCCGCCGCTTTGGCAGTTGCGCGCGCGCACAGCAACCATGGATCGCACCGAACAACAGGTGCGCTATCGTGGTGCCTCACTTGATATGGCCGGCGTGCCCGTCATTTGGTTGCCCTATTTCCAGCATCCTGATGGGTCCGCAGCGCGGCAATCGGGCTTTCTCAGCCCAAGCTTTGGCATTACCAAATACCTCGGCGGTTTCATTGAAACGCCCTATTACTGGGCGATTGATGGAAGCCAGGAATTGGTGCTGCGCCCCACCACCTCCACCAGCGTTGCGCCCAATCTTGGTGTGGATTACCGGCGCCGCTTCAATAATGGCGAGGTGGAGATATTGAGTTCCATCGGCCATCTTGATGGCAGTGACGGCACTGAAGAAGGATTTGCCGGCCATATCTTTGCCAAGGGGCGCTTTGCATTGGATGAAACCTGGCGCGCTGGGTTTGATGCCAATCGCGCGAGTTCCGAACAATATCTGCGCATTTATCGCTACGGGTCACAGCGCGTCCTGCCGACAACCGTTTTCACCGAAGGCTTCTGGGGTTCGGAGGGTTTTGCGCGGTTTGATGGCCGTGCCTATCAGGGCCTGCGTTCAACCGATGATATCAGCCGCATTCCGCTGGTATTGCCCAATATCTATGCCGATTGGGAATCGCCGGAAGATTCGCTGGGCGGACGCTTCACCGTGGATACTTGGAACTTCGCCGTCTTTCGCGGGACCGGCACCAGCACACGTCGCGCTTCTTCACGCCTTGGCTATGCGCTGCCGCGCATGGATGATCTGGGCGGTATCTGGACTTTGCGCGCGCAAAGTGACCTCGCCGCCTATGATTTTGAGGATATCAACCTTGCGCCCAATTACGCGAAGGGCGATGCCAATGGCCAAAGCGCCACGGCCAATCTACGCGCCGCGCTGGATTGGCGTATGCCCTTCCTGCGTGATGGCGGTGATTGGGGCCGACAAGTCATTGAACCGCGCATCCAATTGGTGACCGGCCCCATGACCGGCAGCCAGTATCGCATTCCGAATGAAGACAGCATTGTCTTTGATTTTACGGATGCGAATCTTTTCTCCCTAAATCGCTTCACCGGGCGGGATCGGCAGGAAGGCGGCACCCGCGCTGATATGGCGTTGCGTGGCGCCTGGTTCTTGCCGGAAGACCGCCAAGTGGAAGCGCTGGTTGGGCGTTCCTTTCGCGTGCAAGAAGATGGCGGGCCTTTCTACCCTTATAGCGGTCTTGAAAAGCGCGCTTCTGATTATGTGAGCCGGCTAAGCTTCCGGCCCGCTTCCTGGCTGGACCTGACCGGACGCGCCCGGCGTGATGGGGAAACCCTGGCCGCGCGTGCCTATGATATCAGCGCCACAGTGCGGCCTGTTGATGATACCTCCTTCACGCTGGGCTATCTTCAGGCGCCCCCGACACCTTATTTGAACCCCTACGCGCAACGTGAAGAAGTTGCGGTTGGCGCCACACAGCGCTTCGGCCTTTGGCGCGTCGGCGCCTTTGGTCGGCAGAATGTGGAGCTTAATCGCCCGGTTTCCGTGGGCTTTTCGGCGCTGTATGAGGATGAATGTTTCATTTTTGAAACCCGCTTCATCAAGCGCTATGCGGAAGACCCCGCCACCAATAATCTCTACCCAGGGGCCACCGTTCTATTGTTCCGTTTTGGCTTCAAAACCATCGGCGATGTTGGATTGAGGGCATTATGAGCTATTGGGCCACATTGCCCGCCATGGGCGGCAAACTGCAGGAGGCGTTGATGCGCGCCATGATATCTTCACGAAAAATATCCTTGGCACTGGCGCTGCTGGTGGCTTTATTGCTGCCAACTGCACCGATGCCAACTGCCATGGCACAATCCGCAAGTGCCGGGGTGAATAGCATTGTGGCCGTGGTCAATGGCGATGTCGTTACGCGGAGTGAAATTGATAGCCGCCGCCGGCTGCTTGCCCTTTCCGCCGGTGTTACTGGTGATGCAGGCGCGCAGGGTGGCGATCAGATTCTGCGCCTGCTGATTGATGAAAGGCTGCGCATTCAGGAACTCAGCCGCCGGCGCATTCCGGTGACGGATCAGGATATTGCAAGCTCCATCGCCAATATTGAAAGCCGTAACGGCCTGCCGCCCGGCGGCGTGGTGCAGAATCTGCGCCGCGCCGGCATTGAGCCACGCGTTTTGTATGATCAAATCCGCGCGCAAATCGGCTGGGCACGGCTTCTGCGCGGCATGTTGGGCGAACAGGCCACCGTTTCAGACGCCGAGGTGAATGAATATCTGAACGCCCAGCGTGCCCGTCTTGGCGAACCGGAATTTCTGATTTCAGAAATCTTCATTCCAGTGGAAAATCCCGGTCAGGAAGCCCAGGTGCGCCGCTTTGTCACCGATGTGATTCAGCGTCTGCGCCAAGGCGTGCCCTTTGCCATGGTGGCGGCGCAATTCAGCCAATCACAAACCGCGATCCAGGGCGGTGCCATGGATTGGATGACGGCGGATCGCTTCGATACCGCTGTTGCCAGTATTCTGCGCCAAATGCCTGAAGGCGCGATCAGCAACCCCATTCGTGTACCGGGCGGATTCGAAATTGTTCTGCTGCGCGACAAGCGCATCTCAGGACGCGACATGGCAACGTTGCTGACCATGCGCCAAGTCTTTCTGCCCTTTGAAGGCCAGGTTAATCCACAAGCCCCAACCGCGCAGCAATTGGCGCAATTGCAGCGCGCGCAGACGCTTTCGGATCAAGCGCGCGGGTGTGAGGCGATGGACGACGCCGCACGTGGCAGCCCACGCCCCGCCGATCCGGGCCCCGTGCGCCTGGATAATGTCACCCCGCCCGAACTGCGTGATTTGTTGAGCAGCCTGCCCATTGGGCGCGCAACGCAGCCGATCATTTCCTTGGATGGTGCGTTGATTTTCATGGTCTGCGCCAAGGAAACGCGTAATATGGCGGAAGCCAATCCGCAACAAGCGCGCGATATTCTGCTCAGGGATCGGACTGAATTGCTCTCGCGCCAATTGCAGCGGGATTTGCGCCGCCGCGCGCAAATCGAAATCCGCACCGGCAATACCACACGCCCGGGCTGATGGCGTGACCAAGCCTGACCTGCCGAGCCTTAGCGAAACCATCGCGCGGCATGGGCTGGATGCGCGCAAATCGCTTGGTCAGCATTTCCTGCTGGACCCTTCGATTTGTGCGCGCATCGCAGGTTTGGCCGGAGACCTTTCGGGCCGATACGTGCTGGAAGTGGGACCAGGGCCAGGCGGGCTGACGCGCGCCTTGCTGGCAAGCGAAGCGGCTTCGGTGCTGGCGGTGGAACTGGATCAGCGCGCCGTGATCGCCTTGCAGGAATTGGTCGCGGCCTATCCTGCGCGCCTGAAGGTGCTGGAAGCGGATGCGCTGGGTGTGGACCCCGCCACGGCCTTGTCGGCAGCACCGCGGCGCATCATCGCGAACCTGCCTTACAATGTCGCAAGCCCCTTGCTGGTGCGCTGGCTGCGTGGTGCCGCCGCCTTGGAAGGCATGACGCTGATGTTCCAATTGGAGGTAGCAGAACGCATCACAGCCGCACCCGCGACCCCCGCCTATGGCCGGCTTGCCGTGCTTTCCCAGTGGCGCTGCCGCTGTGATTTGCTGCTGCGCCTGCCCCCGGGCGCCTTCAGCCCACCACCCAAGGTCTGGTCCGCCGTGGTTGGCTTCACGCCCCATGCGGAAGACCCGCCACCCGCGCTTTTCGCCGCCATGGAAAAACTCACCGCCGCTGCCTTTGGGCAAAGGCGCAAAATGCTGCGCGGGGCGCTGAAATCGCTGGGCAACGCAGAGGCGTTATTGGACCAGGCCGGCATCGCCGGGGATCGCCGGGGCGAGACCCTCACCGTGGCCGAATTTGACCGTCTGGCGCGCGCCTTGGCGGGTAGGGGTTAAACCCAGCGCCGCACACGCTTGCGATAGGCGTCATAGGCATCGCCGAAGCGCGTGGTGAGGTAGGCTTCTTCCTTTGCCACCACCAGCCGATCCAAAGCCAAATGGCAGCCAAACAGCGCCAACCAGCCCCATAAATCGCCCCAGCGCAGCGCAAAGCCCAGCACCACCACCAGAAAGCCAAGATAGATCGGGTTACGACTGAAGCGGAACGGCCCCGCCACCACCAACGCCGCATCGGGCCTATCCGGCCTTGGGTCATTGCCCGCCTGTACCAGCGCCAGCAGCGCCCAGCCGATCAGCGCAATGCCCAAAAACACCACCAGCATGCCGAAATTTGGCAAGGGTGGACCTAGCACTACGGGCAAGAAAAGATGGGCACCCCAGCCAAGCGCCAGCACACCCCCCACCAAAACCGGCGGCGGCAAGCGCACCCCAGGGCCGTGATCAGGGGCATTCATGCTTTGGGCTCGGGCAGTTTCATCCAGGAAGGCGGCTGCGGCGTCAGGCGCGCCCCGCCCGCCGCCAGCGCCCCCTTGTCCAGCCATTCCAGCCGCAGCAGCGCAAGCCCCTGCGCGCCCTGGCTGGAACGCATCTCCCCGGCCTCGGCACCATCGGGCGTCATGATAGGGGTGCCGCGCTCAGGTGCAGGGCCTTCAATCGCCACCGGCATCAGCCGGCGCTTGAGCAGGCCGCGATAGCGCGTCCGGGCCGTGAGTTCCTGGCCCATATAGCAGCCCTTGGTCCAGGAAATGCCGTTGAGCTCATCAAAGCCGCCTTCCAGCAGCACGGATTTCTCGGCTTCCATATCCTTGGACCCATCGGGCAGGCCAAGGCCAATACGGTGCGTGGCGTAATCCTCGGCGCTGGCATTGGTGGGCAGGCCAGCGGGCGACAGCACGCGCCACCCCGCTTCCGGCAGGCGCGGATCGCGTGCCGCAATCCCCTCGGCCACTGCCCCTTCGCCCCAGGCGGCATGAACCCGCCACTCAGCCGAGGCATCGCGCAGCGCCACCTTGGCGCGCAGCCTGAAGCGCGAAAGCCGCTGGGCCAGCATGGCAAGCTGCGCCGCTTCCACATCCAAAAGCAGCACATCGCCCGTGGCGATCAGGAAGAAATCCGCAAGCCACTTGCCCTGCGGCGTCAGCAGCGCAGCCCAAATCGCCTGATCGGCGCGCGCCTTGGTCACATCATTGGAAACCAACCCCTGCAGGAAGGCCAGGCGGTCCTCCCCCGAGATCTCCAAAACGGCACGGTCTGGTAGCAGCGCGATGTTCATAGGCTAAACCTGTGTCGGCTTGGGCGCGGCTGCAACCTCCCCCTCGCGCGCCGGAAGTGGTAAGGCGCCCTGGTGCGCATTATTTTCATCTCCTCAACCCGCATTGGCGATGCGGTGCTGTCCACCGGGCTGCTCGATCATCTGGCGCGGAAGCATCAGGATGCGCGCTTCACCATTGTCTGCGGGCGGGTGGCAGAGGGCGTGTTTCGCCGCATGCCGCAGCTGGAACGGCTGATTGCCGTGGAAAAGCGGCGCTATTCGCTGCATTGGCTGGAAATTTGGGGCGCGCTTGCCTTCACGCGCTGGGATTTGGTGGTGGATTTGCGCGCTTCCGCCATCGCCTGGCTGCTGTGGACGCGCGAACGCCGGGTGATCCAAGGCGGGCGACGGCCCGGCCATCGGCTGGCCCATTTGGCCGCGCTTTTGGGGGTGAGCCCCCCGCCCTTGCCCGTAACCTGGACCGCGCCTGAGGATAACGC
>JBEDHL010000077.1:0-7630 GCA_041174145.1 Pseudomonadota bacterium
CCGCGGCATCGAAGCGAAGCCCGAGCTTGCTGCGGCGCCAGAGCACATCTTCGGGCGTTGCGGCCCATTCCTCGCGGCGCAAATACTCAAGTTCCGCCGCATGCAAATCAGCGCCGATGGGCGGGCCGGGGTCCTGGCCGGGGGTGAAAATGCGCCAGGCGCGGGTGCCATAGGCGCGCAGCAGGCGGCGCGACAGGTCGGGGCTGAGGTTCGGGAAATCGCGCTGGAAATCGGCCAGCAGGGTAGCGAAGCCATCCGGGGCAAAATCCCCCCCGGGCAGGGGGGCGCGGGCGGTCCAGCCAGCTTTTTCGGGCCTCAGGCGCAGTTCCGCCAGCGCCGCTTCCGCCAGTTTGCGGTAGGTGGTGATCTTGCCGCCGAAAACAGTCAACAGCGGTGCAGCGCCTTCGGGTCCTTCCAGCTTCAGCACATAATCACGTGTGGTTTCCTGCGCTTTGCTCGCGCCATCATCATAAAGCGGGCGCAGGCCGGAATAGGTCCAGACGATGTCTTCCCGCCTTATGGGCGCGCAAAAATAACTGGAAGCCGCAGCGCAGAGATAGGTGATTTCAGCATCTGAAATGCGCGGCGTTTCGTGCGGATCTGCGTGATCCTCATCGGTGGTGCCGATCAGGGTGAAGTCTCGTTCATAGGGGATGGCGAAAATGATGCGCCCATCGGCATTCTGGAAAATATAGGCGCGGTCGTGATCATAAAGGCGGTGCAGCACGATATGGCTACCCTTCACCAGCCTGAGCCGTGCCGGCTGATTGCTGCCAATCACCCCATCCTGCACCTCGCCCACAAAGGGGCCGGCGGCATTAACCAAGGTGCGGGCGCGGAAGGCAGCGGGCTGGCCATGTGGCGCTTCCGCCGTGATGTGCCAAAGCGCGCCTTCGCGCCGCGCGCTGGTGACAGCCATGCGGGGCAGAATGCTGGCCCCGCGTTCCGCCGCATCCTTCGCATTCAGCAGCACAAGGCGCGAATCCTCAACCCAGCAATCGGAATATTCAAAGCCGATGGCGTGCCCAGGGCTGAGTGGCGCGCCAAGCGGGGATTGTGTCAGGTCAATCCGCCGTGTCGCCGGCAGCGCCTTTCGCCCACCCAGATGATCATACAAAAACAACCCAAGCCGCAGTAACCAGGCGGGCCTGAGCCCTGGGTGATGCGGCAGCACAAAGCGCAGCGGCCAGATGATATGCGGCGCAATACCCAGCAGGATTTCGCGTTCAATCAGCGCTTCCCGCACCAGGCGGAATTCGTAATGTTCCAGATAGCGCAGCCCACCATGAATAAGCTTGGTAGAATTGGCCGAAGTGCCGCCCCCCAAATCACCCTTTTCAAACAGCACAACGGAAAGTCCGCGCCCCGCCGCATCGCGCGCAATGCCCGCGCCATTGATGCCGCCACCAATAACGGCAACATCGAAGGGTTCAGCCGGAGATGATGATGCGCGCCAGCTCATCCGGTGTGGTCAGCATGGGGTAATGGCCAGTGTCAATCACATGCCAGCGCGCGCCAAGCTTTTCAGCGCAGCGGCGCTGATGCGCCTCACCTGGGTTTTGCGCCTGCGGGCAATAGATGACCGAGGCATTCCAGCTTTGCTGCCAAAAGCTTGGCAGCTTCACGGGCTGGGTGAAGGTGTTGATCGGGTGCAGAGCCATGCGATCCGCGGCCCATTCGGCCAGGCCCTTTTCCATGCCAAGAAATAGGCGGTTCAGCGCATCCTCTCGGCCCGGGCCAAGCGCGATATCCGTGTTGATGGCGGCGGGGCGGGTGACGATGTCGCGTATCTTCTCGCCATCCATCAGCGCCAGCGCATCAGCGAACACCAGGCGCCCAATGCGTTCGCGCGCGCGTTCTGCCGCCGCCGCCATGACCATGCCGCCAGCCGAGGTACCCACCAGCACCGCGTCGTGCAGATCATGGTAATAAAGATATTCCGCGATTTCCTGTCCGTGGCTTTCGGTATCAATGCCCGCGCGCATCTGCGCTTGGCGTTCGGCGCAGCCATCCAGCGTTGGCGCATGCACATCATGGCCTGCCGCGCGCAGGCGTTCGGCAACGAAGCGCCAAATCCAGCCGCCTTGATAAGCCCCGTGAATCAGAACAATGCTGGCCATGCCGCGCCCCCCCTGTGTTGTTTTCTTGGGCTTCAGCTAAGCGCGAAATGCTGTGCTTGGAAATGGGCGGGCTTGGCCGGGTTGCCCATGGGCGCGGCGGTGCCTGCCGCTTTCGGACGCAAGCCTGCGCGCCAGGCCGCATTAGGCTTGGGCGGGGAGGGGTGGCAGAACGCCCAAGGCAGGGTAGGTTGCGGCATGGCAAATTCGAAGGGTCCTTATCCCATGCTGCGTCGTTCCTTCCTCACCACTGCTGCGCTTGGCTTGGCTGCCCCGGCGCTCGCCCAGGCGCGGCCTTTGCGCATGATCATCCCGGTTGGCGTGGGGGGGGTGACAGATGTTGTGGGCCGCATCCTGGCTGATGCGCTGCAAACCCAGCTTGGCCGCCCGGTGGTACCGGAAAATATCGCGGGCGCCGGCAGCACGGTGGGGGCTGCGGCGTTTCATCGCCTGCCCGCCGATGGCAATACGATTTTCATTGGCACCAATAACCACCCGGCCATGAAGGCGATTTATCCGAATTTTGCCCATGATCCCGTGACGGATTTCATCCCGCTTGCGCTGGTGGGGCGCCAGCCTTTTGTGCTGGCGGTGCACCCCGATGTGCCGGCGCGGGATGTGGCTTCGTTGCTCGCTTGGCTCGGACAGAAAAAAGAGGAAGCCAATTACGGCGCCACCAACCCGGGAGCTACCAATCATCTGGCCGGCGAATTATTCCGCCAGCTTTCGGGCGCCAGTTTCACCATTGTGCCTTATCGCACAGCGGCCAATGCGGTGCAGGATCTGCTCGCCGGGCGGATGAACCTGACGATTGATAGCCCCACCATGCTCGCGCCACTGATGCGTGATGGCAAGGTGCATGGCTTGGCGGTGAGTTCCGCAACACCATCGGACCTTGTGCCGGGCCTGCCGGCACTCGCCCAGGCTGGGGTGCCTGGCTATGAGGTCACGGCGTGGCAAGTGCTTTTCGCCAAGCCCGGCACGCCGGAAGAAGCACTCGCCCCGATACGCGAAGCAACGCTGCGCGCCGTGGCGGACCCAGCAGTGAAGCAGCGCCTGGCCGCGGCGGGGGTGGAGACTTGGCCTGACCCGTCACCAGCTGCTGCGGCGGCGCATGTGCGCGCGGAAGTGGCGCGCTGGGCGCCAATAGTCTCGCGTATGAATCTGGGGGGGTGAGCCATGGCTTATGAAGGCATTCGCGCGCGCCGCCCCTTGATCATGGGCAGTCGCGGGGCTGTGGCGAGCAATCATCCGGTCGCAACCGCAGCGGGGATGGACATACTCCGCGCGGGTGGCAATGCGGCGGATGCGGCGGTGGCGATTGCGGCCACACTAGGAGTGGTAGAGCCGCATATGTCTGGGCTTGGCGGCGATGGTTTCTACCATGCCTGGAATGCCAAAACCGGCGTAAGCACTACTTATAATGGCACTGGCGCGGCGCCGGCGGCGGCCACCATTGCGCATTATCGCGCCGCGGGCGGCATTCCGGTGCATGGCGCGCTTTCCATCCAAACGCCCGGCATGGTGGCGGGGCTTGCCGCGCTACATGGGGCAGAGGGCAACAAGCCTTGGGGGGCACTATTCGGCCCCGCGATTGAAGCCGCGCGGGACGGTTTTGCTGCGACCCATGCGCTGCGCCATTTCGCGGGCGAAAACCGCGCGCGGTTAGCGCCTGATGCCTTGAGTGCCGCGCTGTTTCTGCCGGAAGGCAAGCCGCCCGCACTCGGAAACTTGCTGGTGCAGCCTGCCTTGGCGGCAACGCTGCAGCGCCTTGCCTCGGCAGGGCCCGCGGATTTCTACCAGGGCCGGCTGGCTGCCATGCTGGCGGCTGATCTGGAAAAGGCCGGCGCCCTGGTGCGCGCGGCAGATTTGGCTTCGGTGACGCCGATTACCGCGCCGCCCATCGCCGTGCCCTATCGCGGTTTTGAACTGCGCCAGACGCCGCCCAATTCCATGGGCTTCGCCATGGCGCAAATGGCGCGCATCTTGGACCGCTTTGATCTTGCTGCGCTTGGTTGGGGCAGCGCGGCCTTGATTCACCTGATGGTGGAAGCGAAAAAACGCGCCTTTCTGGACAGGGAAGCCCATGCGGGCGCGGTAAAACCTCCGCTTGATAAATTGCTGTCAGCGGAACGTGCGGCGGAACATGCCGCCTCCATTACGGATCGCGCGGCGCATCTGCCGGTGCGTGGCGCGCCGGAAACGGATACCACCTATTTCTGCGTGGTGGATTCCGATGGCAATGCGGTTTCCGCCATTCAATCCATCAATTCCAGCTTCGGTTCCGGCGTGACAGGCCAGGAAACCGGCATCCTGTTCAATAACCGCATGAGCTATTGGCATTTGGATGAAGGCCACGCGAACGCACTGGCCCCCGGTAAGCGCGTGCGCCACACCATGAATGCGCCCATGCTGATGAAGGCGGGCAAGCCCTGGCTGATTTTCGGCACGCCGGGCGCGGATAATCAGGTGCAGGTGAACACGCAGGTGCTGGTCGCCTGCACCGATTTCGGCATGGACCCGCAACAGGCGCTGGAGGCGCCGCGCTGGACATCCTCGCAACCCGGCCAGGAAAGCAATTACCCGCATGGGGGCGAGGATTTGCTCACCATCGAAGCCTGCATGGGGGCCGAGGTGATCAGCGCCCTGCAAGCGCGCGGGCATAAGGTGAAGATCGTGCCCGATCTGGAAGGGCCATGCAGCGTGGAAGCGATCCGTGTGCTGGATAATGGCGTGCGCATGGCGGCATCCGATCCGCGGCGGGATGGCTGGGCGGGGGCCTGGTGATGGCCCCCTTGCCGCGCTCGGCCCATCAAGCCTAGGCTGAAAGTGGGATGCTTCACTTTCTAAGACGCCGCTTGACTGTTGCGATACTGGTCGCGCTGACGGTGCTGACGTTGAGCTTCATGCTCACGCGGCTATCGGGTGATCTTGCCATTTCCATTGCCGGCCCGAACGCAAGCCAGGAGGATATTGAGCTTATCCGCCGCGCCTATGGGCTCGATCGGCCGCTATGGGTGCAGTATTTTGATTGGCTCTGGCGCGCGCTGCAGGGCGATTTTGGCGATAGCTATTTCTTCAAGACGCGCGTTGCACGGCTCATCATGGAACGCATGCCAATCACCATGACGCTTGGGCTGTGCGGCCTGTTCATCGCGCTTTGCGTCGCACTTCCCTTGGGTATTCTGGCGGCGGTGAAGGAAAATACCTGGATGGATCGCGCCGTGCTGATGGTGGCGCTGATTGGCCAGGCCATGCCTTCCTTCTGGCTTGGTCTTACCCTGATGATCGTACTGGGCTTGAACCTTGGCTGGTTGCCGATTTCCGGCACGGGGTCTTGGGAACATTACGTCATGCCCTCCATCGTGCTGTCCTTTTCGGCCATTCCATCGCTGATGCGTCTGACACGAAGCGGCATGATTGAAGCGCTGGCTTCCGATTACATTCGCACCGCCCGCGCCAAAGGGCTTTCGCGGTTGTCCATCCTGGTGAAGCACGGGTTTCGCAATGCGGCGATTCCGGTGGTGGCGATTGCTGCGGTGCAGCTTGGCTTCATGCTTGGTGGTTCGATTGTGATCGAAACGGTCTTTGCGCTGCATGGCGTTGGCTATCTGGCTTGGGAGAGCATCAGCAAGAATGATTTTCCCGTGGTGCAGGCGGTGGTTCTGGTGCTGGCGCTGATCTATATCGGGCTGACATTACTTTCCGACCTGCTGAACGCCGTGCTTGATCCGCGCCTGAGGTCAGCATGAGTACCGTTTTGCAGCCTGCCGGCACCAGTCACCAGCGGCGCATCTGGCGGAACTTAGGCGCCATTTTCGGCGCGGGCATTGTCGGCTTTGTCACCTTGGTGGCGATCTTTGCACCGCTGCTGGCACCCTATGATCCCTTCACCATTGATCTTGGGCGACGCGTGATCCCGCCCATGTGGATGGAAGGCGGCACGCCGGCCAATTTCCTCGGCACCGATCAATTGGGGCGGGATTACCTCTCACGTCTTATCTATGGTGCGCGGGTTTCCATGATCATTGGTGTCGCGACAGTCATCACTTCCGGCATCATCGGTACATTTCTTGGCGTCATGGGCGGGTTCTATGGCGGGCGCGTTGATGATGCGGTGGTCTTTGCCATCACGGCGCGGCTTTCCATTCCGGTGGTGCTGGTTGCACTTGCCGTTGCAGGGCTTATGGGCACCAGCTTCACGCTGGTGATTTTGGTGCTGGGGCTATTGTTGTGGGATCGGTTTGCCGTGGTAGCGCGGTCCACCACCATGCAAATCCGCAATCTGGATTATGTAGCGGCGGCGCGTTGCGCGGGCTGTTCGCCGATGATTGTGCTGCTGAAGGAAGTGCTGCCCAATATCGCGACGCATCTGGCCGTGGTGGCAACGCTGGAAATGGCCTTGGCCATTCTGTTGGAAGCGGCGCTGTCCTTCCTGGGGCTTGGTGTGCCGCCACCCTTGCCATCCTGGGGGCTGATGATTTCGGAAGCCAAGGAATACATGTTCTTCAGCCCCTGGATCATCATGATCCCCGGTATTGCGCTTTTTGTGCTTGTGCTTGGCGTCAACCTGCTGGGTGATGCCTTGCGCGATATGCTGGGGACGGATCTTTCCCGATGAGCGCGCTTTTGGAAATTGATGACCTGCGCGTGACCTTCGGCGGTACGGCGGCCGTGCGCGGCATATCCCTGACAGTGCAAAAGGGCGAAACCCATTGCCTGGTGGGTGAAAGTGGCTGCGGCAAATCAGTGACATCCCTTGCCGTGATGGGGCTGCTCGCCAAGGGCGGCAAGCGGGAGGCGGCGCGGCTTGCCTTCGCGGGTGAGGATATTCGCGATTACGATGAAAAGCGGATGTCTCGCCTGCGTGGTGATCGCATGGCGATGATTTTCCAGGAACCCATGACCAGCCTGAACCCGGCCTATACCGTGGGTTCGCAAATGACCGAGGTATTGCGTCGCCATCGCGGCACGCCACGCGCGCAAGCGGTCGATCGCGCCGTGGAATTGCTCACGCGGGTTGGTATTACCGCGCCGGGATTACGGCTTGGGCAATTTCCGCATCAGCTCTCAGGGGGCTTGCGTCAGCGCGTCATGATCGCCATGGCGCTGATGTGCGATCCGGAATTGCTGATTGCCGATGAACCAACAACGGCCTTGGATGTGACCGTGCAGGCGCAAATCCTGCGGCTTTTGGCTGAACTGCAAAAGGATCTTGGCCTTGGCATTCTGCTGATCACGCATGATCTTGGCATTGTGGCGCGCGTCGCGGATCGCGTTTCGGTCATGTATGCCGGCAAGGTGGTGGAAAGCGCTCCAACGGCAGAATTGTTTCGCGCGCCCCGCCATCCCTATACGCGCGGCCTGCTGTCCTGCGTGCCGGTGCCAGGCAAGGTAAAGCGCGATGAACCGCTCGGGTCCATCCCCGGTGTCGTGCCACGCATCCCGCCCGGCTTCATCGGCTGCGCCTTTCGTGATCGTTGCGGCTTTGCCGAAGCGGCCTGCGCCGCGGA
>JBEDHL010000078.1:0-3705 GCA_041174145.1 Pseudomonadota bacterium
CGCCAGATGCCTTCCACTTCGGAACGGATTTCATGCTGAGCAAAAAGCCGGCCGATACCCACAGCACGGCTGACCGAGCGCATCCAATAGCCATCCGGGCGCGCTTCAAATTGCGCGGTGATTTCCACCACCGGGATGCCGGTTTGCGTCACCTGATACACCGCTTCCACGGCCTGCGCCGGGGTCAGCCCGGCTTGCGCCAGGAACAGCATGATCAAGAACAGGGGTTTCCGCAGGGGGCGCATTGAGGGGGTCTTTAGCCGACCTGCTGCGGAAGGGAAAATATTTCAGTTTGCCTCTGCCGAGATTTTGACTGGAAGGCTGCTGAAAACTGCCGGCAATTGGGCAAAGAAAGCAAGTTCTGCCCGGTTTTCTTGCACCAGTCGCGCCACGGCGCTGGCGTAATCAGGCTGCTGCTGCGCCGGCGCTACCCCTGGCAAGAATGGCCTTTCATTGAAGCGCGGCAGCGCCCCGCCCAGGGTAAGGCCGAAAGATGCCAAAAGCCGTTGCGCAAAAGCCTCCAGCGCGTCCACACGCCCGAGCAAATAGGGGTAGCGGTTGAACGCCGCCATGATCCCCCGCTGATCCGTGGCGCCGAACAGGGTTTGCAATTGCGCATTGCGGCAATGGGCAGCGAATTTCGGCACCGCATCCATCGCCTGATGCAGCGTCAGCCGACTGAGCGCTGCATGTTCCGGATGGTCCGGACAGGCGCGGATATAATCGTAAAGTGAGACAATACGTTCCACCGGCTGGCGCAGCACTGCGGCAATGCCAAGCGGGCGCGGCGCCTGGCGCACCAGCGGATGGGCGGCGCCGTAATGGCCTGTTAGGATCATCATGCCCTGATACAGCGCTTTATCCCTGACCAGCGCAGCGCTGAGCGCGGCTTCCCCGCCATATGCGGCCAACAGATCGGCATGAAAGATCGCGCGATCACCGAAGGTGTATTTCAACAAACGGTTGAGGGTGGAACCGGCGGTGCGGGGCAGATGAAGAAAGCATAAAATCGGCATATCCGGCCCGAAGGCCACGATATTTTCTTTTAATAATGCATTCATTTCTTTGGTCGTGTTGCCGACCCAAAGAATTACCGCAGAGATGATAATATTTTCTTGCAATAGGCGATTTCGGGCTCAGGCAAGCCCGGCGCAAGCTTGACGACTTGGGCCCAAGGCCCTTAAAGCCAGCATCGGTTCGGGCGCGTAGCTCAGCGGTAGAGCATTCGCTTCACACGCGAAGGGTCACAGGTTCAATCCCTGTCGCGCCCACCATCTTCCCTCAATAAGATTTCGGCTGGCCGAGCACTTTTTCGGCAATATGGCTCAGGATCAGTTCCCGGCTGACCGGGGCAATGCGCGGGATCATGCTTTCGCGGAAATAGCGTTCCACCTGGTATTCCTGGGCATAGCCCATGCCGCCATGCGTCAGCACGGCGGCTTCGGCGGCGGCGAAGCCGGCTTCGGCGGCCAGATATTTCGCGGCATTGGATTCCGCGCCGCATTCGCGCCCTGCATCGTAAAGCGCCGCGGCCTTCATCGTCAGCAAGCCGGCCGCTTCCAATTGGGCCCAGCAGCGCGCCAGCGGGTGCTGGATGCCTTGATTTTGGCCAATGGGCCGGCCAAAGACCTCCCGCGTACGGGCGTAATTCGCCGCACGAGACAAAGCCGCCTGGCCAATCCCCACAGCCTCACCGGCGATCAGGATGCGTTCGGGGTTGAGCCCGTGCAGGATCAGGCGAAAGCCCTCCCCTTCCGCACCAATGCGGTCTTCTTCCGGGACTTCCAGCCCATCAAAGAACAGCATGTTCGAATCAACGCCATGGCGGCCCATTTTGTGGATCAGCCGCACTTCCACCTTGGCGCGGTCCAGCTTCGTGTAGAATAGCGTCAGCCCATCGGTCTTGCGCTTCACCTGATCAAGCGGCGTGGTGCGTGCCAGCAGCAGAATACGATCGGCGACTTGCGCGGTGGAAATCCAGATCTTCTGCCCATTGATGATGTAGCGATCGCCGCGCTTCTCCGCGCGCGTTTTCAATTCCGTGGTGTTCAACCCGGTATTGGGTTCGGTCACGCCAAAACAGGCTTTTTCCTGGCCCGCGATCAAGGGCGGCAGAAAACGCTGCTTTTGCGCTGGCGTGCCGAATACCACCACCGGGTTCAGGCCAAAGATATTCATATGAATGGCCGAAGCGCCGGACATGCAGGCGCCGCTTTCCGCCACCGCCTGCATCATCACGGTGGCTTCCGAAATCCCAAGCCCGGCGCCGCCAAATTCTTCCGGCATGGCAATGCCAAGCCAGCCAGCGCTGGCGACCGCCTTGTAGAATTCCTCCGGAAAGCGGGCTTCCTGATCGATCTTCAGCCAATACTCATCGCCGAAATCAGCGCAGAGTTTCAGGATTTGCACGCGAAGTTCAGCCTGCGCTTCTGTCAGCGAATACTGCACGGAACCATCCTTGGGTCGGTCATGGGGTGAAATTGCTGTTTTGGGCCGGGCGGGTCAATCGCGGGGCGTTGCCTTTGCCGCGGCGCTCAGGCACATCGCGCGAAGAATTGGAGTATGCGCATGACCGAGACCCCTGCCCTGCCTGATCGGCTTTCCAACGACCCCAGCAGCCCCTTTTATGATGAGGCGCTGCTGAGCCGTGGCGTGGGCATTCGCTTCAAAGGCCAGGAAAAGACCAATGTCGAGGAATACTGCGTCTCGGAAGGTTGGGTCCGGGTCAGCCTCGGCAAGGCCACCGACCGTCGCGGTAGGCCTTTGACCATGAAGCTGACCGGGACGGTGGAGCCTTATCTGCGGTAAATTTCACGCACTCGCCGCATCCAATTCCGCCACCGCCGCCGCATCCAAGGTAAGCCGCGCGGCCTTGGCGAGTTCAGCCAATTGCGCGGAGCTTGTAGCGCTGGCGATGGGCGCGGCCAGGCCAGGGCGGCCCTTGAACCAGGCAAGTGCTACCTGAGCAGGCGTAGCACCCATCCGCGCCGCCACCTTGTCCAAAGCGGCCAGTACTTTCAGGCCCTTTTCATTCAGGTATTTCCCCGCGCCGCGCGCCCCGCGCGGGCTTTTGCCGAGATCGGCTTCGCTGCGATACTTGCCTGACAGAAAGCCTGAAGCGAGCGAGTAATACGGAATAACGCCAACCCCTTCGGCGGCGCAAAGCGGCAGCATATCGGCTTCAATGCCGCGTTCCAGCAGATTGTAATGCGGTTGCATGGTCTGGTAGCGCGGCAGGCCGTGCTTGGTGCTGATATCCAGCGCTTCCTTGAAGCGAGGCGCGGAGAAATTGGAAGCGCCAATGGCGCGCACCTTGCCCGCCTTGATCATCTTATCAAAGGCCGCGAGCGTTTCTTCCTGCGGCACGCTCTCATCATCGCGGTGACTTTGGTAGAGATCAATCACATCCGTCCCAAGGCGCTTCAGCGATGCTTCAATGGCGCTGGCTAGGTAGGAAGGCGAAAGCCCTTTGCCGATGCCGGGCATTTCCATGCCTGCCTTTGACAGGATCAGCACATCATGGCGGCGCCCGCGCGCCTTCAGCCATTCGCCCATGATGGTCTCAGATTCGCCGCCTTTGTTGCCCGGCACCCAATAGGCATAGACATCAGCGGTATCGAGCGCATTGAGGCCGAGTTCCACCAACTCATCCAAAACCCGGAAGGATTGGGCCTTGTCCAAGGTCCAGCCAAAGACATTGCAGCC
>JBEDHL010000079.1:0-6921 GCA_041174145.1 Pseudomonadota bacterium
AGTCCAGGGCAGAAGGGGGTCCATGACCCCTGCAATCGCCTCTGCCCTCATGCCGCTCATGCGCGGTATGGATGCCGAAACCGCCCATGGTATCGCGCTGCGCGCCCTGGCCCTTGGCCTGGCGGGCCGGGACCGCGGTGCGGATCACCCGAGCCTGATGACCGAAGTCGCCGGCCTGAATTTCCGCAATCCGCTCGGCCTTGCCGCTGGGTTTGACAAGAACGCGGATGCGGTTCTGCCTCTTCTCCGCCTCGGCTTTGGTTTCATGGAAGCGGGCACCGTCACGCCCCGGCCGCAGCCAGGCAATCCACGCCCGCGCCTGTTTCGCTTGATGGAAGATCAGGCGGTGATCAATCGCATGGGCTTCAATAATGGCGGGCTTGACGCCTATCTGGCGCGGCTAAAAGCGCTGCCCAGGCCCTTGCCCGGGATTTTTGGCGCCAATATCGGCATCAACAAAGAAGGCGCTGATCCGGAACGCGACTACCCGGCGCTTTACGAAGCGCTTGCGCCATATGCGGATTACGTCACCGTCAATGTCTCCTCCCCCAATACGCCGGGGCTCAGGGATTTACAGGGTGAAGAACGGCTTGCCGCCATTCTGGCCGCCATCAATGTGCGTCGCGCCGCCTTGGCCAAGCGCCCGCCCTTATTCGTTAAAATCGCGCCTGATCTGGCCGATGAAGCGCTAGGTCCCATTGTGGAAGCCTGCGTGGCGCAGGGCATTGCTGGCTTGATCATTTCCAATACCACCATCACCCGCCCGGCTTCGCTGCATTCCCCGTTGAAGGACCAAGCAGGTGGGCTTTCCGGCGCGCCGCTTTTCCAGCTCTCCACGGAAGTCTTGCGGCGCTGCTTTCGGCTTGCCGCAGGCCGGCTTGCCTTGATCGGCGTGGGCGGTATTGCCAGTGCCGACCAAGCTTATGCGAAAATCCGCGCCGGCGCTTCGCTGGTGCAACTCTATTCGGGCTTCGCCTATGCCGGTCCGGTGCTGGTGCGCCAAATCCTCGATGGCTTGGCGGCGCTGCTGGCGCGTGATGGCTTCACTTCGGTCGCCGATGCTGTCGGCAAGGATGCGTGATGCAAATTCTGGATGGTATCGCCGATATCGCTGATCGGTATGACGGCTATGTGCTGGATCTGTGGGGCGTGGTGCATGATGGGCGCAAACCCTATCCCGGCGTGCCGGAAGCCCTGGCCGCGCTGAAGGCGCGCGGCAAGCGTATTGTCTTCCTGACCAATGCGCCGCGCCGCGCCTGGTTCGTGCGGGGCATGCTGGACCGGATGGGGCTCGATCGCGGTCTTTATGATGGCATCATGTCCTCCGGTGAGGCTTCCTGGAGATTGATGAAGGAAGCGCAACACCCCTGGTTCGCCAAGCTTGGCCGGCGGGTCTTCCATATTGGGCCGGAACGCGATCTTTCCGTGGTGGAAGATGGCGCGGCGGAAATTATGCGCGAACCCGGCCAAGCGGATTTCCTGCTGAATACCGGCCCTGATGCGGATGGCGGCACGACAAGCGCGGAACCCTATCGTGCGATATTGCGCGCCTGTTTCGATGCCGGCCTGCCGATGCTCTGCGTCAATCCGGATCGCCATGTGATGGTGGCGGGGGAGAAGGTAATTTGCGCTGGCGCGCTGGCCGATGTTTACCGCGAATTCGGCGGCGATGTGCTGGAAATCGGCAAGCCTGACCCGGCGGTTTATGAACCCGTCATGGAAATACTGGGGCCGATTCCGAAAGCCCGCGTGCTGGCGATTGGCGATAGCCCCCATACCGATTTAGCGGGCGCGCAAGCCGCCGGCATTGATGCGCTTTGGGCGCTGACGGGCCTGGCCGGAGAAGCCCATGGCGCAGACCCAAGCCCTGCGGCTTTGGCGGCCGTGGCGGTGGCGGAAAAAGTGGCGCCGCTCGCCGCGCTGAGGAGCCTGCGCTGGTAAGCGCGGGCTTCAATCCACAATGAAAAGCTTGGCGCCAGTGGTGGTGCGGGACATATGCGCTTCCGCCCCATCCGCCACCTGGTAGGACATACCGGGCTTCAGCAAAAATACGCGGCCATCGGCGAGTGTGGTTTCCAATTCGCCTTCCAGCACCAGCAGCACATGGCCCTTCTGGCACCAATGGTCTGCGACATAGCCCGGCGTATATTCCACCATGCGCACGCGGATTTGGTTTTCCGCCGGCCCCACATGCCGCGTGCGCCAAAGCGCTTCCCCGGTGATGCCGGCATGGCGCGTGGGTTCGATTTTGGACCAATCCGTGGTGTCAAAAGGAATGGCGGATATCTGCATGCGCGCGGCCCTTATGCGTGACCGGCGGCCGAGGACAGCCAAGCCGGATTGACCTTCAGCTTCGCCAGCGCCGCCTGCCAGGCGGTATTAGCGTTTTCGTGGAAAAGCAGCGCTTCATCCGCCGGCACGCTCAGCCAGGAATTGCGCTGGATTTCCTCTTCCAATTGTCCTGCCGCCCAACCGGCATAGCCAAGCGCCAGCAAGCCTTCACGCGGGCCACCGCCGCCGGCAATCGCACTCAAGATATCCACGCTGGCGGTCAGGGCCAGGCCGGCGCCAAAAGTGACGCTGCCTTCCGCAGACCAATCATCCGTATGCAGCACAAAGCCGCGCCCGGCTTCCACCGGCCCGCCCGAAACAAGCCGGATTTGCCGCTGAGAAGGCACGGGCTTCAGGTCAAGCTGCTTCAGCAACTTGTCAAAGGGCAGGCCGTCCAGCGGGCGGTTCACCATCAGCCCCATCGCCCCTTCGGCGGAATGGCTGCACAAGCAGACCACGCTTTGTGCAAAGCGCGGGTCGTCCATGCCAGGCATCGCAATCAGCAAATGCCCGGTCAGATAATCGCCGCCCTTGTCGGCAGCAGGTTTGCCCTTTCTGGCCATGGGGGAAATGTGGCGCCGTACTTGGCATCCCGCAAGGCTTGCAGAGCAGGGCTTGACCATTGGATCATTCAGGCGCATCGCGATTCCAGGCTTTGGCTTGCCAAGGTCGTGATTCCAACAACCAAAACAGATGTTGAGGACCTTTGCTCGCGCTTCGTGTGATCCCCTGTCTGGATGTGAAGGATGGTCGCGTCGTCAAAGGCGTGAACTTCGTGGAATTGCGCGATGCCGGTGACCCGGTTGAACAGGCGCGCAAATATGACCAGGAAGGCGCGGATGAGATCACCTTCCTTGATATCACGGCTTCCTCCGAAAACCGGGACACGATTCTGGACGTAGTCTCCCGCACTGCGGCCGAGGTGTTTATCCCACTGACCGTGGGTGGTGGTGTGCGCAGCGTGGAAGATGCGCGGCGGCTTTTGCTGGCGGGGGCCGATAAGGTTTCCATCAATTCCGCCGCTGTCGCGGACCCTGATCTTGTGCGCCGCGCTGCCGAGGCTTTCGGCAGCCAGGCGATTGTGGTGGCAATTGACGCGCGCCGCCGCGACGTTGGCGGTGGCTGGGAAGTCTTCACCCATGGCGGGCGGCGCGGCACTGGCATTGATGCCATCGCCTGGGCCAAGCAGATCGAAGCCCTGGGCGCCGGTGAAATCCTGCTCACCTCCATGGATCGTGATGGCACCAAGCAGGGCTTTGATCTGGAACTCACTGGGGCTGTGCGCGCCGCGACTAGGCTGCCCATTGTGGCCTCGGGCGGTGTTGGTGAATTGCGCCATTTTGTTGAAGGTGCGCGCGCCGGCGCCACAGGGCTGCTGGCGGCGAGTGTGTTCCATTACGGGGTCTTCCGGATTGCCGAGGCTAAAGCGGCGCTTGCGGCCGCGGGCCTTCCCATCCGCCCCGTCCCGCATCAGCAGGAGGCCGCGTAAATGGCCAAGACCACAAAATCCACAAAGGTAAAATCGCCGACTAAGCTGAAGGCAACAAGCAAGGCCAAGAAAAAGCCCGGCACCAAGCAAAAAGCTGCCAAGGCCGCCAAGAAGAAAGCGGCTTTGCCGCTGCCTGGCGGCCTCAAGGCCAAAGGCGCGAAACTGCCAAAGCGTATCCGCAAGGTTGAAGCGCGCGTCCTGCAGCCATTGAATATTTCGCCCGGTGGTGCGGATGCCAAGATTCTGGATGAGCTTTGGCAAACAGTGGAACAGCGCCGCTTGGCGGGCGATGTCGCTTCATCCCATTCCGCCAGGCTGATGGCGCGCGGTACCGCCAAGGTAGCCCAGAAATTCGGCGAAGAAGCGGTGGAATGTGTCATTGAAGCAACCATCGGCAATCGCGCTGCGACAGTGCTGGAATCGGCTGATGTGCTTTATCACCTGGTGGTGATGTGGGTGGATGCCGGCATCAAGCCCGAAGAAGTTTGGGCCGAATTGGCCCGCCGCCAGGGCATTAGCGGCATTGCCGAAAAGGCAGCGCGCCCAGCAGGCATCATCCGCGCTGCAGGCACCACCAAACTGCCATAAGGCTTGCGGGTTAGGCGGCGCGCATATGCCCAGGGTTGAATAAACCACCCGGATCCAGCGCTTCCTTCACGCGCGCGCCAATTTTGGCAATGGGCACGGCTTCTTCCGGCAGCACGGGTACAGCAAGGCGCAAGGCTTCCGGCGCACGGAACAGCATGGCCGCCCCACCTTGTGCCTGCGCCGCGCTGCTGATGGCGGCATGGTTGGCCATATTCGGGCTGGCCGCGATCCACACCAAGCCACCACCCCAATCCAGCATGACGCGCCCGCCAATGGCGCTTGCTACCGCGGCAATCTGCGGCCCCGCGGAAGGGCGGACTGAGACGCGCCAGATGGCATCTTCCGGCATGGCCGCAAGCGGTGCCACTTCGCGTACGCCCTGCCAAAATTCACGGCTTTCCGCATCTTCAATCACGCGCTGGGCGCCAAAGCTGCCAAGCAAGGTGGCAAGCTTATCCATCCGATAAGCAACCGATGCCGCGAAATCCTCAAGCCTTAGCGCGGCAACCGCATGGCCCTGGGTGGGCAGCGCCGCTGCGCCAGAAACACCAAAGGGGCTGCCAAGCCCCGCCGAAAGCGCGGCGATCGCGCCCGTAAGATCCGGCGTTTCCATCAGCAGCGTCGCGCTGGTTTCAGGCTTGGGCAGTACCTTCAACGTCACTTCTGTAATGACGCCAAGCGTGCCGTAGGAACCCGAAAGCAGCTTACACAAATCAAGCCCGGTGACGTTTTTCAAGACGCGCCCACCAGACCGTATCGCCTCACCCGCGCCATTGATGAAGCGCAGCCCCATCACATGATCACGCGTGGCACCCCAGGTAATGCGTCGCGGTCCAGAAAGATTTGCCGCCACCACGCCGCCTATGCTGGGCGGGGCGGAGGTACCGAAAACCGCATTGAAATAGGGCGCTTCGGCAATAAGCTGCTGGTCCTTTTCCGCCAAGGCGGCTTCAATTTCAGCCAATGGCGTGCCGGCCTGCGCGCTGATGATCAATTCAGCGGGGCGATAGAGCGTAATGCCGGAAAGCGCGCGCGTGGAAAGGCTGCGCGCTGCCTGTACTGGGCGCAATAAGCCGCGCTTTGATCCCTGGCCTTCAATCGCAAGGGGCTCACGCGCTGCGCGCGCTGCTTGCACGGCCGCGATGATGCCAGCTTCATCCGGAGGCGCGATCATCATGCTCATTCCGCCGCCATTGCGGGCTGAGGTGCTGCTTGCAGCGGAAACACTTTGGCGGGGTTCAGCAACCAGTCTGGATCAAAAGCCGATTTGATGGCGCGCTGCTGCGCCAATTCATGCACCTGGAATTGCACATTCATTAAATCGCGCTTTTCAACGCCAACGCCATGCTCACCAGTCAGGCAGCCGCCCACTTCAACGCAAAGCTTCAGAATATCGGCGCCAAAGGCTTCCGCGCGGCGGAAACTATCGGCGTCATTCGCGTCAAACATGATCAGCGGGTGCAGATTGCCATCGCCAGCATGGAATACATTGGCAACTTTCAGCCCGTATTGATCGCTCATTTCGCCAATGCGCCTCAGCACGCGCGGCAATTCACTGGTTGGGATGGTGCCATCCATGCAAAGGTAATCGGGGCTGATCCGCCCAACTGCACCAAAGGCCCCCTTGCGGCCCTTCCAAATGGCCAGGCTTTGTTCGGCGCTTTCGGCAACTTTCAGGCTGATGGGATCAAAGCGCGCGCAAATATCCTTGATGCTTGCCAGCAGCGCATCCTGTTCCGCAATGCTGCCTTCCACTTCAATGATCAGCATGGCTTCCGCATCCAGCGGATAGCCGGCATGCGCGAAGGCTTCGCAGGCATGGATGCAGGGCTTGTCCATGAATTCCAGCGCCACGGGAATAATGCCACTGCCGATAATGGCATCCACAGCGGCACCGGCGATTTCAATGGAATTGAAGGCGGCCAGCATGGCGCGCGCCCCTTCGGCGCTGCGCAGAATACGCACGGTGACTTCCGTCACAATGCCCAATTGCCCTTCGCTGCCGGTGATCAGCCCCAGCCAATCATACCCCGCCGCATCCAGATAAGTGCCGCCGATATCCAGCACTTCGCCTTCGATGGTCACGAATTTCAGGCCAAGCAGATTATTCGCCGTGACGCCATATTTCAGGCAATGCGCGCCGCCCGAATTCATCATCACATTCCCGCCGATCATGCAGGCCAATTGCGACGATGGATCGGGCGCGTAGAAAAAACCTTCGCCTTCCACGGCTTTGGTGATGCCGATATTCGTCACCCCGGCACCCACCACCGCATAGCGATCCGCGTAATTGATTTCGTGAATGGCATTGAGCCGCATAAGGCCAATCACCACCGCATCTGCCAAAGGCAGTGCGCCGCCAGAAAGGCTGGTGCCAGCGCCCCGCGGCACCACGCGAATGCCCTGTTCATGGCAATAGCGCAGCACTGCAGCGACCTGTTCGGTGGAAGAGGGCAGCACCACCGCAAGCGGCATTTGCCGATAGGCGGAAAGCCCATCGGTTTCATAAGGCT
>JBEDHL010000080.1:0-5739 GCA_041174145.1 Pseudomonadota bacterium
GCCTGCCACAATACCGCGCTGATCCGCCGCAGCGCCTTCACGCGGGAACGCTGGGATGAGTTGATGGATTGGATGGCGGAAAAGCACGGCATGAATCCGCTGGAAGGCGAATTCCGTGATACGATCGTAGATTACCTTGCCAAGCATTACGGCCCCCGCACGCGTGGTCCGCGCGGGGGCAATCCGTTTTTGAACTGAGCCGTGGTGACCTGATCACCCGCCCACGGTGATATTCGCTTCCTGCGCCACACGCGTCCAGCGCGCGAGTTCGGTACGCACCATATCGCCCAGTTTTTCGGGTGGTGAGGGTGGTGCCATCTCCACATTGATGGAAGCGAAGCGCCGCACCAGCGCGGCGTCATTCTGCATGGCGGTGATGGCGCGATTCCAGAAGGTGATGACTTCCGGCGGCGTGCCGACGGGGCCAAGCAGACCAGTCCAGGCCATGGATTCCAAAGGCGCCAAATCCGGCATGCCGGATTCCGCCAGCGTGGGTACTTCGGGCGCCAGGGGTGAACGCCGATTGCCAAGCACCGCCAGCGCCTTCACCGCCTTGCCCTGCACCTGCGGCAAGGCGCTGGTCATGGCATCCACCATGAAATGCACGCGGCCCTGCTGCATGTCCAAAAGGGCCTGGGCGCTGCCGCGATACGGCACCTGTTCCATCCTGATGCCAACCGCGCGGAAGATTTGTTCCGTTACCAGATTGCCAAAGGTGCCTGCGCCCGGATTGCAGGCGATATAGCGATTGGGATTGGCACGGAACAGTGCAATGGCTTCGGCCAAAGTATTCGCCGGGAAATCCGGCGGAACCACAATCAAAAAGCTGGTCCAACCCACCAGGCCAATCGGCACCAGATCCTTCGTCACATCAAAGGGCAGGTTGCGGGTGACGGCGGGGTTGACCACCAGGGGGGAATTGGAACTCATCAGCAGCGTATAGCCATCCGGCGTGCTGCGGCTGACAGCCTGAATGCCAATGGCGCCCGTCGCACCCGCGCGATTATCCACCACAATCTGCACGCCGCCGCGATTGGCCATTTCATCCACCATCAACCGGCTGATCAGATCAGACATATTGCCGGGCGGGAAAGGCACCACAAAACGCACCGGGCGATTGGGATAGGCCCCCTGTGCGCGGCTGATGCTGGGCGCGGCCAGCAGGCCAGACGCGGCAAGTAAGGTACGGCGGTTCAGTTTCATCATGTGATCGTTCCCTGTTCGCTGAGTTTCCTGATTTCCTCGGCATCAAGGCCAAGGCGTTTTTTGAGTATGTCGTTGGTATCGGCACCGAGCGCCGGTGCCGCGATGCTGGGCGGGCGGGCGCCTGCCACACGCACCGGGCCGGTCAGCATCCGCACCGGATCGCCACCTTCGCGGCGCGTGAAATCGGCAATCGCCGCCTGTTCCTGCGCGAAGGGATTTTCCAAAGCCTGCGCCACATCAAACACTGGCGCTGCCGGCACGCTGCCGCCGAACAGCACCAACCATTCCGCCGTGGTTTTTTGCGATAGCGCCTGGTCCAGCATTTGCGTGACCAATTCCCGGTTAGCGAGCCGAGCCTTGAAACTCGCGAAGCGCGCATCCTCTGCCCATTCCGGATGCCCGAGCGCTTCAACCAGGGCGGGCCAGAATTTTTCCTTATTGCACATCAGGAAAATCCAACCATCCCGCGTGCGATAAAGCTGCGAAGGCGTAAGGGATGGATGCGAACCGCGCGGTTCCCTGCCCTGCACATGCCCACTATTCAGATACCAGGTGGCCAGATACGAAAGATTATGCAGCGCCGTATCAAACAGGCTGACATCCACATCCATGCCACGCCCCGTCGCGCGCGCGCCGACCACGCCTGAGACCAAGGCGAAGGCCGTCATCAGCCCGGTCATCATATCCACAACCGAAAGTCCGAAGCGCGCGGGTGGGCCATCGGGCTCACCGGTCAGGGAAAGATAGCCGGCTTCCGCCTGCATCAAATAATCATAGCCCGGCCAGGATTTACGAGAGCCCTGCCGACCATAAGCGGATAGATGTGCGCAGACGATGCGCGGGTTGAATTCCTTCAGCGCTTCATAGGTCAGGCCAAGCTTGTCTGGCTGATCGCCGCGCAGATTATCCAGAACGGCATCCGCATGGCCGACCAATTGGCGCAACAGCGCCATGCCTTCCGGGTGCTTCAGGTTCAAGGCAAGGCTGCGCTTGTTGCGGTTGAAGGCGTGATGGAAATGGCTATCGCCTGGGCCGAAGTAATAGGGCCCGACGCTGCGCCCAACATCGCCGCCTTCGGCTGGGTTTTCGATTTTGATGACCTCGGCACCCATATCCGCAAGCAGCATGGAACCGAAAGGCCCGGCGCCATATTGTTCAACGGCCAGGACCGTGACGCCATCCAGCGGCAGGGGCCGATCCGCCATCAGATCGGGTTCTTTTCAATCAGGCGCTTGGCGATCACCAGGCGTTGGATTTCATTCGTGCCCTCACCAATCACCAAAAGCGGCGCATCGCGATAGAGCCTTTCGACGACAAATTCCTTGGAATAGCCATAGCCGCCATGAATGCGCATGGCTTCCAGGCTGTTTTCCACCGCGGCTTCAGTGGCGAAAAGCTTCGCCATGCCGGCCTCATAATCCGAACGATCGCCGCGATCCAAGGCCTGCGCGGCTTTTTCGGTCAGCAGCCGCGCCGCTTCCACACGCACCGCCATATCAGCAAGCTTCAGCGCAATGGCCTGATGCTGATGGATAAATTTACCAAAGGTCTTGCGCTGCTGGGAATAGCGCACCGCCTCATCCAACGCGCGCTTCGCCACACCAACGCCGCGCGCCGCGACATTCACGCGCCCAAGTTCTAACCCGGCAATAGCGCAAGCAAGCCCCTTGCCTTCAACACCGCCAATCAGCCGATCAGCCGGGATGCGATAATCATTGAAGACCAGTTCCGCGCTATCAATACCCTTATAGCCAAGCTTTTCGAGCTTGCGGGAAACGGTGAAACCCGGCCCTTTTTCGGCAATGAACATCGCCATACCGTGATGGCGCGGTTCCGCGGCGGGGTTGGTCTTCACCAGCAGCGCAAAGCAGCTGCCTTCAATGCCATTGCTGATCCAGGTTTTCGTGCCATTGATGATGTAATCATCACCATCGCGGCGCGCGACGGTACGAATGGCCTGTAAATCCGTCCCGCAATCGGGTTCGGTCAGCGCCAGCCCGCCACGCAATTCGCCGGTTGCGAATTGCGGCAGGAAGCGTTGGCGCTGTTCTGGCGTGCCCATCTTATCGACAATGCGCGCCATGATCAGATGCGAATTAAGGATGCCGGAAACCGACATCCATTCTTCCGAAATGCGTTCAATGATGCGCGCATAGGTGGAAGGGCGCAGGCCAAGCCCGCCCAATTCCTGCGGGATGATCGCGCCGAACAGCCCCATTTCCTTCATCCGCGCCACGATCTCATGCGGGTAGGCGTCTTCATGTTCCAGCTTGGACGCCACCGGCCGCACATGGCGTTCCAGAAAACGTTCCACCGAATCAAGGACAAGCCTTTCCTGTTCGTCCAGATCGCTCATCTTGCTGCCTTCACCCCGGCGCCGCGCCTCGGCACCAAGCTCACGCGTTCAAAGGAAAGAAACACCGTGCCATCGGCCTTGTAGCCTTCGGTCTTGGTGGTCACGATGCCCTGATTGGGGCGGGATTTGCTGGCGCGCACATCGGTCACCGTGGTGCGCGCATAGATCGTATCGCCGGGAAAAACCGGCGCGGTCAGCGCGATATCCTTCCAGCCCAGATTGGCAATGGCGTTGAAGGAAATATCCGCCACCGTCATGCCCGTCACGATCGCCAGCGTCAGCGCGGAATTGACCAAAGGCTTACCGAATTCAGACCGAGACGCGAAATCCGCATCGCAATGCATCGGATGCTGGTTCATGGTCAGTAGGCTGAATTGGATATTGTCAGCCTCTGTAATCGTGCGACCGGGCCAATGTTCAAACACCTGGCCCGGCGCGAAATCTTCCAGGAAATTGCCGCGTTCCCGGCCCGCTACAATCGTCACGTTCTTGCTTCCTCAACCTTATTGGGCGGGGCTTCAGCCCGCCAAGGCTTCCGTCAGCGCCACCACGCTTTCGGCCTTGTCCAGCGTCATCGCCAGATCAATCACGCGTTCAATCCGCGCGGGTGACATGACGCGCGCGGCATTGTCGCGGAATTTCTGTTCGACATCCGCGGCACTCAAGGGCTGACCATCTGAGCCGCGATTGAATTCCTCACGATGGCGCAGCGTGCGGCCATCGGTGGTTTCGATCACCACCTCACCGGAATAATAGCGCGGGAAACGAGAGCCCGGGTCTTCCGCGTAATGGGCGCGCTGGCAAAGTTCCAAAACGCGCGGGTCGCGGATGGCTTGCTCATCCAATTCATTCAGCGTGAAGCGGCCATGCAGGATGGAAGCCGCCATGGTGTAATGCACGCTGAATTGCGCGTCATAGGAATTGGCTGGCGTTTTCTTCGCTTCTTCCGGCTGACAAACAATCTTGTATTGGCCGGGGGAAAGCAGCGCGGTCATGCTGCGGATCATCTCCGGCGTCAGGCCATGCTTGCGGCGCAATGCAAGTGTCGCGTCGGCAATGGCATGATTGAAATGGCAGCAGGGGTAAGGCTTCAGCGCCACATTGCGGAATTCCCACAGCTTGCCGAGCGCTTCCGTGCAGCGTTCCGCAAACCCTTCTGGTGCCTTGCCGCCCAGATAGGTGCGGAACAGGCCAAAGCGCCCTTCATAGGCTGCCGGCGGTGCCTTGAAGCCGGCGCGCGCCAGCGCCGTTGCGGTAATGCCGCAAACGCCAGCCCAGCCGGGAGGAATGCGCTTGGTCCAGGAACCATCTTCCAAAAATTCAAGCGAACCCGCCGCCATGGAAAGAATAACGCCCTGCGCTGCGGCCATTTGCGCGGCTGTCGCGCCCGCCAGGCGCCCCGCCGTCAAGGACGCACCGAAAGCGCCCACCATGCCGGTTGGGTGAAAGCCCAATTGATGGAAGGCGCCCTGCGCCGCGGCACCAATGCGCGAAGATGCCTCAATGCCGATGATATAGGCGGCGAGGGCTTCAAGCCCGCTCGCGCCATGTTCACGCGCCATGCCAAGCGCGGTTGGCACGGCGCTGGCGGAACCATGCACGACGGCATCGGAATGCGTATCGTCAAAATCGAGGCCATGCATCAGCGTGCCATTCAGCATCACGGCATCGCGCAAAGGCAGGCGCATGGCATAGCCAATCACGGGATGCGCGCCGGCCCCGCCCAGGCTTTGCAGCGCATTGGCGGTGCGGTGCGCGAAATCAAAGCTGGTGGAAGCCAGCGCAATGCCCAGGCAATCCAGCATATGCCGCTTGGCCTGTTCGATCACATCGGCGGGAATATCGCTGGGGCGCAGGCCAGCAGCGAAATCCGCCAATTGGCGGGAAATGGGTGTGGCAATGGCGGCATCCGCCAGCGTTGCGGGCAAGGCATCCATGATGGCGTTTCCTTCATTGGTATTTACATCATTTCGGCACGGCCACGCGGGGCTGTAAAGTGGGGCTGGCCGGAACCCCTGGGCGCGCCTAAAAAGAACACGACGTGACACGAGGAAGACGCCAATGAATGCCACCGGTCCCAATCGCAGTTTTCTTTTTGCGCCCGGCGATCATCCGCGCCGCGCGGAAAAAGTGCTTCAAGTCGGGGCCGATGCGGCCATTCTCGATCTTGAAGACGC
>JBEDHL010000081.1:0-25655 GCA_041174145.1 Pseudomonadota bacterium
GGATGGTATTGGGCACGGCCCTTCATTGCTCAAACAAGGGTCGCGGCGCAATATCCTTTCAAGACTCGGCTGCGTTCCGGCTGATGGCTTGCCCCCCAGGCGCAGGCAGCCGATATGCGCTGGGATCATGGATGGGTGCGACCAATGGCCGAGACAATTCACAGCAAGCTTTTGATTCTGGGTGCCGGGCCGGCGGGCTATACGGCGGCAATCTATGCGGCGCGCGCAGGGCTGGCGCCCTTGCTGGTGGCGGGGATGCAGCCTGGCGGGCAGCTTACCATCACCACCGATGTGGAAAATTACCCAGGCTTTGCGGAGGCTGTGCAAGGCCCCTGGCTGATGGACCAGATGGCCGCGCAAGCGGTGCATTGCGGCACCAAGGTGGTGCAGGATGTCATCACCTCCATCGATCTCACGCGCCGGCCCTTCCGCGCTGTGGGCGATTCCGGCGATGTTTATGTGGCGGAAGCGCTGGTGATCGCGACCGGCGCGCAGGCGCGCTGGCTGGGCATTCCGGGTGAGAAGGAATTGGGCGGTTTCGGCGTTTCCGCCTGCGCCACCTGTGATGGCTTCTTCTATCGCGGCAAGGATGTGGCGGTGATTGGTGGGGGCAATTCTGCGACTGAAGAAGCGCTGTATCTCTCCAACCTCGCGCGGCATGTCACGCTGATCCATCGGCGGGATTCGTTGCGGTCTGAGAAAATCCTGCAGCAGCGGCTTTTCGCCAAGCCCAATGTCACGATCCTGTGGAATACGCTGCCCGAAGAAGTGCTGGCCGATACATCAGGCCGCATGCCGGTGGCGCGGGGCCTCGCGCTGCGTGATCGCATCAGCGGCGAGGCACGGGAATTGAAGGTGGATGGCGTTTTTGTCGCCATCGGCCATTCGCCCGCCACCGCGCTGTTCCAAGGCCAGATCGGCATGGATGCCGAAGGCTATATCGAAACCACGCCTGGCAGCACGCGCACTTCCATCCCCGGTGTTTTCGCGGCCGGCGACGTGCAGGACAAGATTTATCGCCAGGCGGTCACTGCCGCCGGCACGGGCTGCATGGCAGCGCTGGAAGCGGAAAAATACCTCGCCGCCCAGGAAGCGGGCCAAGCGGCCGCGGCCTGATGCCGACGGATTGGGACAAGCTGCGCGTCTTTCACGCGGTGGCGGAAGCGGGTTCCTTTACCCATGCGGGTGAGACGCTGAACCTGAGCCAATCCGCCGTATCGCGCCAGATTCAGGCCTTGGAAGATGCGCTGAATGTGCCGCTGTTTCATCGCCATGCGCGCGGCCTGATCCTGACTGAACAGGGCGAAACCCTGAACCGCACGGTGCGCGAGGTTTTCGCGAAACTCGCGATGACGGAGACCATGCTGACCGAAAGCCGCGAACGCCCGGCGGGGCGGCTGAAGGTGACATCCACCATCGGCTTCGGCAGCACCTGGCTGGCACCGCGCTTGAAGAAGCTTCTGGATATTCACCCCGAAATCAGCGTGACGCTGCTATTGGATGATTCGGATTTGGATATCGCCATGCGGGAAGCGGATGTTGCAATTCGGATGCACGCACCACGTCAGCCGGAATTGATCCAGCGCCATATCGCAAGCTTTGGCTGGCGGATTTGCGGCGCGGCTTCCTATTTGAAGCACAGCGGCATCCCGCAGCGGCCCGAGGATTTGGATGCGCATCGGTTAATCATTTACGGCGACTACCAGCCGCCGATCGAGAATATCAATTGGCTGGCCGAGGTCGGCCGGCGCCCCGGCACCGCGCGGCGCGCGGCGATTGAACTCAATTCCCTGCCCGGCATGGTGCAGGCGGTTCGCAGTGGCTTGGGGCTTGCGGCATTGCCGGATTACATCGGGGCGGAGCTGGATGATTTCGTCCAAGTGCTGCCTGGGGTGAAGAGCCCGAAGATTGAGGCCTACTTCGTCTATCCCGAAGAAATGAGGCATTCCAAGCGTGTAGCGGTGTTTCGGGACTTCCTGGTGGCCGAGCTTACCGGTTCAATTTGAAGCTTTGTAACGCGGGCGTGCGGAGCCATGCGTTTTTTGCATGGCCGTGTGGTGAAGAACGGGAACCACAACCAAGGGAAGAACGGCTATAAAATATGCATCCGACGTTGTTCGGAAGGGGTCCGTTGATCCCTCGTCTCCCAGACGTGAAGCCTCCCTGTTGACTTGGCCCGGAAACCCTCGGTTTTCGGGCCATTCTTTTATGCGGTGGAGCCTATACCCGTGGCTGCGCGGCCCTTGACTAACCCCCCACAAAGCTTTGCCATGGTGCGATAATCCGCGCCGCAAGGCGTGATCCAACCGGGGAGGTCCACCATGCACAACACCATCACACGCCGTACCGCTTTTGGCCTTGGCGCGGGCTTGCTTGCCGCGCCGGCCATCGTCAGCGCGCAGGGCAATTGGCCAAGCGGCCCCATTCGCTTCATCGGGCTGTTTCCGCCGGGTGGCGGGACCGATATTCTGTCCCGCATCTGGTGCATTAAAATGAGCGAGATCACCGGCCAGCAATTCGTGGTCGAAAACCGCTCAGGCTCTGGCGGCAATGTGGGGACGGAAGCGATTGCGCGCTCTACGCCGGATGGCAACACCATTGGCCTTGCATCAGTCGCCCCACTCGCCATTTCGCCAACGCTGTATTCACGGCTGAATTATAGCCCCGCGCGCGATATCGCGCTGATTTCGGGGCTATGGCAATTGCCGAATATGCTTGTTGTCAACAATGATGTTCCCGCACGCAGCGTGCCTGAATTAATCGCGCTGTTGAAGGCCAATCCGGGCAAATACGCCTTCGCATCTTCCGGTTCCGGCACCACGGTTCACCTTTCCGGTGAGATGTTCAAATACCTGGCCGGCGTGGATATGCTGCATGTGCCCTATCGCGGTGCGGCGCCGGCGCATATTGATCTGGCCGGCGGGCGCGTACACATGATTTTCGATAATATCCCGCAGGCTTTGGCCTTGGCGCGTGATGGTAAGGTGCGCGCTTTGGCTGTAACTGGCGCTCAGCGCAGCCCGCAAGCGCCCGAGATTCCGGCACTGGCGGAATTCCTGCCGGGCTTTGATATTTCTTCCTGGGGCGGCGTTTGCGCGCCGGCAGGGATTTCCCCGGCGCTGATCCGGCGCATCAATGAACTGACGAAGCAATCCCTGGATAGCGAGGATATCAAGAAGCGCTTTTACGATAACGGCGCCACGACCTGGTACACGACACCCGAGGAATTCGTGAAATTCCGCGCTGATAATGAAGCGGCCTTCGCGCCGCTGATCCGCGCTTCCGGCGCCAAGGTGGATTGAAAAAAAAGATAAAGGCGCGCTGTCTTTTAAGCGGCGCGCCTGTTCCACGGCATCAAAGCCAGGAAATTCGCCATGGGGCAACGCCCCATGACGCCCGCGAAAACCAGCCCAGCGCCCACAAAGGCGGAAAGCGCGTGAAAGCGCGGGTCCACCAGCGCACCCAGCACCGCGCCCAGCAGCACCAGGCTGCCCGCGGTGATTTGCACTTGCCGCATGATGGGTATGGGCGCGCGCTTGTCTTCCGCCACCTGCATCCCCGCCGCACGCAGCGCCGCCATGCCGCCTTCCACCAGCAACACCCGGCAGCCCGGCGCGGCAGCGGCCAAGGCCCCGGCATTCTGCGCCGTGCGGCTACCCGATTGGCAATGAAACATCACGGTTGAACCGGCGGGCACCCCAAGCGCGGTGGCCCCCAGCCGAGAGGCCGGCGCATGGGCCGAACCTGGAATATGGCTGCGGGCGCGTTCATCGGCTTCACGAATATCGACCAATACCGCTTCGCCGGCGGCGATCAGGCCGGCGGCTTCACGGGCAGAAATAGGTGTGGCGGTCATGGCAAGGCTCCGATGAGGACTGCCGAGATTTATATTAGAAATACCTTATATTCAAGCCAAAAGGCTCAAAAATCCAAATCCGTGTAATGTTCGGGCGGGATCAGGCCGCTGATCCGGTCTTGCAGCAGGGGCCGGAAGGATGGGCGGGATTTCACCCGCGCATACCAATCCTTGGCGGCATCATTCAGCCCCCAATCCACATCGCCCAGATAATCCAGCGCCGAGAGATGCGCCGCCGCCGCCAAATCCGCGAGCGAAAGGCTATTCCCGCCAAGCCAGGGCCGAGTTTCCGCAAGCCAGCCTAGGTAATCCAGATGCGGGCGCAAATTGGCATAGCCCGCGCGAATGGCCCCGGCATCCGGATTACCGCGCCCCAAAAGTTGCTTCATCTGCTTTTCGAACAGCAGGTTCCGCCCGACCTCGGCGTGGAATTTACCATCAAACCAAGCCACCAGGCGCCGGATTTCCGCCCTTTCCCCAAGCGAACGGCCCAGCAGCGGCATATCCGGGTAGGCTTCATCCAGATATTCGCAAATCGCGTAGGAATCGATGATGCAGAAGCCATTTTCTTCCTGCAGCACGGGCACGGTGCCGGCAGGATTGATCTCCAGAAACTCCTGCCGCCTTTCCCAAACCCTTTCAACGCGCAGGTCAAAGGGAATGCGCTTTTCCGCAAGCGCCAGGCGCACCTTGCGCGCATAGGGAGAGAGGGGGAGGTGATAGAGAATCCGCACGGCGCGCTTATGCCACCCAGAAGCCGCCGGCGCAAAAGCGCCTCTGCCTCACAACGCGATGCGCTTCAGCTTCTTCCAGCCCGAAGCCGGGGGAATGGGGTCTTCCGGAAAATGCACCCGCGCCAGCACAAAGGCGGCAGAAGCTTCAATTTCCCGCCGCGCTGCTTCGGCCGCTGCCTGGCCATCGCCGGCCTTGGCCGCTGCCAAAAGCGCCTGATGGTCATCCGCATCGGGCCGCCCCGGCATGATGGGCCGCGCCATGGCAAGCACTGGGCTGCGGCGCATCCAAAGGCTTTCGATCATGGCAAGCAAAAGTGGCTGACCCGCCGCCGCGTAATAGCGCTGATGCAAAAGCCGATCGCCGCGGCGATAGCCATCCTCATCCCCCGCCGCCCGGGCGGCGCGGGCTGCTTCGGCAATCCGTTCCAAAGCCGTGATATCCGCCTTGGTCAGCCGTGGCGCCGCATCCGCCGCCGCGACGGGCTCAATAAGGGTGCGGATGCGCATGATTTCCCGATAGGCATCGCGCGTAATGAGCGGCACGAAGGCGCTGCCATTCGGGCTGAGGTCCAGGCAGCGCTCCGCCGCCAGGCGCCGCAGCGCAGCACGCGCCGGCATGGGGCTGACGCCAAGCGCCGCAGCAATACGGCGAATTGAAAGCTTTTCCCCAGGCGGGAAACCGCCCTGGATCAGAATATCGCGCAGCGCCGCATAGGCGCGGGCTTCCAGCGAAGCGCCATCGGTGGATTCCGCTTGCGGGGCAGATTTTTCGTGATTACGCTTCAGCGCCATTTGTGATCACACTTCCATGGCAGGGCATACCAACCCCACGTCAAGAACAAGGAGGAACGCATCATGATAGCTCATCGCCGTTTCTGGCCCGTATTTCTAGCGGCATCCGCCGCCATTCTGGGATTTTTCAGCCCCGCCCCGGCAGAAGCCGGCGCCACGCTGGATGCCATCAAGCGTACCGGACATCTGCGCTGCGGCGTTTCTGGCCAGGTGGCGCATATGTCCATGCCCGATAGCCAGGGGCGCTGGCAGGGCTTTGATGTGGAAATCTGCCGCGCCGTTGCAGCCGCCGTTTTCGGTGACGCGGAAAAAGTGCGCTTCGTGCCGACCACTGCGCAGAACCGCTTCACCGCTCTGCAATCGGGCGAAGTGGATATGCTGTCCCGCACCACGGGCCTGACGCTGACGCGCGATAGCCAAATGGGCATCAATATCCCAGTCGCGCATTTCTACACCGGGCAAGGTTTCCTGGTGCACAAGCGCACCGGTGCGCAGCGTGCGCTTGATTTGAATGGCGCGACAATCTGCGGCACACAGGGCAGCATTATTGAACGCAATATCGAAGATTGGGCGCGCGTGAATAATATCCGCGTCAGCACCATTTCCTTCGACACGCCGCCCGCCGTGCTGGCCGCCTTCATTGCCGGGCGCTGTGATGCCATCAGCAATGACATGATCAACCTGGCCGCCAACCGCGCCGGCGCGCCCAACCCGAATGATCTGGTACTGCTGCCCGATATGATCGTGAAGGAAATGCATGGCGTATTGGCGCGCAATGGGGATCAGGATTGGTCTTCCCTGCTGCGCTGGGTCGTCTTTGCCCTGATCCAGGCGGAGGAATTCGGCATTACCCGCGCCAATGTCGAAGAAACCCGCCGCAGTTCAACCGACCCTGCCATTCGGCGCTTTCTGGGGCTGACTGAGAATATCGGCTCCGCCTGGGGCTTGGGCAATGATTGGGCGTTTCAGGTAGTGCGCCAGATCGGCAATTATGGTGAAATGTTTGAACGTACCGCCGGCAAGAACGGGCTTGGGCTTGATCGCGGGCAGAACAACATCTGGTCCAAGGGCGGGCTGCACATGTCCTGGCTCTGGCAATAAGGAGGATACCGCCATGACACCGCCGCTTGATGCATCCGCCGCGCCGCGCAATTCCGATCTGGAAGCGGCGCTGGCCGAAGCGCGGGAGAATTACTCCCGCGCGCGACCCAATAGCGCCACCGCGCATGAGAAAGCCCGCGCTGTGATGCCGGGCGGCAATACGCGTACCACGCTATTCTACACACCCTTTCCGACCGCGATGAAAAGCGGCCAGGGCTGCTACCTCGAAGATATTGACGGCAACAAATACCTCGATCTTTGCGGCGAATATACCGCGGGGCTTTTCGGGCATTCAGACCCGCGCATTCAGGCCATGCTGCATCAGGTGATCCAGAACGGCATCAGCCTGGCGTCAGTTGGCGAAAATGAGGCGAAGCTCGCCGCCATTCTCTGCGCGCGTTTCCCGGCCTTGGAATTGGTGCGCTTCACCAATAGCGGCACAGAAGCCAATCTGATGGCGGTGGCTGCCGCGCGTGCCTTTACCGGGCGCAGCAAGATCATCGCCTTCCGTGGCGGTTATCATGGCGGGGTGATGAGCTTTGTCACCGGCGGCAGCGTTGTGAATGCGCCGTTTGCCGTGACACTCGCCGAATATAACGACCTGCCCGGAACACTCGCGCTGATCCGCGAAAACGCCGCTGATCTGGCCGCCGTGCTGCTGGAACCCATGATGGGCAGCGGCGGCTGCATTCCCGCCACGCGCGACTTCCTGGCTGGGTTGCGCGACGCCACGCGCGAAGCGGGGGCAATGCTGATTTTCGATGAGGTAATGACCAGCCGCCATACCTCGGGCGGCTTGCAGAAGCTGCATGGCATCACGCCTGATCTTGTCTCACTTGGCAAATATATCGCGGGCGGCATGTCCTTCGGCGCTTTTGGTGGGCGGGCGGATGTCATGTCTGTGTTTGATTCGCACAAGCCCGGCGCTTTGGTCCATTCCGGCACCTTCAACAATAATGTGCTGTCCATGTCGGCGGGCGCCTTGGCCATGGGCGAGATTTTCGATGACACGGAAGCCGAGGCTTTGCGCAAGCGCGGCGATGGGCTGCGCGATGCCTTGAACGCGGTTTGCGCCAAGCATGGCGTGGCCATGCAATTCACCGGCATTGGCAGCATGGTGCAGCCGCATTTCCGCCTGGGGCCAATCCTGCGCCCCTATACCGCGACGGCGCAGGAAGATGGCCTGCGGGAATTATTCTTCCTGGATATGATGAAGGCCGGCATTTACATCGCGCGGCGCGGCATGGTGGCGCTTAGCCTGCCGGTGGGTGAGGCGGAATTGGCGCGTTATATCGCCGCGGTGGAAGAATTCTGCGCATCCCGCAAGCCGCTAATGGCGGCGTGATGATGTAAGGCGCGGCTGGTGGCCCGATCGCTGCTGTCGGTTCGGGACAGCAGCGTGAATCGCATCTCCAGGTTGCTGGCCCCGCCTTACGGCCGCACCATATCGCGTGTGATCTCGCCAGGTGATGCTGCGCCAAGCAGCGCCATGGCGGTTTCGAATTCATGGCGCAGCAGGTGAAGGGCGCGCGCCGCACCGGCCTGCCCATAGGCCGCCAGACCAAATAGTACCGCGCGGCCAAGCAGCACCGCATCAGCGCCCAGCGCCAAGGCGCGCGCGATATCCGCGCCATGGCGAATGCCGCTATCCAAAAGGATGCTGCCATGCTGGCCAATTTCAGCGGCAATGGCGGGCAGCGCTGTGATGGAAGCTGTCGCGCCATCCAGATTTCGCGCTCCGTGATTTGAAACCACCACGCCATCCGCGCCCGCTTCAATGGCGCGGCGCGCATCATCGGCGCGCAATATGCCCTTGACCAAAAGCTTGCCCGGCCAAACCCGCCGCAGTGCCGCAACATCATCCCAAGTAATGCCGCCATTGAGCTTGCTGGCGGGACCACTTCCTTGCAGCGCGCCTGGCGAGCCCGGGTGGTTCAACATACGCGGCACGCCGGTGGTCAGCGCATAGCGCCCCATCGTACCGATCAGCCATCCCGGGTGAAGCAGCATATCGGTCAGGTTGCGCGGACGCGGCTTGAAGGGTGTGGCGAAACCATTGCGATAATTGAAGGCGCGATGCGGCGCCACCGCCGTATCCACCGTCAGCAGCAAGACCGAGGCGCCGGCTTCAGCAACCCTTTCTACCAGCCGGAAGCTTGTCGCCTTGTCCACCCAGACATAAAGCTGAAACCACCAGGGGCTGCCCGCCATGGTGGCGCTGATCGCTTCCAGCCGCGTCATGGATTCTGTCGGTAGCGTATAGGGAATGCCCGCCGCCCGCGCCGCCGCGGCAAGCTTGCCTTCGCCTTCATGCCACAAAAGCCCTGCGGGACTCATGGGCGCAATAGCGGCTGGCATGCTGAGGTTTTGGCCGAAAAGCGTGCTGGCGGTGCTGCGTTGCGCAACGCCCTGCAATACGCGCGGGGCGAAGGTGATGGCTTCAAAAGCCGCACGGTTCCGCGCGATGCCGACATCACCATCACAGCCGCGATCTACATATTCAAACAAGCCGCGCGGCAGGCGCCGACGCGCGGCGGCACGCAGATCGGCGATGTCATGGCAGGAATCTGGCCCCATGGCGTGAGCCTAAAACGCCTAGGCCGATTGGGGAATGGCCTTCAGCAACCGCAGCCGAGAAGCGTGCCATCCCGCCCCTGTTCACCCACTGTCTGATAGCCATCGCGCTTCCACCAATCCAAGCCGCCGATCAATTCGCGCACCTGAAAGTCGAGCGTCAGCAATTTCAGCGCCGTCTTGGTTGAAGCGTTGCAGCCAATGCCATCGCAATAGCAGACATAGGTCTTTGACTTGTCCAAAGCCTCGGTGCTGAGGGTGCAAATTCCCCGATGCGGCAGGTTGATGGCACCGGGGATATGTTCCTGCGCAAAGGCCGCTTCGGAACGGCCATCGACCACCACGAAGGGTTCGCCATTGCTGAGCGCAACATGGAGATCCCAGGAATCCATCTCATAAGCCAGCTTGCTTTGGTAATGGCGCAGTTGATCCAGGTTCATGGCACTGCTCATTCCGCCGCGATGGCAGGCGTTTCACTCATCGGCACCGGCAGATATTGCGCATATTCCTTCGGCACCACATGCCAGAAGCGCCCGCGCTCTGTCGCCCATTCATTCAATAGCCGCGCTGCAAAGCGGCTGCCGGTTTCCGCCACATGCCGCGCGATTAAATCCCGCAGCGCTTCTTCCCAGTACGGATGCGCAAGGCGCGACCAGAGCAAGGTTTCCGGATTGATGCGTTTTTCGAAACTGCCATCCACATCGTAAACAAAGGCCTCGCCACCGGTGAAACCTGCGCCGTAATTATCGCCAACCGCGCCCAGGATCACCACCGTCCCGCCCGTCATGTATTCGCAGCCATTGGCGCCGCAGCCTTCCACCACGGCAATGGCACCCGAATTGCGCACCGCGAAACGCTCACCCGCCTGGCCTGCGGCGAAAAGCTCTCCAGCAGTTGCGCCGTAAAGCACCGTATTGCCGATGATGGTATTCTCATTCCAGATGATCGTGGAAGAAGGTGCCGGGCGCACCACAATGGAAGCGCCTGAAAGCCCCTTGCCGACATAATCATTCGCATCGCCAAAAACTTCGAGCTTCAAGCCGCGCACGCCAAAGGCGCCGAGTGATTGGCCGGCACTGCCACGCAGCCGCACTGTCAGATGCCCGGCTTGCAGCCCTGTCATGCCGAATTGCCGCACGATGCGCGATGATACCTTGGTGCCGATGGCGCGATGCGTGTTGCGGATATTGTATTGCAACTGCATTTTCTCGCCATGGCGGAACAGCGCATCCGCATCGCGGATCATTTCCGCATCCAGGGTCTCTGGCACCTCATTGCGGCCTTCCAAAGTGCAATACGCGGGGAAGGGGCCGGCATCGGCCTGCACCAGCAGCGGATTGAGATCGAGGTCGTCCAAATCCTCCGAACCACGGCTGACTTGTTGCAGCAGATCGGTGCGGCCAATCACATCGGTCAGCTTGCGCATGCCAAGGCTGGCGAGGATTTCGCGCACTTCTTCCGCGACGAAGGAGAAAAGATTGATCACCTTCTCGGGGCTGCCGGCGAATTTGGCGCGCAGGTTTTCATCTTGCGTGCAGACACCAACCGGGCAGGTATTGGAATGGCATTGCCGTACCATGATGCAGCCCATGGCGACGAGGGATGCGGTGCCAATGCCGAATTCCTCGGCGCCCAGCATGGCGGCAATCACCACATCGCGCCCGGTCTTGATGCCGCCATCGGTGCGCAGCTTCACGCGATGGCGGAGCCGATTGAGCAAAAGCACCTGGTGCGTCTCAGACAGCCCCATTTCCCAGGGCAGGCCGGCATATTTGATGGAAGATTGCGGTGAAGCGCCCGTGCCGCCGGAATGGCCGGAAACCAGAATCGCATCTGCCTTGGCCTTCGCAACACCTGCCGCAATGGTGCCAATGCCCGAACGGCTGACCAGCTTCACACACACCGTCGCATCCGGGTTGATCTGCTTCAGATCATAAATCAGCTGCGCCAAATCCTCGATTGAATAGATGTCATGATGCGGCGGCGGGCTGATCAGCATCACACCCGGTGTGGAATGGCGCAGTTTGGCGATCAAGCCCGTCACCTTGAAGCCGGGCAATTGCCCGCCCTCACCAGGCTTGGCACCTTGCGCGACCTTGATTTCAATCTCGCGGCAATTGTTGAGGTATTCGGCGGTCACGCCAAAGCGGCCAGAGGCAATCTGCTTGATCGCTGAATTGGCGTTATCGCCATTGGCGCGCGGCTTGGCACGCGCGGGGTCTTCGCCGCCTTCGCCGGAATCGCTCCGCGCACCAATGCGGTTCATGGCGATGGAAAGCGTTTCATGCGCTTCGGGGCTGAGCGCGCCGAGCGAAATCCCCGGCGCCACCAGCCGCTTGCGGATTTCCGTGATGCTTTCCACTTCTTCGAGCGCAATCGGCGTGCGGCCTTCCAGCCGGAAATCGAGCAAATCGCGGAGCGCAACCGGCGGCAGGCGCCGCACCGCATCCGAATAGCGCTTGAAGGTCTGGTAGCTTTCGGATTCCACCGCGCTTTGTAGTGTGTGGATCAGCGTGCCATCGAAAGCATGCGCTTCGCCACGCCGGCGCAGCTTGTAAAGCCCACCAATCGGCAGCGTTACCGCGCCCTCCGCCCAAGCCTTACTGTGCAAAGCCAGCACACGGCGCGCAATGCCGGAAAGCCCAATGCCAGAAATGCGCGAAGGCGTGCCCGGGAAAAATTCCGCCACCAGCGCGCGGGAAAGGCCGATCGCTTCGAAATTCATGCCGCCGCGATAGGAAGACAAAACGCCGATCCCCATCTTGGACATGATCTTGAGCAGGCCCTTATCCACCGCCTTCTTGTAGCGCCCCACCGCTTCGCGTAGCGACAGGGCGCCGAACAGGCCGCGCCGATGCCGATCCGCAATGCTTTCCTGCGCCAGATAGGCATTGACCGTCGTCGCCCCCGCGCCGATCAGCACCGCGACATAATGCACATCAAGGCTTTCCGCGACGCGGACATTGAGCGAGGTAAAGGTGCGCAGCCCATTCTTGACAAGGTGCGTCTGCACCGCACCCACGGAAAGGATCATGGGAATCACGGCGCGTTCGGCGCATTGCGCCTCATCCGTCAGGATCACATGGGCGCAGCCGGACCGCACACCTTCTTCGGCTTCGCGGCGGATGCGTTCAATATGGCGGCGCAACCCCGCTTCACCTTCCGCGACAGGAAAGGTGCAATCCACCACGCAAGCGGTGGCGCCCATATAGGCGCGCATGGCGTCAAATTCAGCATTGGACAGCACGGGGCTGTCCAGCATCAGCATGTCGCACTGGGTTGGGTCTTCATCCAGGATATTGCCAAGATTGCCGAGCCTGGTCTTCAGCGTCATCACCCGCGTCTCACGCAGGCTGTCAATCGGTGGATTGGTTACCTGGCTGAAGGCCTGGCGGAAGAAATGATGCAGGCCGCGATATTGGTCTGACAGCACGGCGATGGGCGTGTCATCACCCATGGACCCAACAGCCTCATTGGCGTCTTCCACCATGGGATGCAGGATGGATTCCAATTCTTCCAAGGTATAGCCGACAGAAAGCTGCCGGCGACGCAAATCTTCTCCGGTCAGATTGGCGCGTTCATCGGCCTCCGCTTTCACAATCTCATCAATGCGCGTGGTGCGCGCGGTCCATTGGCCAAAGGGCTTGCGCGCGGAAATCAAATCCTTCAGTGCTGTATCTTCAAAGAAGCGGCCCGCATCCAGATCAACGCCGATGCATTGGCCGGGACCGACGCGGCCTTTTTGGATGATCCTATCTTCCGCCAGCTTCACCATGCCGGTTTCTGAACCGACAATCAGCAGCCCATCGGCCGTCACGCTATAGCGTAATGGGCGCAGGCCATTACGATCCAGCCCCGCCACCACCCAGCGCCCATCGGTGGCACAAATCGCCGCCGGGCCATCCCAGGGTTCCATCACGGCATTGCAATACAGGAAAAGATCACGATGCGCCGGCGGCATGGTGGCGTTATTTCCAAGGCTTTCCGGGATCAGCAGCGCCTTAGCCATGGGCGCATCGCGCCCGGCGCGGACCAGCAATTCAAACACGTTATCAAGCGTGGCGGTATCCGAACCGCCGGCCTGCACCACAGGCTTGATATCCTCCATGAAGGGATCAAGCAGCGGATGGGAAAGCCGTGTCTCGTGCGACTTCATCCAATTCACATTGCCATGCAGCGTATTGATTTCCCCATTATGCGCCAGGGTGCGGAAGGGCTGCGCCAGACGCCAGGTGGGGAAGGTATTGGTGGAGTAGCGCTGATGGTAAATGGCGAAGCGGCTGACAAAACGCTCATCCAACAAATCCGGATAAAATTCCGTCAGCGCTTCCGCCAGGAACATACCCTTATAGATGATGGACCGGGCGGACAGAGAACATAGATAAAGCTCCGCTATCTGCGCCGCGATGGCTTGTTTTTCGATCCGCCGGCGGATCACATACATATCGCGCTCAACCGTGCCGATATCACGCTGTTCCGGGTCATGGATCAGGATTTGCTCAATCTCGGGCCGGGTTGCATTGGCCTTTTCCCCGATGCAGGCGACATTGATCGGCACTTGCCGCCAGCCATAAATCGCATAGCCGGCATTGAGGATTTCGGTTTCCACAATCTGCCGGCAGCGTTCCTGCGCGCCCAAATCGGATTTTGGCAAAAACACCTGCCCCACCGCAATGCGCCCGGGGCGGAGCCGATCACCGCCGCGTTCCACTACGGCGGCAAAAAAATCCTGCGGGATTTCGATATGGATGCCCGCGCCATCGCCGGTCTTGCCATCGGCATCCACCGCACCGCGATGCCAAACGGCGCGCAGCGCATCAATACCGGCCTGCACCACTTCGCGCCGAGGTTTACCATCCAGCGCGGCAACAAGGCCAACGCCGCAGGCATCATGTTCGGTCAGGTCCAGATGCGCTTCATGCGTCAGGCGCGCGGCTTCGGCGCGCATCAGGGCGATGTCTTGGTCGATTTTGGTCATCATCATCACTCCGCCGCAACGGCCAGGCGCGCATGGCCCGCGTCAATGAAAGCCGCGATCTGTTCCGCCACATCGCGGCCATCGCGAATGCCCCACACCACCAGCGACGCACCGCGCACGATATCGCCCGCGGCAAACACGCCTGGCAGCGCGGTCATCATGCTGCGATGATCCACCTTCAGCGTGCCCCAGCGCGTGACCGAAAGCGCGGGCTCTTCAAACATCACCGGCAAATCTTCGGGGTCGAAGCCAAGCGCCTTGATCACCAGATCGGCCTTCAGGGTGAAATCACTGCCCGCAATGGCTTCCACCTGCTGCCGGCCCGTCGCATCCGGCAAGCCCAAATGCATCCGCACTGCGCGCACGGCCTGCACTTGCTTCTTGCCTTCAAACGCCTCCGGCGCTGCAAGCCATGCAAAGCGCACGCCTTCTTCTTCGGCATTATACACTTCACGCATGGAACCCGGCATATTCGCCTTGTCGCGCCGATAAAGGCAGGTGACGGAAGCAGCGCCCTGGCGCGTTGCGGTGCGCACGCAATCCATCGCGGTATCGCCGCCGCCAATCACCACCACATGGCGGCCTTCGGCATTGAGCGCGCCGGAATCAAATTCGGGCACTGCATCGCCCAGGCCCTTGCGGTTGGACGCAATCAAATAATCCAGCGCCGCCACCACGCCGGGCAGATCAGCGCCAGGTGCGGCGATATCGCGCGCCTTATAGACGCCGGTCGCAATCAGCACCGCGGCATGTTTGCGGCGCAATTCAGTAAGCGAGATATCGCGCCCGACCGCGCAATTCAGCCGGAATTCAATGCCGCCTTCGGCATATTGCTGCCAGCGCCGCAGCACCACATCCTTTTCAAGCTTGAAATTCGGGATGCCGTAAATCATCAGCCCGCCGGCGCGGTCATGCCGGTCATAAATCGTCACTTGAAAGCCCAACACGCGAAGCCTCTCAGCTGCGGCCATGCCGGCGGGGCCGGCGCCGATAATACCGATACTCTCCGCCCTTTCGCGCACGGGCTTGGGCGGCTTCACCCAGCCATTCTCCCAGGCCGTATCGGTGATGTATTTTTCCACCGCGCCAATCGTGACCGAATTGAAGCCCTTTTCGATTACGCAATTGCCTTCGCAAAGCCGATCCTGCGGGCAAACGCGGCCACAAATCTCCGGGAAGTTATTGGTGGCGGACGCCACCTCATAGGCTTCTTCAAGCCTTCCTTCGGCGGTCAGCTTCAGCCAATCCGGGATGTTGTTATTGAGCGGGCAATGCACCTGGCAGAAGGGCACGCCACATTGCGAACAGCGGGACGCCTGTTCTGAGGCCGCTTCCGCCACGAAGGGGCGATAGACCTCGGCCCAATCGGCGCGGCGGTCGGTCGCTTCCCGCTTATCCGGTTGGTGCTGCGCCAGGCGCACGAATTGCAGCATTTTTTCGGCCATTGGGGGGTGATCCTTGGTCGCGGTTGAGCCCGAAGCCGCCCCATAACCAAAGCCTATCGCCAAAGCGAGTCTTTTTTGCGCGATAAGGACAGAAATTATGACCTAATTAGGCGTCGCTATCATTTTACCCCTCAAATCCACCGCCACTCACTGCATTATTATGTCCGATTCGGACTTTTAAGCCACCACCGCAGCCCGCTGCCCGCCCTGACGGAACCGCGCCAGATAAGCCGGCACAATCGCCTCTACCGCCTTGGGTTCAATGCCAAGTGCCTGAAATCCCGAAGCATTGGGGGAAACCACATTATCCTTGCCGAGCAAGATCAGCTGATCCCGCGTCAATGGCGGCGTGGGCAGAAGCTCCCCAAGGCGGGCTTGCAGCCGCACGAAGCCCGCGGGCAGGGTGATCATCGGGCGGTGGCGCTGCGTGACATCCAAAATGTAGCGCAGCACGTCGCGCATGCTCATCGCGCGCGGGCCGCCCAATTCGAAGACCTTGCCGGCGGCGGATGGGTCCGAAAGGGCCGCCATGGCGGCATCCGCCACATCGCCCACATAAACCGGCTGAAAGCGCGTATCACCGGCGACCACCGGCATGAAGGGCAGCATGGTGGCAAGCCCGGCGAAGCGGTTGAAGAATTGGTCATCCGGGCCGAACACCACGGAAGGGCGCAGAATGATGGCGCTGGGGAAGGCCGCCAGGACTGCCGCTTCGCCGGCTGCCTTGGTTTGCGCGTAAAGGCTCGGGCTTTTGGCATCCGCGCCAAGAGCGGAAAGATGCAGGAATTGCTTGGCCCCTGCGGCGGCGGCCAGGCGCGCGACACGCCCGGCACCTTCGGCCTGGATGCGCTGGAAATCCCCGGCGCGGCGTTCAAACAGAATACCGACCAGGTTGATCACCAGATCAGCGCCGGCGATGGCCCGCGCGCAGGAAGCTTCATGCGTCACGGAAGCCGCGATGGGGGTAATCTGCCCCACGCCCCCCATGGTGCAAAGCCGCGCGGCGGCTTCCGTATCGCGCCCCGCGATGCGGATGCTGTGCCCCGCCGCTGCCAAACGCTGCACGATATGGCGCCCGATAAAGCCGGCGCCGCCGAAAACTGTCACAAGCATTGCATCCACCCTTGCCTCGTCACGCCCCATATGGGCGCGCAAGCTCAGGCGGAAAGGATGCCCACCGCGAGGCCAATCAGCATATTGAGCAGGATAGAGGCCAAAACCGCCGCAAAACCCAGCATCCGTGCGCGTTGCGGCGGCACGGGAAATAGCCGCTGAGCGCCATCATAAAACAGGAACAGCGTATAAAGCGCCCCCACCAAGGCTAGCAGCCCGCCAATGGAAGGCACAATCAGCGCCAAGCCGCCCACCCAGGCGCCGGTCGGTGCGAAGGCCGCGAGCTTCATGCCAGCCTCCCCATCCGCTGCCGCGCCGAAGCGCGCGGCCAAGGGCGGCATGATCTTGCCCATGATTAGCACGCTCACCACAGCGATGATGTAGCTGATCGCCAAATCCCGAAAATTCGGCTGATTACCCGCCAGGAAAGTGCCCATGGCACCGGCAATGGACGGAATGGCGGCCAAGGGCAGCACATAGCCGGCGAACACGCCGCCAAGCGTCATGGGTTCCGCCGCGATGGCTTCCCAGGTCTTGCCGGGTTCCACCAAAAGGCCCTTCGCCTTGGCGATCATGGTCATGCGGCTATCCCTCCAATGTTGCGGTGATATTGCGCTGTCCTTTCGGCATGCGGCAAGCCATGGGTGGTGGCGAGGGGGCGCGGCTTCTGTCAGTTTCAGCCCATGGCCGATTCGCTTCCCCGCTGGCGCGACAAGCGCTTCCTTGTGATGCTGGCGCTTGGGTTTGCCGCCGGCGTGCCGCTGCCGCTTTCAGCCTTCACGCTCAGGCAATGGCTGGCGGAATCGAATCTTTCCTTGGCGGCCATCGGCTTCACAGCGCTGATCGGGCTTTCCTATTCGCTGAAATTCCTCTGGTCGCCGCTGATAGACCATAGCCCGCCGCCGCTTTTCCGCGCACTCGGGCGCCGGCGCGGCTGGCTGCTTTCCATCCAATTGCCGCTGATCGGCGCCATTATCGCCCTTGGTCAGACCAATCCGGCGCTGGATGTCAGCCTGACCGTGGCGGTGGCGGTCCTGGTCGCGTTTCTTTCCGCCAGCCAGGATATTGTGATTGACGCCTTTCGTATCGAAAGCCTGGAAGAAGCCGACCAAGGCTATGGGCTGGCCTGCTATGTTTGGGGTTATCGGGGCGCGCTTTTGGCGGCCACTGCGGGTGCCTTGGCCATGGCGGAATTCGCCGGCTGGGCCTTTGCCTTTGCTGGCTGCGCCGCCATGGTGGGGCTTGGCGTCATCGCCGTGGTCTTTGCCGCCGAACCGCCGCGCGCTGATGGCGCTGCGCCACAGGGCTGGGCGGCGCGGCTGCGCTATGCGGTGATTGATCCCTTCGCGGATTTCATGCGCCGGCGCTATTGGTTCGCGATCCTCGCCTTCATCGCCCTGTTCAAGCTGGGCGAGGCGCTCGCCGGCATCATGACCGCGCCCTTCTATCGTGGGCTTGGCTTCACCCGGCTTGAAGTGGCGAGTGTTTCTTCCGTCTTTGGCCTTGTCGCGACCCTTGCCGGTGCCTTGGCCGGGGGGTGGCTGGTGGCAAAGCTTGGCACGGCGCGCGCCTTGATCCTGACTGGGATCACGCAAATGCTCTCCAACCTGATGTATGTCGCGCTGGCTTTTGCCGGGCATGATATCGGCATGCTGTTCGCCCAGGTGGGGGTGGAGAATTTCACTGATGGCCTGGCTGATGCGGCCTTTCTTTCCTATCTCGGCATGCTGACCAGTCGCAGCTTCACCGCGACGCAATATGCGCTGCTGTCGTCTCTGGCCGCTGTGCCGCTTCGCACCCTGGGTGCCACTTCCGGCGTGCTGGCCGAAGCCATGGGCTGGCCGTGGTTTTTTGTACTGACCACCGCCGCCGCGCTGCCGGCTATGGCCATCATGCTTTGGCTGCTGCGCCGCCTGCCGCCCAAACCTGAAGGTGCATCCCCATGACCAGCCCCTTCCTGCTGACGCCCCTTTTGCTGATTGGTAGCAATATCCTGATGACTTTCGCCTGGTATGGGCATTTGAAGCAGCCAAGCTGGCCGATCTGGCTCGCGGTTTTGGCTTCCTGGGGCATTGCGTTTTTTGAATATTGCCTGGCGGTGCCGGCGAACCGGATCGGCTATGGCGCCTTTACCGGCCAGCAACTTAAAATTATGCAGGAAGTGATTACGCTGGCGGTTTTCGCCGTGTTTTCCGTGATGTGGCTGGGCGAGCCCTTGCGCTGGAATTTCGCCGCCGCCGCGCTTTGCCTTTTGGGGGCGGTAGTCTTCATTTTCTTGCCGGTTGAATAGGATTGCCAGGGTTGATCCCCCTTGCCACCGGGCGTAAGCCCCAAGGCGCTTTTGATGGATTCCCGCCATGACCGATGTAATCGCGCCGCGCCGCGCCCTGATTTCCGTTTCCGACAAGACCGGGCTGATTGAATTTGGCCGTTTCCTCGCAGCGCGCGGGGTGGAGATTCTCTCCACCGGCGGCACTGCCAAGGCGCTGCGCGATGCTGGCGTGCCGGTGAAGGATGTATCAGACCATACCGGCTTTCCTGAAATCCTGGATGGCCGGGTGAAAACGCTCGTGCCGCAGGTGCATGGCGGCATTCTAGGCCGGCGCGATTTGGCCGAACATGTGGCGCAAATGGCGGCGCATGAGATTGCGCCGATTGATCTTGTGGCGGTCAATCTCTATCCGTTTGAAGCGACGGTCGCGAAGGGCGCCGATTTCGATGATTGCATCGAAAACATAGATATTGGCGGCCCGGCGATGATCCGAAGTGCTGCGAAGAATCACGCCCATGTCGCGGTGCTGACGGAACCGGCGCACTTCGCCGAAGTGCAGGCGGAAATCACGGAAGCCGGTGGCACCAAGCTTGCCACGCGTCGGCGCCTGGCGGCGGCGGCTTATGCGCGCACCGCGGCCTATGATGCGGCGATTTCCGGCTGGTTCGCCAAGCAGGAAGGGCAGGAATTTCCGGAACGGCTCAGCTTTTCCGGATCACTCCGCCAGACGCTACGCTACGGCGAAAACCCGCATCAATCGGCGGCGTTTTATCTGGATGGCAGCGCGCGGCCCGGCATTGCCACCGCGCGGCAGATTCAGGGCAAGGAGCTTTCCTACAACAACCTGAATGATACGGATGCGGCCTTTGAAGCTCTCGCGGAATTTGACGATCCGGCGATTGTGATTGTGAAGCACGCCAATCCTTGCGGCGTCGCGGTGGCGGGTGATTTGGCGCAAGCCTGGGATCGCGCGCTGCTGTGCGACCCGGTTTCCGCTTTCGGCGGTATCGTGGCCGCTAATCGCACGCTGGACGCTGCGGCGGCGGAACGCATCACCGCAATTTTCACCGAAGTAGTGATTGCGCCGGACGCGGATGAAGCCGCACTTGCGGTCTTCGCCAAGAAGAAGAATTTGCGCCTGCTGCTGACTGGTGGCCTGCCTGACCCTGCCGCGCCGGGCATGATGTTTCGTTCCGTGGCCGGCGGTTTCCTCGCGCAATCACGTGATGCTGGGCGCGTTAGTGAAGCCACGCTGAAATGCGTGACGAAGCGCGCACCGACGGCAGCCGAGATGGCCGATCTGCTTTTCGCCTTCCGCGTCTGCAAGCATGTGAAATCCAACGCCATTGTTTATGCCAAGGGATTGGCGACGGTTGGCATTGGTGCGGGGCAGATGAACCGCGCCGAAAGCAGCCGCATCGCCGCCTGGAAAAGCGAAGCCGCGGCCAAGGCGGCGGGACTCGCGGAGCCTTTGGCCAAGGGTTCAGTGGTGGCATCCGATGCGTTTTTTCCCTTTGCCGATGGGCTCGAAATCGCGGCATCCGCCGGCGCCACTGCCATTATTCAGCCGGGCGGGTCCATTCGTGATAATGAGGTGATTGAAGCCGCCGATAAGGCAGGCCTTGCCATGGTATTCACCGGCATGCGGCATTTCCGGCATTGAGACAGGTATCGGGGTAGCATGCAGAACTGGACCTTACCCGCCTGGCTGCCACCCGATGCGGTATTGCCGCTGGCCATTCTTATTGCGGCGCTGCTGATTGCGCTGGTGCTGATATTGCGCCGGCCCGCGCCAGATCCGCTGGCGGGCATGGTGATGGGGCAACTCTCGGCGCTTGCTGCCGCGCAGGAACGGCAGGCGGAACGGGTTGCGTCCCTGGAAGGAGATATCGCTGATCGCGTCAATAGCGTGGTGATGGATCAAACCCGCGTACTGAATGGCGCTGTGCAGGAACAGATCACGCGCATCGCCGCGCAGGAAGCCGCAATGGCGGACCGGCTGACGCAAGCCGAACGTGCTTTGACGGAAGCGATCAAAAGCCAGAATGAAAGCCTTTCCGTTGCGCTGAGCACGCAGACCGAACGCATGACCACCAGCCTTGGCGCCACTTCAAGCGAAATCAAGGAACGGCTGGCAGTGATTGATGCCGCGCGCAGCAATATCGAAGCGCTGGGGTCGCAGGTGAATACGCTGGCCGGCATTCTGGGCAATAAGCAGGCGCGTGGTGCCTTTGGCGAAAGCCAGATGGAACAGATCATCGCGGACCGCCTGCCATCCGATGCCTTCACCCTGCAGGCCACACTTTCCAACGGCAAGCGCGCGGATTGCTTGATCCATCTACCGAACCCGCCGGGCCCGATTGCGATTGATTCGAAATTCCCGCTGGAATCCTGGCTTGCCCTGCGGGATGCCGCTGATGATGCCACACGCACCCAAAAGCTTCGGCAATTTTCTGCCGATGTGCAAAAGCACATAAAGGATGTGGCGGAACGCTACATCATCGCTGGCGAGACCGCCGAGGGCGCGCTGATTTTTGTGCCGTCCGAAGCGATTTACGCGGAATTGCATACTTCCCTTGTGCCGCTGGTATCAGAGGCGACGCGGCGAGGGGTTTATATCGTCTCCCCCACCACCTTATGGGCTGTTTTGGGCACCATGCGCGCCTTGCTGCGCGATGTGCGGCTGCGCACGGAAGCCGGGCGCATTCGCAAGGAAGTGGATAAGGTGCTGGCCGATGTTGGTCGGCTGGAAGATCGCACCGATAGTCTGCGCAAGCATTTCGGACAGGTGCAGAAGGATATGGATCTGATCGAAACCTCAGTCACGGCGATCAAGCGCGGTGGGCAGCGCATCGCCGATCTGGAATTGGACGAAACGCCGACGCCGCTGCTGCCGACATGACTGCCCTGCAAGCCCAATCCGGCTTTGGGTTGATCGCGTTATGCGTATTGGCATGGGCTTTGGGCGGGTTCCGGCGCGGGATCAGCGCACGCGTTTTGGTGATGGGCCTCGCGCTACAAATCGCCCTTGGCGCGGCGCTGTTGCATATCGCGCCGCTTCGCGCGGGCTTTGGCTATTTGGGTGATGCGGTGAATGCGCTGGCCGTCGCCACGCAAGCCGGCACATCCTTGGTCTTTGGCTATTTGGGCGGTGGCGCCTTGCCCTTTCAGGAATTGCGCCCGGGCGCTTCCTTCATCCTGTTCTTCCAGGCGCTACCTTTGGTGCTGGTGGTCGGTGCGCTTTCCGCCCTGTTCTATCATTGGGGCATTCTGCCCGCGATTGTGCGCGTGATGGCGGGAATCCTTCAACGGCTTTTCGGCATTGGCGGCGCGGCGGGTTTTGGCGTTGCCGCCAATGTCTTTGTCGGCATGGTGGAAGCGCCGCTGATGATCCGCGCCTGGCTGGCGCGCATGACGCGCGCCGAGCTTTTTGTGGTGATGACCGCAGGGCTTGCCACTATCAGTGGCAATACACTGGTGGTCTATGCGCTGATGATTGCGCCCGTGGTGCCCGATGCGGCGGGGCAATTGCTGACCGCAAGCCTGATTTCCGCGCCCGCCGCGATCCTCGCTGCGCTTTTGATGCTGCCGGCGGAAAGCGTGGGGGGCATGGCGGATCATGATACGGGCGCGCCCGTAAAACTTTACGATAGCAGCATGGATGCGCTGGTGCGCGGTACGCAGGATGGGCTTTCGCTGCTGCTTGGCATCATGGCGTCGCTCATTGTCTTTGTCGCTTTGGTCGCGCTGGTGAATATGGCGCTACAACCGCTGACAGGCTTCACGCTACAAGGTTTGCTGGGTGTGTTGTTATGGCCGGTGGCCTGGGCCATGGGCGTGCCGGCGCATGAGGCGGCCACTGTTGCGTCATCGCTCGGCGTGAAGATCGTGGTGAATGAATTCGTGTCCTACCTGGAACTGGCGCAAACGGGTGGCGCGGGGCTTACGGAACGATCCCGCCTGATCCTGACCTATGCGCTCTGTGGTTTCACTAATTTCGGATCGGTCGGGATCATGGTGGCGGGTATGGCCGGCATGTGCCCGGAACGGCGCGTTGATATTCTGCGGCTGGGCATGCCTTCACTGGTTTCGGCTTCCATCGCCTGCTGCATGACAGGTGCGGTGGTTGGGCTGCTGACGCCCTGAAATTAGCTTCTAGCCCTGCGGGGCATAACGCGGCAGGATATCAGCGAAGGAGCCCGCGCCATGTCCCATATCGTCCATCGCAATCTGTTGAAGGACCCGCCCATTGCCGTTTCCGGCCAGGGCATTTGGCTGCGGGATTCCACCGGGCATGACGTGATTGATGGTTCGGGCGGCGCTGAAAATCGCGCGGCAGTATTTCCTGGAAGCGGGCGAGGCGCAGCGCACGCGCTTCATCGCGCGCCGGCAATCCTATCACGGCAATACGCTGGGGGCGCTTGCGGCCAGCGGCAATATCGCGCGGCGCACACCCTATGCGCCCATTCTTTCAGATGCCTTCAGCCATGTTTCGCCCTGCTACGCCTATCGCGATCGGCGCGATGATGAGAGTGATGCGGATTATGTCGCGCGTCTGGCAGCCGAGCTGGAAGCGGAATTCCAGCGCCTTGGCCCGCGCAATGTGATTGCCTTTTGCGCGGAAACCGTGGTGGGCGCGACGCTTGGCTGCGCCACTGCCTTGCCTGGTTATTTCCAGGCCATGCGCGCGGTATGCGACCGCCATGGAGCCTTGCTGATCCTGGATGAGGTGATGTCCGGCATGGGCCGTACTGGCACTTTGCATGCCTGGGAACAGGAAGGCGTCAGCCCAGATATTCAAGTGATCGCCAAGGGCCTTGGCGGCGGCTATCAGCCGATTGGCGGCATTCTGGTGCATGGCCGCGTGGTGGAAACCCTGAAGCGCGGCACAGGCACTTTCAAGCATGGCCATACCTATCAGGCGCATCCGGTGGCTTGTGCGGCGGCGCTGGCGGTGCAGGAAGTGATTGCGCAGGAAAACCTGCTGGCCAATGCGCGCGCCATGGGGGCGTTATTGGAACGCGGTTTGGTAGAACGGCTCGGTAATCATCGCCATGTCGGTGATATCCGTGGCCGCGGCTTGTTCTGGGCGGTGGAATTCGTGCAGGACCGTGTGAGCAAATCAACCTTCGATCCCGCGCTTGGCGTCAATGAACGTATCAAGCATGCGGCCTTCGCGCATGGGCTTGCCTGCTACCCAATGGGTGGCACGATTGACGGCAAGCATGGGGATCACGTGATCCTCTCACCACCCTATATCGTGAATGCGCGGGATGTGGAGATGATCGTGGAACGCTTCGGCGCGGCAGTGGATGAAGTTTTCGCCAGCCTGCCTAAAGCGTGAGATGCTGCGCGCGCAGCGCTGGGTCTGCCTCCAGCGCTGCCATGCTGCCATCATAGCGGATTTCGCCACGTTCAATGACATAGGCGCGGTCCGCCACCGCCGCGGCGAAATCGAAATTCTGTTCTGACAGCAATACGGCGATGCCTTCGCGCTTCATGCTGAGCACCGCTTCCGCCATCAATTCCAGAATGACAGGCGCCAGCCCTTCCGAAGGTTCATCCAGCAGCACCGCATCGGGGTTGCCCATCAGCGTGCGCGCAATGGCGAGCATTTGCTGTTCACCGCCTGACATGGCGGCGGCGCGGCGGCCGCGCATCGCTGCCAGATTGGGGAAAATCTCGAAAAGCCGCTCAGGGGTCCAGGCGGCATGGCCGCGCGCCGCACGACGGCCTACTTCGAGATTTTCGGCAACCGTCAGATCGGTGAAAATGCGCCGATCCTCTGGCACATAGCCAAGCCCAAGGCGCGCGATGCGAAAGGCTGGCAGGCCGGCAATCTCCTGCCCCGCAAAGCGCACCTGCCCGGCGCGCGGTGGCAGCAGGCCCATAATGGCCTTCAGCGTAGTAGATTTGCCCGCGCCATTGCGGCCCATCAGCGCCGCAACTTCACCGCGCGCAAGCTTGAGCGAAACGCCGAACAGAATCTCCGCTGGGCCATAGCCTGCGCGCAGAGCTTCCACTTCCAAAACCTCATCAGCCATGGGCCGCTGCCCTGGCGCGCAACGCTGCACGTAAGCCGGAAGTGCCAAGATAGACGCGCTGCACTTCAGGATTGGCGCGTACCTCTTCCGGCGTGCCGGCAGCAATGATCTCGCCCCGCACCAGCACCAGAATACGATCCGCATGGGCGAAAACCGCATCCATGTCGTGTTCGGTGAACAGCACGCCAATGGCCGCACGCCGCGCAATGCCGGCCACCAGACGCATCAGCGCGGCGCGTTCGCCTGGCGCCATGCCGGCGGTGGGTTCATCCATCAGCAAAAGCCGCGGCTTACCTGCAAGCGCGATGGCAAGCTCCACGCGCTTCACATCACCATAGGCGAGCGTATTCATGGGCCGCGCCGCGGCATCGGCCATGCCAAGCTGATCGAGCAATTCAAGCGCTTCAGCGCGGAACAACGCTTCGGCACGCGCAATCATATCGCGCGTGCGTTGAGCATAGGCAATCAGCGCCATTTGAAGATTTTCAAGCACAGACATGGATAGAAATGTTTGCGCCACCTGAAAGCTGCGCCCCACACCAAGCCGGCAAATGGCGCGCGGTGGCAGGCCGGTAATGTCTTGCCCTTCCAGCAGTACGCGCCCGCTATCAGGGCGCAATTGCCCACCCACCATGTTGAAACTGGTGGATTTGCCGGCGCCATTCGGGCCGATCATGGCCAGCATCTCACCGGCTGCCAGTGAGAAACTGACATCCCGCGCCGCCACCACACCACCGAATTTCTTG
>JBEDHL010000082.1:0-2839 GCA_041174145.1 Pseudomonadota bacterium
CCGCAAGGCGGCCGCGATGGGGGTGGCGGCGGCGGCGCGATCCCCCGTCACCATCACAATTCGTTCAATGCCCAATTGGCGTAGTGCGCGTACGGCACGCGGTGCTTCTTCGCGCAGCCCATCGGCCATGATGAAGGCCGCCGCCGCGCGCCCTTCCACCGCCAACCACGCGACCGAGCCCGCCGCGCTCACCAAGGCCGCGGCGAAAAGCCCGTTTTCCGGCCCCATCTCGCGGCCCAGCAAAAAGCCCTCACTGCCGAGTGTCAGCGCCTTGCCATTCACCTGGCCGGAAAGCCCGCCGCCTGGGGTTTCCTCCACCGCTTCGGGCACGGGCAGATCAAAGCCGCGCGCCCGGGCAGCGGCGACCAGTGCGACCGAAACCGGATGGGTGGAAGCCTGGGCGAGGGCAGCGGCCAGGCGCAGCGCGGCATCGCGGCCAAGCGCCCCATCGGCCTCAATCCCCGCGAGCCTCGGGCGGCCTGGGGTCAGCGTGCCGGTCTTGTCGAAAATCACGGTGCGAATGCGCGCAAGCCGTTCCAGCGCGGCGCCGCCCTTCACCACAATGCCGCGCCGCGCCGCACGCCCAATGCCGGCCACCAGCGCAATGGGTGCGGCCAGGATCAGCGGGCAGGGGGTGGCCACTACCAGCACGGCCAAGGCGCGGCGCGGATCGCCCGTGATGGCCCAGGCCGCGCCAGCCAGCAGCGCCGTCAGCAAAATAAAGCCAATCGCCCAACGATCCGCGAGGCGCACGAGCGGTGCACGGGATTGCGCGGCGGCCTGGGTCAGGCGGATGATGGCGGCATAGGTGCTGCCCGCTGCCCCGGCGCTGGCCCGCAGGCGAAAGGCGCCACCCGCATTCACCCCGCCACTGCGGAGCCTTGCCCCTTGTTGCAGTGATACGGGCAAAGGCTCCCCCGTCAGCATGCTTTCATCAAGCGTTGCGCCGGCATCTTCCAGCGTGCCATCGGCGGGCACGGTCTCACCTGGGCGGACCAGCAGCAGATCGCCGGGGGCTATGGCGTCCAGGGTTATTTCGGTGATTTCGCCATTGCTGATGCGCGCCGCAGCGCGTGGGGCGCGCGCCAGAAGTTCGGTCAAGGCGCCTTGGGCACGGCCTTCCGCCCAGGCTTCCAAAGCCTCACCCCCTGCCACCATCAGCGCAATCACGGCGGCGGCGGCGGCTTCATCAAGGACAAGCGCACCAAGGATGGAAGCGAAGGCAATCACATCCACCCCAAGCCGCCCACCCAGCAGGGAGCGGATCACACCAATTGCCACATGCAGCGCGACAGGCAGGGATGCCGCCGCCCAGGCTATCGCGGCATAGGCGGGATAGCCCGCAACTTGCAGCGCAATGCCAGCAGCAAGCCCCGCCAGCACCCAGGCCAGCAGCAGCCGTGCCTGGTTATTCACGCATTGGCCCCAATTCAGCGTCTCGATGGACATAGGCTGAAAGCAGCAGGCCGAAGCCTATCATCACGGTCAGCATGGCCGAACCACCATGGCTGATCAGCGGCAACGGCACACCGCCCACCGGAATGGCGCCAGTGACCATGGCGACATTGACGAAGACATAAAGGAAGAAATTGGTGCCAAGCCCAATCGCCAGCAGCCGGCCAAATTGATGCCGCGACCGGAAGGCAACGATGTAGCAGAACACAATCACCGAAAGCAGCATGAACATGGTTGCGATGGCGCCGGTGAAGCCAAATTCCTCGGCGATCAGGGTGAAGATGAAATCCGTCTGCTTTTCCGGCAGGAAGTTCAAATGCCCCTGCGTCCCTTGCAGGAAGCCCTTGCCCCACATGCCACCAGACCCAAGCGCGATTTTCGATTGAATGATGTTATAGCCCGCGCCGAGGGGGTCGCTTTCCGGGTCAAGAAAGGTGGTGATGCGCGCGCGCTGATAGTCGCGCAAATTCTCATAGGCGATGGGCGCGGCAATGGCGGCCGCACCCGCCATCAGCGCGAATTTCCACCAGCGCATGCCCGCCGCCCAAAACACGGCGGCGCCAATCATGGCGGTGATCAGCGCAGTGCCCAGATTGGGTTGCTTCAGGATCAAACCTACCGGCAGCAGCACCATCAGCGCGGGCGGGATCAGGAATAGCGGATTACCCATGCGTTCCCAGGAAGCGCGATGGAACCAAGCCGCCAGCCCCAGCGCCAGCATGATTTTCATGAGTTCCGATGGCTGCAATTGTACCGGGCCGATATCAATCCAGCGCTGCGCGCCCTTGCCGACATTGCCATGGAATAGCACCAGCACCAGCAATCCCAGCGCCACCGCATAGCCCAACCAGGCAAAGCGCAGGATCAGCCGGATATCAATGAAGGCAATGCTCAACATGATCACCAGGCAAAAACCGAAGCGCAGCGCGTGCTTTTGCGCATAGGCATCCACATTGCCGCTGCCGGCCGTCCAAAGCGCAACATAGCCAATGGCCGCCACACCCGAAAGCAGAAGCACGAATAGCCAAGGCACACGCCAGAGCTTGGAAACCAAGCCAGCGCCGCGACTTTCGGTGAGCAGCCGACGTTCAAAAATCATCGGCCAAGCTCCGCCACGCGCGGGTCTCGCTGCGCGGGTGTGATGGGCAGGCGTTGGAAGGCTTCCATCAGAATGTCACGCGCCAAGGGCGCCGCTGCACCCGAACCACTCGTGCCATGTTCCACAATCACTGAAAGCGCGAAGACCGGATTGTCATAAGGCGCGTAAGCGACGAATAGCGCGTGCGGGCGCCATTCGCGCGGCAGGTTGGCGACATTAAAGCCCCTTTCGCGCTGTTCGCGCGTGACGCGGCGCACCTGCGTGGTCCCAGTTTTGCCGGCCATG
>JBEDHL010000083.1:0-3618 GCA_041174145.1 Pseudomonadota bacterium
CCCCTAACCGCCGCCAGCACCTTGGCGGTATGCGCCACCATGGCGGGCTCACAGCGCTTGCCGCGGAAGGGCACTGGCGCCAGATAGGGTGCATCGGTTTCCACCAGCAGCCGATCCGCCGGCACATCCCGCGCGATCTCCCGCAATTCCTCGCTTTTCGGGAAGGTCAGGATGCCGGAGAAGGACAGATAGCCCCCCATGGCCACCGCGCGTTCCGCCAAGCCGCGCCCGCTGCTGAAGCAATGCAGCAGGCAGGGGACGGCCCCGCCCTTGTCGCGTTCCTCGGCCAGGATATCGGCAATATCCTCATCCGCCTGGCGGGCATGGATCGCCAAGGGCAGGCCAGTGATCTGCGCCGCGCGGATATGGTTGCGGAAATTCGCTGCCTGGGCGTCGCGCGGCGCCTTGTCATAGAAGTAATCCAGGCCGCTTTCGCCAAGCCCGATAATGCGCGGATGGTCGGCCAGCGCGGCCAGGGCTTCCGGACCCGGAAGCTCCCCTTCCCCGGCATTATGCGGGTGGATGCCGACGGTGCCGAGCACGCAATCAAAGCGTTCGGTGAGCGCCTTCACCTGTTCCGCCTGGGCGAAGCGCGTGCCGATGGTGACCATGCGGCCAATGCCGGCTTCCTTGGCGCGGGCAATGACATCGGCGATTTCCGCCTCGACATAGTAGTCAAGGTGGCAATGGCTATCCACCAGCATCAGGCGGCCTCGATTTCGATCTTGCGGAAAAGCGGGCTGGGTGGCGGGAGCGCGGTGCCTGCGGGCAAAGGCGTGTGCAACGCCACGATGTCCCTTGAATCCTTCGGCACGCCAAGTTGGTCCAGCAGGGCGCTCATAGTGGTTGGCATGAAAGGCTGGAGCATGGTCGCGACGCGCCGCAGGACGGTGTGCAAATGACGCAGTACCGCTCCCATGCGCACCGGATCGGTCTTTTTCAGCGCCCACGGGGCTTGTTCAGTTATATATGCGTTGGCCGCGCGCACCACACGAAAGATTTCTTCCAGAGCAATGTGAAATTTTTGGTCGGCCAAATTCCCACCTACGGTAGCCTGTAAGCTTGTCAGAAGATCAAGCAAACCTTCATCTGCCGGTGAAATCGTCGCTTCGGCAGGCAACTTACCTTCACAATTGCGCTGAATAAGCGATAGCGTCCGATTGGCCAGATTGCCCAGTGCATCAGCCAGCTCGCCATTCAATCGATTAGCCAGGGCCTTCCGAGAAAAATCCCCATCCGCGCCAAAGGGCACTTCGCGCAGCAGGAAATAGCGCAAAGGGTCCAGTCCGAATTCTTCCACCAGCGCCACCGGATCAATGGCATTGCCGAGGGATTTGGACATTTTCTGCCCCTCGATGGTCCACCAGCCATGGGCGAAAACGCGCTTCGCGGGCGCAATCCCAGCCGCCATCAAAAAGGCCGGCCAATAGATCGCGTGGAAGCGCACAATATCCTTGCCGACGAAATGCACATCTGCCGGCCAGAACTTCCAGCGCGGCGCCGTGCTATCGGGATACCCCGCCGCAGTGATGTAATTGGTCAGCGCATCCAGCCAGACATACATCACATGCGCGGGATCGCCCGGCACCTTCACCCCCCAGGTGAAGCTGGTCCGCGAAATGGAAAGATCGAGCTTTTCCGGCTTATCCGCGAAATCCTTGAGACCCTGCTGCACAAAAGCGCGCACTTCATTTCGCCGGGCTTCGGGCTGCACATCAATCCTCTCCGGGTGGCCTTCCGGCAAATCATAGCGCCGCAGCAATTCCGGCAGCCATTTGGACAGGCGGAAGAAATAGGAAGGCTCCCGCACCCATTCCACCGGCGCACCGGATGGGGCGTATTTCACGCCGTCGCGTTCGGTCAGCTCATCCTGGCCGTAAAACGCCTCATCCCGCACGGCATACCAGCCCTCATAATGGCCGAGGTAGATTTCATCGCGCTTGGCCAATTCTTCCCACAGCGCGGAACAGGCGGCCTTGTGGCGTGCTTCCGTGGTGCGGATGAAATCATCATTGGAAAGGCCGAGCGTTCCCGTCAGGTCGCGGAAATGCTGGCTCACCCTATCGGTGAAGGCTTGCGGGTCCATCCCCGCATCACGCGCGGCCTTTTCCACCTTCTGGCCATGCTCATCCGTGCCGGTCAGGAAGAACACCTTCTGGTCGGTGAGCCGCTCATTCAGCCGCCACCAGCGCGCCAGCACATCCGCCGCCACCGAAGTATAGGCATGGCCGACATGCGGCTTGTCATTCACATAATAAATCGGCGTTGTGACGTAGCGCGTTTCTGTCATGTCTCTTGCCTTGCACTGGCGCGTTCACGCTGAAAGCCAGGAAAGCCCGGTCAGCACCGCCTGTTTGCGGTCCATATTCAGTCTTTCGGTCTCATCCACGAGGCGCCCGAGCCTATCCCATAGCGCGGGCCAGGCGGCAAGCGGATGGGCGGTGATCCAGCCGGGCGCGGCCTCTCCACGCGCGGCCTGGCGCAGCCCGGCGGCAATCCGCCCGCGCAGCAGCGCCATGAAGGTGACAAAAGCGCCGCCACCACGATCCGCAAGGCAGCGGTCAGCCACGGCATGAAACCGCGTCGGATCGGGGCGATTGAGGTTGGTGAGGCATTCTTCCACCAAAGCCTGCAATTCCAGCCCATCGCCCTCGGCAAGCTGCATGGCGCGGCCCGGCGATCCTTCCGCCATTTCCGCGAGCTTGGCGCGATCAGTCGCCGGGGTATCAGGCAAAAGCCGCGTGAGCAAGGCTTTCATATCCGCCTCCCCCAGCGGGAAAAGATCAAGCCTGCGGCAGCGGCTGCGAATGGTGGGCAAAAGCCGCGCGGGGGCTGAGGAGACCAGCAATAAAATCGCCCGCGCCGGCGGTTCTTCCAGCACTTTCAGAATGGCGTTTTGCGCCCGGAGGTTCATGGTCTCCACGCCATCCACCACCACCACGCGCCAACCACCTTCGGCGGCGGTTTTGTTCATGAAGCCGGGGATGAGCCGCGCCGCATCCACATTAATGTCATTGCGCTTACGGTCGCCGCGCAGCGTATCGGCATCAATCGTTAGCAAATCTGCATGGCTTTCGGCGGCAACACGGCGAAAGACGGGATGCGATGGTTCCAGATAAAGTGGCGGCTTGTCCTTGGGCGCTTCGGGCATGCCGGCCAGCAACCAGCGGGCAAAGCGCCAGGCGAGCGTTTCCTTGCCGATGCCCGCAGGGCCCGCCATTAGCCAGGCATGATGCAGCCGCCCGGAAAGGGCTGATTCCACCAGCGCGGCGGCGGCGGCTTCATGGCCGAAAAGCTCTGGGTTGGCGCGCGGTTCGGGCAGACTCACAAGGGGGCGCCCAGCCTTTGGCGCAGGGTGGCGCTAATGGTGGCATAAACGCTTTCCGCATCCCGCGCCGCATCCAGCACCACGCAGCGCGTGGGTTCACGCCGCGCGATATCCTGAAAGCCGGCGCGGATGCGGGCATGGAAATCAGCGCCGAGTTTTTCATAGCGATCCGCGGCACTCCGCCCCGCCGCGCGCGCCAGCCCTGCTTCGACAGGCAGATCCAAAATCAGCGTCAAATCGGGCTTAAGCCCTTCCAAAGTCAGATCACAAAGCCGCGCCCAGGTCTCGTA
>JBEDHL010000084.1:0-18795 GCA_041174145.1 Pseudomonadota bacterium
GCAATGGGGGCATTCCACAAGCCCCACCGCCGCCAGCTTATCGAAAGCCGCGCTATCCTTGAACCAGCCGTCAAATTCATGCGCCTGATCGCAGCGCAATTCGTAGCGGATCATGCCGCCATCACCCTGTTCTGAACCTGTATTGCCATCGCCCTGTAATCTGGCACTCCCACGCGCCGAGTGCCAGGGGGTGGCAGCGCGGGATTTGAGCGTCAGGCCAGGGCGAGGGGAGGTCAGCGGCGCGCTTTTTGGCCCTTTCCGCTTTGCCGAAGTTCCGCAGCCCTCAGCGCGATCCGCCCATGGATTTCATCCAGCTTGAGGCCCTGGCGCAGTACGGGCAGGCAGGCGCGGTCATCATATTGCCCTTGCGAACGCCCGGCTTCGAAATCCAGGAACAGCCCGGTCAACGCCGCATTGTTGAAGGCATTCCGGTTGCCATCATCCAAATAGCTTTCAGACCAGGTGCCTTCAGACAGCAACAACCCATGCGCTTCCAATTCCAGGTGGAAATAGCGCACGCGCCGGCACCAGCTTTCCTGGATGATGCTGCTGCCATTCACCAAATGTTTCGCCGGGATCAGATGCCCATCAATTTCCATCGCGTGATCGGGGCTGACCCGCAAATCCCGCGCCGGCATGCCGGGCGCCAGCGCACCGGCCTTGATCAGAATGGGTGCGGACTTCGCCGCCATGGCTGCATTGCGCGGCACGGCTACATCCAGGAAGCCAACCCAACGGAGCGCCTCGAACCCGGCGTGCCCATTCCGCATGGCCAGCACCATGTCACCAGCGCGGAGGTTTTCCACCGCATCTTCGCCATTGGGGGTGACAATGCGCGTGCCTTCCGCGAAGCAGACGACATAATCCAGGTTCCAGTCCTGGGTGAAAAGGGTAACAGTATTCCCACCGATCACCCGCTGATAATTGACCCAGCCTGCTTCGACCGGCCCGGACCTCCAGCCAGTGCCCAGGTTGAGCGTATCATTCCCAGCGCCACCAATCAGCGTCAGATCGCCGGAGCCAGACACCCAATCAAACCGGTCATCCCCCGCGCCGAAATCCAGCCAGTCATTGCCGCCGCCATCCATGATGCTATCAGCGCCATCGCCGCCATAGATGGTATTGTCGCTGGCGTTGCCGATCAGCGTATCGTTAAAACTACTGCCGATCAGCCCTTCGATATTACTGAGCGCATCACCAGCGGCCCCGCCGGCCGGGTTAGCCCCGCCACTGGCATTCAGTTGAACGTCAACCGCCGAACTCGCATCCGCATAGCTGGCGAAGTCGTTGCCAGCGCCACCCTCCAGCCGGTCATCACCCTCACCGCCCGCGAGCGTGTCATTACCATCGCCGCCATCCAGTGTTTCGGCATTGGACGAACCGAGCAGACTGTCATCATCCTCCTCGCCATCAAGGCGTTGGCCATTGCCACCGCCAGCCACCAGCGTGTCATTACCGTTACCGCCGTTAAGAAATTGGTTTTCGCCGAGGCCACCGGTCAGGCTATCATTACCATCCTGGCCCTCAGCGCCCAGTGCATCACCATCCAGCGCGACCAGCGTGTCATTGCCAGCCCCAGCAGTTAAATATGCTTGATTCCCTGTGCCACCCTGCAGGCTATCATCGCCATCGCCACCATCAAGGTTCGCCTGAACACCGTCGCCCGCGACCAGTGTGTCATTACCTGATCCGGTAGCATCCAGATCACCATAAAGATATTGCTGGTTACCGTCGCCGCCAATCAGACAATCATCGCCGTTGCCACCAATAAGGCGCTGACCATCGCCGTTACCAGCGCTCAGGGTGTCATTACCTGATCCGGTACCATCAAGATTATCACCATAGAGTTCCTGACTGGCCGCATTACCGGCAAACAGGCTATCATCACCGTCCCCGCCGACAGCAACTTCGGCATCACCCAGGCCCAGATCCAGCGTGTCATTGCCAAGGCCGCCATCGAGGGAATCTACGCCATCGCCGCCAACCAGCGAATCATCGCCATCGCCGCCCTCAAGCGTGTCTGCGCCATTGCCGCCAATCAAAAGATTGGCGATGTCATTGCCGATGATGTGGTCATCACCTTCGCCGCCAATGACGTTTTCAATATTGCGGAGCACATCAATGCCGTGCGCGCCGTCACTACTGCCTGCGCCAAGGTCAACGATGACAGCTTCCGTGGCACCGGCATAGCTGGCCATATCCGTGTCATTGCCGCCATCCAGCGTGTCATTGCCGGTGCCGCCAAGCAGCGTATCATTCCCATCGCCGCCGCTTAGTTCATTGGCGACATCATTGCCGATGATGCTGTCATTACCAGCGCCACCAAGCACATTTTCGATGCCGGATAGCGTATCATCGCCAAGCTCACCGGAACTTCCACCTGTGGCAAGGTTTACGGTGACTGCGCCTGTGGCAGAGGCATAGCTGGCCACATCCGCAGTGCCGGAATCACCGCCGATATAGTCATTGCCAGTGCCGGAGATAAGCAGATCATTACCGGTGTCGCCATAAAGGGTTGCACCCACACCATCGCCCGCACGCAGCGTATCATCGCCCGCGTCGCCCGACAGATGTTGGTAGTCACCTTCCCCGCCAGCGATGCTGTCATTATCATCGCCGCCGGATGCATTGTCTAATTGTCCGTCACCAAGGGCTATCGTATCATTGCCATTGCCACCGATAAGAAATTCGAAGCCTTGGTCGGTGTAGCTATTATCACCGCCAAGCCCGCCCACCAGGCTGTCATCACCATCGTCGCCATATAGGTTTGGCGTGAGCCCCGCACCTGAAACCAGCGTATCATTACCGGCCTCGCCATAAAGAAACTGTTGATTGCCATTGCCGCCAACAAGGCTGTCGTTCCCTTCGCCAGCGTAAAAGCGGTTGAAAGCACCGCTACCGGCCACCATTGTGTCATTGCCGGTGTCGCCAGAGAAAACACCACCATCCGAGGTTACCTGAAGGCTATCATTGCCCTCACCACCATAAAACTGCACATGGTTCTGAATAGCCCCATCAACTAAAATGGTATCGTCGCCCGTTCCACCGTAGTAATTCGTGGCTGGCAAACCCGAGGGATTAATGGCGCCGGAAACCATAAGGCTGTCATTGCCCGCATCGCCGGAAAGGTAATCAAGCGCATTGCCGCCCGTGACCAAAGTGTCATTACCATTGCCACCGTACAGCATATTACTGCCGCTAGTTCCAACAAGGCTATCATGGCCATTGCCACCAAGCACATTTTCAATGCTGGATAGGCTATCATCGCCATGCACGCCGGAGCTGGTGCCGGCGTCAAGGTTGACCGTTACGGCATCTGTCGCACCGGCATAGCTGGCCATATCCGTGCCATCGCCGCCGATCAGCGTATCATTGCCCAGGCCGCCAAGCAGGGAATCACTGCCACTACCGCCGCTCAATTCATTCGCAATATCATTGCCAATGATGCTGTCACTGCCACTACCGCCAAGGACGTTTTCAATACCGGATAGTGCATCAACGTCATGCTCGCCGGAACTTGTGTTAGTGGCCAAGCTTACGGTGACAGCGCTGGTGGCGGAGGCATAGCTCGCTAAATCAACATCTGCACCGCCGTCGATAACGTCATTACCAAGACCACCCGATAGGGTATCGGCACCAAACCCGCCTGAAAGCGAATCATTGCCTCTCGCACCTGCTAACGAATCAGCTCCGGCGTAAGAAAATATGGTATCATTCCCAGCATCGTCAGTATCTAACTCAACGATAGTTTCATTACCTTGCGAGCCGAGGATGCAATCCGAACCACTACCACCCAGCACAGAATCCGCGCCAACCGAAGAGAGGAATGTCTGGAATATCGTATCATTACCATCACCGCCAAGAACGGTATCACTACCGGCGGTGTCGTAAATCGAATCATTGCCAGCCCCGCCCTCAACCCAGTCACTCCCGCCACTGGATGAAACAGTGTCACGCCCCGCGCCGGCATAAATTGTATCAGCGTTGCTGGAACCAGTGAGAATATCATTGCCCGAACCGGACAGCAGCACTTCAAAACCACTGAAAGTGTCATTGCCGCCCGCAAGTGATGCGCGGCCGGTAGCGAGCGTTGCTGTTATATTTCCGCCTGCAGCAGAATAATCCAGCCAATCGGTATCAGCGCCACCAAGCAGCGAGTCATTGCCAAGGCCACCATTAATCGTGTCATTACCAGCCTGACCATCAATGGTGTCATTGCCAGCATTGCTGACGCCCACACCCGGCCATGAGTCATTTCCAGAACCAAGCAAGCTGCTGACACCACTCATTGCCCCAAACTCCCTCAACCTAAGCGCAGATTCTCATTCCTGCTTGGGCGGCTTCACTGAAGCGCCCAGGGCAAAGCTTGCCATCCGAAAAGCAGCGCAGGCCAAGCAAGGCTTGAACGCTTGCGCCCGAAACTTAACGAACAGCCAGCAATCCCGACGGAACGAAGAACCTTTCCGAGTTCTGTTATCAATTAATTTTTACTTAAAGACAATCATTTACCTTGGGCATGTTTAGTATTTTTCGTCCCGCGGAAGGCGCGCACGAAATTCTATAATCAGGAAGTGACTGGCGGCTTTTTTATACAACCTATACGTGTATTTTTAGTATGATTCGCCCCTGGCGGTACTAGAGTCTCAAAAACTAAGTCCGCGCCGCCACCACCGCCAGAATCGCCTGCGCCGCGGCCGCCTGGCTTGGTTCAATCACTGGCACGCCGCAGGCATCTTCCGCCGCCGCGCGGTGATGCGCCATGCCGGCGCAGCCCAAAATCACCACTTCCGCCCCTTGTGCCACCAATTCCCGCGCCACTTCCTTGATCCGTGCGCGCGGCGCCACCGGGTCTGTCAGCACTTCCATATCCAGATTAAGCGCGATGGAAGCGACCATGCGCGCTTCCACCCCCATGCCCTGCAATACCCGGCGCTGGCGCGGCTTGGATTTATCCGTGAAGGCGATCATGCCGAAATTATCGCCCCTGTTGAGCGCGGCGGCGATGGAACAGCGCAAAGGGCCGAAAACGGGCTTATCGGTGACCATGCGCACCGCTTCAATCGCGGGGTCCGACACGCAGCCGATAATATAGGCATCGGCCTGCTCGGCCGCGACACGCCGGCACAGCGGTTCGGCCACGCCGTACCAATCCCGCCAGGTGATGATGGCGGGGGGGCCTTCTTCCAGGCGTGTCACGTCAATCCGCGGCAGGCCGGGGGCGGCGAAGGGGGCAACGGCGGCGGCGATGCCTTCCGTGCAGCTTACGCTGCAATTCGGGTTGATCAGCAGGATGCGTTCATTCATGGGGGCTATCCTGAACCCAGCCGGAAGAAGCCGGCAAGCCATGCTTGATTGGGGCGGGCTTCGGGCTTAACGCTGCGCTGCAACACGCCCCATGCCAGCATGGGCGGAATTGGATGAAAGATGCGTTGGGAACCGGACCGCACACCACCTGCCCTGCCCTATCAGCCGCCCGGCACGAAGGATGGGTTGCTGCGTGGGCTGAAGGGGCTTTGCCCGGTTTGCGGCAAGGGCCGGCTTTTCGCTGGCTATCTGCGCGTGGCCGAAGCTTGCGAAAGCTGCCACGCGCCGCTTGGGCGGCTACGCGCCGATGATGCGCCGCCCTATTTCACCATCCTGATTACGGGTCACGTGCTTGTGCCTGGCGTCTTGTGGATCGAAAGGGCCTATATGCCGCCCATGTGGGTGCATATGGCTGTCTGGCTGCCGCTTTTTGCGATTATCTGCACGCTGCTGCTGCGGCCGATCAAGGGTGCCACCATGGGCTGGATGATGCGCCTTGGCATGACGGGCGATGAGGGCGGGGCAGTGCTGCGGGGTAGCAAGCCGGATGCCTGAACAGCGCCTGATCCGCGTTGAATTGCCCGAAGAAGCGCCCGCCCCTTCCGCCTATGCGGAAGCTGATCGGCGCCAGGCGATTGCGGATTTGCTGCATCATAACCGTTTTGATCCTGCTGGCCTTTCGCCCGGGCCTTATGTGCTGGGGCTGGCGGTGCGCGAAGGCCGGCTGGTGTTTGATATCCGCAATGCGGATGGCGCCACGCTGCATGTGCTGGCGCTGGCCCTTGGTCCCTTCCGCCGCCTGATCAAGGACTACCACATGGTGGTCGAAGCGCATGAACAGGCGGTGGCGGAAAGCGGCCCCGAATCCCGCGTGCAGGCGATAGATATGGGCAGGCGCGGCCTGCATAATGAAGGTGCCGAATTGCTCCGCGCACGGCTGGCGGGGCGCGTTGCGCTGGATTTCGATACGGCGCGGCAGTTATTCACGCTGGTTTGCGCGCTGCATCAGAGGATCTAGAGCATTTTCAAGCCAAGTGGCTTCACTTGGTGGCTTGGAAAATGCGACCACTAGATCGCGCGCAATTCAGCGGGCAGCGAAACCGGCGCCACAAAGCCCACTTCACGCCTGAGCCTGCCGGTATGCGCCACCATATAAGGCGCTTCATTGGGCCGATCTTCCAGCGCGCCGAGCCGCAGCAGATATGGCCGCCCGGAGATTTGCGCGACAAGCCGCGCCATGGCGGCGATGGTGATCGGCGCGCCAGAAGCTATATTCACCGGGCCTTGCACATCACTTATCGCCAGCGCGGCAAGGGCTGCGGCACAGGAAGGCGTGCTGATAAAGTCACGCACCGGGCGCCCGGAAGAACAGCGCGCTTCGCGGCCTTCACGCAGGGCGATCATGATGGAAGGCACCAGCCGTGCTGGGTTTTCGCCGGGGCCAAATAGATGAAACAACCGCGCCCAGGCGAAGCTGAAACGCGCGCGGCCTTCCGCCATTTCGGCCAAGCGGCGCGCGAGGGCTGCTTTGGCCTCGCCATAAGGTGTGGCGGGCGCGATGCGGCGGCTCTCTGGCCAGGGATAGGCATCATCGCCGGCTTCGGTCGCGTATTCAGCGCAGGTGCCAAGGCCCAGGAAGCGCCGCGTGCCGGCTTCGGCGGCATAAGCCGCAAGGGCCGTTGAAGCTTGCAGCCAATCGGTGTTTTCCGGCGCAGTCCAAAAGCGCCCATGCGCAACATACCAGGCGGCATGGATGATGATGGCGGGGCGAATATCCGCGATCAGGCGGCGCGCTTCATCCTGCCGCAACAGATCAACGCCATGGCCAGTGATGCCGGCTGCAAGCGCTGAAGGGTTGCGTGCAGCCGCATGCACTTCAAACCCGCGCGCCTGCAAAAGCGCCGGGATATGCCGCCCGATAAAGCCTGTGGCCCCCGTGACGAGAACCCGTTCAGCCATGCAGCAATGGCCAGGCATTATCGCGCGCCGAAATCACCTTGGGTTCGGCTGGCCAGGCAATGCCAAAAGCGGGATCATTCCAGCGTACCCCGCGCGCCAATTCAGGCGCGTAGGGTGTGTCAATCATGTATTCCACTACCGCATCATCGGTCAGGCTAAGAAAACCATGCGCGATGCCGCGCGGGACAAACACCGCATTGGCTGCTTTGCTGTCGAGTGTCACGGCGACATGCTTCAAGTAGCTTGGCTGATCCGCGCGCAAATCCAAAAGCACATCATGAACGGCGCCGCGCACGCAGCGGATCAGCTTCTGTTCTTCTCCGGGTACTGCCTGAAAATGCATGCCGCGCAAAGTGTGCTTCAGCCTGTTTTCCGAAAGGCTCGCCTGAATTGGCGTGAAATCAATACCCGCGGCGGCGAAGCTTTCCCGGCACCAGCTTCGCATGAAGGCGCCGCGATCATCGCGCGCGGGGCTGGCTTCGATGCGGAACAGGCCGGGAATGATGGTTTCGTAGAAAATCACAAGGCGCAAACCTCGGCTGCCTTGTCGTAAAACGCCTTGCCAAAGCGCGCGGGCTGGCCCAGCGGCATGGCGCGGATCATGTCACGCAGCCCATGGCGGAGTACGCGCCGGCGCGGCGCATCGGCAGCCAATTCAGCGGCTTTTTCGATATAAGCTTCAATGCTGAAGGTGGCCAAATCGCCAATGCCTGCATTGGATAGGTTGGAATAGGAAAGCCTTTCGGCAAACCCAGGGCCCACCAGTGAAATGCAGGGCACGCCCATCCAGATGCTTTCGCAGGTGGTGGTGCCGCCCACATGCGGCAGCGTATCCAGCGAGATGTCCATCTTGTTGTAATGCGGCAAATGCTTGCCACGAATGCCGACAAATTCGATCCTATCCGGGTCCACATCACGCGCGGCGAAGGCAGCGCGGGTATTTTCCAGGAAGGATGGCCCACCCGCTTCGGGACGGATGAAGATGAAGCGCGAATTGGGTACGCGCCTGAGCACCGCAGCCCAGGTATCAATGCAAAGCTTGGTGTATTTATAGGGGTTATTGGCAGTGCCGAAAGTGACATAACCGCGCCGGTCTTCTGGGATTTCCAGATCAATCGGCACTTCATAAAAGCCAAGCCGGCCACCCACCGTCACCCAGGTTTCCGGCAATTCGAAGGGCTTTTCAATGAGTAACCGTGGGTCTTCCGGTTTGATGTATGGGTCCACCAGAATGTAATCAATCGTCTCAAGCCCTGCGGAATGCGGATAACCAAGCCAACTCCCACCAAGCCGTGCGGGGCGATAGGCCATGACTTCCAGCTTGTTCATCGCCGTGCTGCCGCCCAATTCAAACAGCAGATCAAGATTATCCTTGGCGATATCGGCGGCCACCTGGTCATCCGGGCGATGCGGCCACCAGCGGAAATTGGTGGTCTTTTCGATCTCCGCCTGGATGACATCGCGCTGGCCTTCGTAGAAAGAATAGCAAAATACCTCAAAGCGGTCGCGATCATATTCTTCAAGCAGAGACAGGCAGAAATAAGCAACGGGGTGGTTGCGTAAATCGCTGGACAGGAAGCCGATGCGCTTTTTGCGCGGCATTTGCAGCGCGGGCGCGGCGGGCAGCGGCTTGATCCGCTTTTGCACGCCGCGCCCCCAATTGCGATGCCATTCCACCATGCCGATGCGTTCTTCCAGGCTATGCACCTGGCCCAATTCATAATGCACGGAAGAATGCCGGCCTTCCGCCTGCCAATGCGGCAAAAGATCCGGAATGGCGCCGGTGGCGTCCAATTGTTCCAAATCCATCACGCGTTGGAACACGGTGCGGAGCGAACGCGAATTGCGCGCCACCTTATCCGGATGCCGCTTCATGAAATCAATTGAAAGCCGGTAGGATTCCTCCAAATGCGCGGCTTCGCTGTCGTAGCGCGCGCGCGACAGGCTTTCGATATAGGCCGCCTGCACATCCGCCGCATCGGGGTTCGCTTCATGGGCACGCTTCAGCGCTTCATTCGCCAAGCGCCGATCTCCATCGCCGGCCATGCGGGACAGGAAAAGATTGGCCTGCCTTTCGCCCGGATCTTCAGCAAGGATGCCATCAATCACCGCACGGGCTTCATCGCGCCGGCCAAGGCGCAGCAACATGCGCGCATGCATCACATCCAGCGAACGATCACCCTGGCGGAATTGCCGCGCACGCGCGACCACGGGGATGGCGGCTTCGATATCGCCGGTATCAATCAAAAGCCCCATCAGGTCATTCAGCGTATTTTGATCCTTGGGCTGATATTCAAACGCCTTCAGGAAGCTCGCCCGCGCCGCCGCCTGGTCACTCAAGGCGCGCTGCATGCGCCCCAGCAAGCGCCATAATTCGCCATTGCGCGGATCCAGCCTGACCGCGCCTTGGAAGGCCGTGGCGGCGGCGGCGTAATTGCCGCGCGCTTCTTCCGCATTGCCCAAATTCTGCCAGGGCGAGGCATTTTTGGGCTCCAGCCGTTTGGCGGATTCCAGGATCGCCACAGCCTCATCAAACCGCCCGGCGCGCTTCAGCATCACGCCAAGCAGATTGGCCAGGGCGAAATCTTTGGGCTTGCGCGCCTGCAACGGGGCGACAAGTTCCGCCGCATCGGCATGGCGCCCGGCATTGGACAGCGCCAGCGCATAAGGCGTGCAAAATGCGGCCAGGGGCTGGCCATGCGCCACCGCCTTGCCAAAGGCCTCTGCCGCTTCAGCATGCCGGCCCTTGCCGGCCAGAATGGCGGCCAATTGCTGCCAGGCGGCGCCATTTGCCGGCGCCTCTGCCAAACGCGCACGCAGGCTTTCTTCAAGCCGCGCCTGATCCACGGGCTTCACGGGGGATGGTGCCGCCTTGGCCGGGCGGGGCTGCTGCCGCATGGGTCGATACCGATCCTTCAATCAATGCGTAATTACATTGATTAGGATTTATCACCCGTAAATGATTTTGGACAAACGCAAAGCTGCGGTCGCGACTCGGAAGGCGCGTTGTTTCCGGGCGTGAGCCCCGTTATCTTCCCCCCGAATTAGGGAACAAGACATGAACGATCTTTTTGGCCGCGGCGGTCCTCGGAAAGGGGGAGCCGGGCAGCAGGATGGCTATTCCGCCAAGGATATTGAGGTGTTGGAAGGGCTTGAGCCCGTCCGCCGCCGCCCTGGCATGTATATTGGCGGCACGGATGAAAACGCGCTGCATCATCTGGCGTCTGAGATCATCGACAACGCCATGGACGAAGCCGTGGCCGGCCATGCTGACCGGATCGAAGTAACGCTGGAAGCCGATAACTGGCTGACGGTGCGCGATAATGGCCGCGGCATTCCGGTGGACCCGCACCCAAAATTCCCGAAGCTCAGCGCCCTGGAAGTGATCCTGACCACGCTGCATTCCGGGGGCAAATTCTCCGGCAAGGCCTATGACACCTCGGGCGGGTTGCATGGCGTGGGTTCATCGGTGGTGAATGCGCTGTCTGAGCGGATGGAGGTAGAGGTCGCGCGCGACCGTATGCTGTTCACGCAAGCCTATTCGCGCGGCAAGGCGATCACGAAGCTGAAGGATGCAGGCGCGGTGCAAAACCGGCGCGGCACCACCATTCGCTTCAAGCCCGACCCGGAGATTTTTGCCAAGCACACCTTCCGCCCGGAACGGCTTTATCGCTTCTGCCGGTCCAAGGCGTATTTGTATCGCGGCGTTGAAATCCGCTGGGCTTGTGATCCCGCGCTGATCAAGGATGAAACACCAGCCCAAGCCGTGCTGCATTTCCCGGGCGGCCTCGCGGACTTCCTGAGCGCCGCGCTGGAAGGCCGGCCCACGGTTGTCCCCGCTGCTTGGTCTGGGGAGGCGGAATTCCCCGAAGCTGCCGGGCGCGTTGAATGGGCGGCAAGCTGGGTGGAACGCGGCGATGGGTTTTTGAATACCTATGCCAATACCATCCCAACCCCGCAGGGCGGCACGCATGAAGCGGGCTTCCGCACCGCGCTGGTGAAGGGGCTTCGCGCCTATGGTGAACTCAAGAAAGAAAAGCGCGCCGCAAATGTGACAGCGGAAGATTTGCTCGGCCCCATGGCGGGGATGCTTTCGGTTTTCATCCGCGAACCACAATTCCAAGGCCAAACCAAGGACCGGCTGACCAGCCCGGAAGCCGCGCGCCTCGTGGAATTGGCCTTGCGCGATCATTTCGATCATTGGCTGGCGGGCGATCCAGCGACGGCGGATAATCTCCTCGCCTTCGCCATAGAACGCGCCGAGGACAGGCTGCGCCGCCGCGCCGAGAAAGACACGCCACGCAAAAGTGCGACGCGTAAGCTCCGCCTGCCCGGCAAGCTTTCCGATTGCGCGCGCGAAAGCGCCGATGGCACGGAGCTTTTCCTGGTGGAAGGCGATTCCGCCGGCGGTTCCGCCAAACAGGCGCGGGACCGTGAAACCCAGGCCGTATTGCCCCTTCGCGGCAAGATCCTGAATGTGGCCAGCGCCAGTGTGGAAAAGCTGCGGCAAAATCAGGAATTGAAGGATTTGATCGAAGCGCTGGGCTGTGGTGTGGGGGATCGGTTTGATCTCGCCAAGCTGCGCTATGGGCGTATTGTCATCATGACGGATGCGGATGTGGATGGCGCGCATATCGCCGCCCTTTTGCTGACTTTCTTCTATCGCGAATTGCCGGAATTGGTGCGGCAGGGCCGCGTATTTCTCGCGCAGCCACCGCTTTATCGCCTGCAAGCGGGCGGCGTTTCCGTCTATGCGATGGATGATGCGGATCGGGAGCGTGTGTTGAAAGCGCGCTTCAAATCGAACCAAAAGGTCGAAGTCAGCCGCTTCAAAGGCCTTGGCGAAATGCCTCCCGCAGCGCTTAAGGAAACCACCATGGATCCAAAGAAACGCACCTTGCTGCGCGTGATGCTGGCGCCGGAAGACCGTTCCTTCACCAGTGAAAGGGTGGAAGAATTGATGGGAAGGCGCCCGGAATTGCGCTTTCGCTTCATTCAGGAAAATGCCGGGCGCATCGCCGCCGAAGCTTTGGATGCCTAGCCGGAATTATCCCGCAAAAGCCTGGGTGCGTACCAGCCGGGCGTAAAGCCCATCGGCTTCCATCAATTCCTGATGGTTGCCCTGTTCCACGGCGCGCCCGGCTTCCATCACCACAATCCGGTCCGCATCGCGCACGGTTGCCAGGCGGTGCGCGATCACCAAAGTGGTGCGGCCTTGGCGGAGCCGCGCCAGCGCTTCCTGCACCAGCGCTTCATTCTCCGCATCCAGCGCGCTGGTCGCTTCATCCAGCAGCAGCACGCGCGGGTCTCGCAGCAGGGCGCGGGCGAGTGCCAGGCGCTGGCGCTGGCCGCCTGAAAGCCGATTGCCGCTAGGGCCAAGTTCGGTCTGATAGCCAGCCGGCAAGGCGCTGATGAAATCATGCGCTGCTGCCGCGCGGGCTGCCGCTTCAACTTCGGCCGCCGTCGCACCGGGCCTGCCGCAGGCAATATTGGCAAAGGCCGTATCTTCGAAAATCACCGCATCCTGCCCAACATAGGCCAGCGCATCACGCAGGCTTTCAAGGCTAAGGTCGCGGATATCAACGCCATCCAGCAAAACGCGCCCTTCGGTCACGTCATAAAGCCGCGGCACCAGCGCAAGTGCCGTGGATTTGCCCGCGCCGGAAGGACCAACCAAAGCCACTGTCTGGCCAGGCTCGGCGGCAAAACTCAGCCCCGCCAGCGCGGCATCCGGCACGCTTTCATAACGGAATCCGACTGCATCAAAAGCAATGCGCCCACCACCCGCCGGCAGCACTGCCGGCGCAATGGGGGCCGTGATCTGGCGCGGCGTGTCGATAATGCCGAAAACCCGCGAGAGCCCGGCAAGACCCTCCTGTAAGGCCGCATTGAGTGAGCCAAGCGCGCGCACCGGTCGTGCTGCGATCAGCACGGCAGCAACAAAGCCCGTGAATTCCCCAATCGTGCCCTGCCCGCTTGCCACACGAAAACCCACCACACCCAGCACCGCCGCCACTGCCAGCCCGCCCAGCACTTCCAGCATGGGATCAAGCGAAGCGCGGGTACGTTGGATGCCGAAAATCGCCTCTCGCAGCCGCGTGAAAAGCGCATTGGCGCGCGCTTCTTCGGCCGCTTCCAGCCGGTAGCTACGCACCACCCGCGCGGCGCCAAAGCTTTCCGTCAGCCGCGTTGCCGCATCCCCCACACGATCCTGCATGCCGCCTGAGGCGCGGCGGATGCGCTTGCCAAGTTTCAGGATGGGCACAATCGCAATGGGATAAAGCAATGCTGCAATCAGCGACATTTGCCAATCAAGCCACAGCATGGACCCTATCAGGCCAATCAGCGTCAGCACATCGGCGATGGAATTGATGGATTTCGTCAGCGCTTCGCGGATCAGCCCGGCATCGGTGGTGAAGCGCGCGGCATGGCGCGCCGGCGCATCGCGCGCCACATTGGCCAAATCCGCCCAGGTCAGCGCCTTGAACAAATCGCGTTGCAGGTTTTCCACCACGCGCAGCACCACGGATTGAATGGAAACCGCCTGGCCAAATTGCGCCAGCGCCTTGGAAGATGTCACCACAATGATCACCAGGGGGATCAGCCACAGCACCCGTTCATCCCCGGCGGTAAACAGGTCAAAGGCCTGCTGGATCACAATCGGGTAAAGCGCGGTCAGCCCCGCCACGGCCAGCGTGCAGCCCAGGGCAAGCGCGATGCCCTTGCCATGCTGGCGGACATAGGAACGCCAAAGCCTGAGCGTGAGCGTGCGGGTGGAGGTGTCGGTCATGATGGGCGCTTATAGCCCCGGCGGCGCGGCTTGCCATAAGGGGGCTTGCCAGACTCCATGAAGGGCTGTTAGTTCTGTTTTTGTTCCTGTTGGGTGTAGCTGGATCCCCATCGCGCCGCACCCTTCCCGTTATCAGCAGGCGCGTTCGGGGGGAGGAGGCACCTCCCCCCGCCCGCTCTTGCGCGGGCCGTCCCCAAGTTGCAGTTTGCGCCGCGTGTTGATCCTGCTCCGCCGCCACGCCTCCCTCGTGGTCATCTTCCTCATCGCCGTGACGGCAGGGCTTGCTACCTGGCACTTGCGGGGCACTGGCGCCTTCATGACGGCGCTTTGGCATGCCTGGGACTTGTTCCTGTTCATTGTGCCATCCTTGGTGGCGGGGCTGCTGCTGGCCTCGGCGTTGCGGCAATTGCTCTCCCCCGATGCGCTGGCGCGCTGGATGGGGGCGGATAGCGGGCTATTTGGGCTGTTCATCGCAACGCTCGTCGGCACGCTCTCCCCAGGCGGGCCCATGGCGGCCTTCCCGCTGGTGCTGGTATTGGCCGGTGCGGGGGCGGATAAGGGCGCGTTGGTCGCCTTCATCCTGGCCTGGTCGCTCAATGGCTTTCAAAAGCTGCTGGTCTATGAGGCGCCGCTATTGGGCCTGGATTTCGCGCTGCTGCGCACGCTGATCACCTTTCCCATGCCGATACTTGCCGGCTGGTTGGCGCGGCGTGTGCCGATTGCCTGGGAGCCCCCGAAATGAGCGGTCCGCAAATTATCCTTTGGGTGATTGCGCTCGCCGTGCTGGCGCTGTGCATTCGCCGAGGCATCCCCCAGGCCAAGCGTGCGGTGGTGGAAACCAATCGCGGCTTTTGGCGCATTCTGCCGATGTTTTGCGTGGCCCTGCCGATGGCGGCGTTTTTGTCGGAACTGGTGCCGGCGGATATCGCAACCGAATGGCTTGGCGATGATTCGGGGCTTTCGGGCATTATGATTGCCTCGCTGGCCGGTGGGGTCATGCCGGGCGGGCCTTTCGTGACCTTCCCGCTGGTGATCACCTTCAGCAAGGCCGGCGCGGGGGTCGCGCAAATGACCGCGCTGCTCACGGCCTGGTCGGTCTATGCGATGCACCGCATCCTGACCTGGGAATACCCGGTGCTGGGCTGGCGCTTTGTGGCGCTGCGGCTGGCGTCGTCCTTTTTCCTGCCGGTCACGGCGGGGCTGATCATGCAGGCGCTGCTGCCGTTTTTTGCGATCAATCTCGCGGCGCCTTGAGAGGCGCGAACACCCTGGCGCGGCGCGCAGCACTCAGGCATTTAGGCGGGGATGAATACCGCCAATCACGCCTCAGAATGGGAAGCGCTGCTCGCCTTGCGCGATGGCGCCGGCGCCATGCCCGATGGCCCGCTCGGCGCGCTGTTTGGCCCGGTGCTGGCCGCCCCCGCTGCGCCGGACGGCTGCCGCGTGATTGGGCGCCTCGCGCAAACGCTTGATGGGCGCATCGCCACCGCGGGCGGTTCCAGCCAATGGATCGGCGGCCCGGGCGATATTCTGCATACGCATCGGCTGCGCGCGCTTTGCCATGCCGTGGTGGTGGGGGCGGGCACGGTGCGGCATGACAATCCGCGCCTGACCACGCGCGAAGCACCGGGGCCTGATCCGCTGCGCGTCGTGCTGGATACGGATCGCAAACTCTCCGCCGATTACGGTATTTTCCAAGGCGGGCCGCCCACGCTGCTGGTCTGCGCCGCCGATGCGGGGGGCGCGGACCGGCATGGCCAGGCCGAAGTGCTGCGCCTGCCGCGCGCCGCTGGCGGTGGGCTGGCCATTCCGGCCTTGCTTGCTGCGCTGAAGGCGCGCGGAGCGTCGCGCATTTTCGTCGAAGGCGGCGGGCTCACGGTTTCGCGCTTTCTCGCGGCGGGCTGCCTTGATCGGCTGCATGTCACCATCGCACCCGTTCTGCTCGGTTCCGGCATTCCCGCCTTCACCCTGCCGGAAGTGGCGCGCATTGCCGATGGGCTGCGCTTTGCCTGGCGCGTGCATGATATTGCGCCGGATATATTAATTGATGCCGCGCTGGATCGCGCGAAGCCCGGGGGCCCTGTATGACCATCGCGCGCGCCTTGTGGACCATCGCGCCGGGGCAGGCGGAACTCCGCGCAGAGGCCCTGCCCGCGCGCGGTGCTGACCAAGCATTGCTGCGGATGCTGGCTTCAGGCATTTCGCGCGGGACGGAACGGCTGGTGCTGGCGGGCAAGGTGCCAGAAAACCAATGGGGCGTGATGCGCTGCCCCTTGCAGGCGGGTGATTTCCCCTTCCCGGTCAAATATGGCTACAGCGCCGTTGCACATGTGGCGGAAGGCTCCGCCGATTTACGGGGCAAGCGCGTTTTCTGCCTGCATCCGCATCAAGATGTTTTCCTGGCCCCCTCTGCGATGTGCATCCCCATCCCGGATGCGGTGCCGGACGCCCGCGCCGTGCTCGGCGCCAATATGGAAACCGCGCTGAATATCCTTTGGGACGCGCAGCCTTTGCCCGGCGAGCGCGCGCTGGTGATCGGCGCCGGCGTGGTTGGGCTGCTGGTGGCTTATCTGCTGGCGCGCATCCCGGCCATGGCGGTGACGATCACAGACCCCGATGCCTCACGCCGCAGCATTGCCGAAGGACTGGGGCTGAATTTCGCCGCGCCCGAAGCGGCGCCGGCAGATCAGGAATTGATCATCCATGCCAGCGCCAATCCGGCGGGGCTGCGTCAGGCTTTGCAAAGCGCCGCCTTTGAAGCGCGCATCATCGAAGCTTCCTGGTTCGGCGCGCAGGAAGTGGCACTGCCTTTGGGCGAGGCGTTTCATTCCCGCCGCCTGCGCTTGATCTCAAGCCAGGTTGGCGCCGTGGCGCCGGCCATGCGCGGGCGCCGCAGCTTTGGCGAACGTATGGCGCAAGCGCTCGGCCTGCTGGCGGACCCAGCGCTTGAAGCGCTGATCGGCCCCGCCACGCGGTTTGAGGATTTACCAAGGGCGCTGCCCGGCCTGCTCAACCCCGCCCCCGGCCAGCCCGCGCCGCTTTGCCCCCTTGTCACCTACGGGTCATGACGCGCCCGACTGAAGAGGATACAACCAAACCATGTTCAGCCTGACCGTCGTTGATCACGTCATGATCGCCCATTCCTTCCGCGGCGCGGAATTCGGCCCCGCCCAGCGCCTGCATGGCGCCACCTTCGTTGTGGAGGCGGAATTCCGCGCGCCGAAGCTCGACCCGCTGAACCTGCTGGTGGATATCGCCGCCGCCAAGGTGGAATTACGCCACATTCTGGACGGCTTCGATTATCGCAATCTGGATGCGGAGCCAGTCTTCGCCGGGCAGAACACCACCACGGAATATCTCTGCCTCCATATCCATCGCTGCCTGTCTGCCGCGCTGGCCGATGGCCGGCTTGGCGCGGGTGGCAAGGCTGTCACGGGGCTTAAGGTGCTGCTGCGCGAAAGCCATATCGCCTGGGCCGCTTATGAAGCGGCGCCGGGTGAGGAGCCAGCGGCTTGAGCATCCATCTCCTCGTCCCCGCGCCCTTTAGCGCCATCTCGGGCGGCTATATTTATGATCGCCGCATGGTCGAAGGGCTCAGCGCGCTTGGGCAGGAAATGCGCGTGGTGGAATTGGCCGGGCGCCACCCGTTCCCTGATGATGCGGCGACTGAAGCCGCCCGCGCAGCTTTGGCTGAAATCCCCACCGATGCGCGCATTGTGATTGATGGGCTTGGCCTGCCAAGTTTCTTGCCGCTGGCCGACGAACTCACCAAGCGCGGTGCGGTGGCGTTAATCCATCACCCAACCGCCTTGGAACCCGGCGCGCCAGACTCATGGCGGGCCGCGCTGAAGGCCGCTGAGCGTGTGCTGTTCAATGCCTGCGCGCGGATCATCACCACATCGAACCTGACGGCGCGCAGCCTGCCAGAAGATTTTGGCGTGGACCCTGCCCGCATCACGGTGGTGGAACCGGGCACGGACCCCGCGCCACGTGCGGTGGGCTCCGTTGGCCCCGGCTGCGCCATTTTGAGTGTTGGCCTGCTTGTCCCGCGCAAGGGACATGATGTGCTGCTGCGCGCGCTTGCGCGGCTTTCTGATCTCGATTGGTCGCTCGCCATCGCCGGCGATGCAACGCGCGATCCTGTCCATGCTGATGGGCTGCGCGCCCTGGCGGCCGAGCTTGGCCTTGCGCAGCGTGTGCGCTTCCTGGGCGCGCTTCCCGATGCAGCGCTTGAGGCGGAATATGCGCGGGCTGATCTTTTCGCCCTTGCGACACGCTTTGAAGGCTATGGCATGGCGGCGGCGGAAGCCATGGCGCGCGGCCTGCCTTTGGCCATCACCTCGGGCGGCGCGATTGCGGAAATTGTGCCGGAAGCGGCGGCAGTGGTTGCGGCGGTGGATGATTATAATTCCCTATCGCGCGCGATGCGCCGGCCGATTTTTGATACCGCACTCCGCGCCGATATGGCCGAAGCTTCCTGGCAGGCCGGCCAGGCGCTGCCGCGCTGGTCAGACCGCGCTGCTGCGTTTCTGAAAGCGCTGACACCATGACGGAAAGCTTTGACGGCGATTGGCTTGATCTGCGCGAACCGCATGACGCCGCGGCGCGCGATGGCGCGCTCGCGGAAATGCTGGCCGCAAGCCTGCCCGCGCGACCACGCCTGCTCGATCTGGGTGCGGGCACTGGCAGCTTGCTCCGCTGGCTTGGTCATTTCATTGGCCGCGCGCAAAGCTGGACGCTGG